>NZ_JBNGDN010000001.1:0-101750 GCF_049975065.1 Hydrogenovibrio sp.
CACCAGGCCTGGCGGTTTTTTAATAGTTTGATTCCGGTTGAATAAGGGATTCGAATTGATGTCCAGTTGTATCGGATTTGCTCCGATTTTGCCTGAAAACCCAAAAGTGGTGATTCTCGGCACCATGCCCAGTGTGGCGTCGTTGGAAAAAGCGTTTTATTACGCGCATCCGCGCAATGCCTTTTGGCCAATTCTCGCGGAGGCTTTTCAGCAGCCAATTGAAACCACCGAGCAGAAAATCGCCTTGTGCCGACAGCACGCAATTTTGCTGTGGGATGTCTTGGCGTTTTGCGAACGCGCCGGTAGCTTGGATTCCGCCATTAAACAGCCCGAAGCCAATGATTTTGAGTCGCTTTTCAAACGGTTTCCCGCTTTGAAATCGGTGTTGTTTAACGGCAAAGCCGCCCAGAAGTTGTTTGAGCAACAGGTGATGACAACGCAAATTTTACCGAATGATTTGGTGCTTTATTCACTGCCCTCTACCAGTCCGGCCAATGCGCAATTATCCTTTGAAAACAAACGGGTTTTATGGCAGCAAACACTTGAACAAGCCTGGCCGAAATAAGGTAAGATACCCGGTTCGCAACTCGGAATTAAACGATAAAGGATTTGCCTTGAAAGCAGACAACTTTAAACCGGAATTACTCTCGCCCGCCGGGACTTTTAAAAACATGGAGTACGCTTTTGCGTATGGCGCGGATGCGGTGTATGCCGGTCAGCCGCGTTACAGCCTGCGGGTGCGCAATAACGAATTTGACGAAGAGACCTTGGATAAAGGGATCAAGCGAGCACACGCATTGGGCAAAAAATTCTATGTGGTCAGTAATATCGCGGCGCATAACGCCAAAATCAAGACCTATATGCGCGACATTGCGCCGATTATCGCCATGAAGCCAGATGCGTTGATTATGTCCGACCCGGGCTTGATTGCGATGGTGCGGGCGGAGTATCCGCAACAGGAAATCCATTTGTCGGTGCAGTCCAATGCGGTGAACTGGGCGACGGTGAAATTCTGGCACGATCAGGGCATCAGCCGGGTGGTGTTGTCGCGCGAATTGTCGATTCAGGAAATCCGTGAAATCGGCGAAGCGGTGCCGGGCATGGAGCTGGAAGTGTTCGTGCATGGTGCTTTGTGCATCGCTTATTCCGGGCGTTGTTTGCTGTCCGGTTACATCAATAAGCGGGATGCCAATCAAGGCACCTGCACCAATGCTTGCCGTTGGAACTACAACACTTACGAAGGCCAGGAAGACGAAACGGGCGACGTGGTGGGGGTTCCTGTTGAGCAGGTGGCGAACATTACCGACCTGACCAGCACGGCGCCTGAGAGACCGGATGTTACCATTGGTGCGGGTAAGCCAACCGACAAAATGATGTTGTTGGAAGAAGAAGGGCGCCCGGGTGAGTATATGCCGGCGTATGAAGACGAGCATGGTACCTATATTATGAACTCCAAGGACTTACGTGCCGTCGAACTGATTCCGGAATTGGTCGAGATGGGCGTGGATTCCTTAAAAATCGAAGGGCGCACCAAGTCGCATTACTATGTGGCGCGTACCGCGCAGGTGTACCGCAAAGCCATTGAGGATGCGACCGCCGGTAAACCGTTTGATCGAAATTTGCTGAGCGATTTGGAAAGCCTGGCGAGCCGCGGGTACACCGAAGGCTTTTTGCGTCGTCATGTGCATTCCGAATACCAAAACTACGAATACGGCGTCTCCAAATCCGACCGTCAGCGTTTTGTCGGTGAGGTGGTCGATGTGATTGAGCGTGACGGTCAAAGCCTGCTGGAAATCGACGTGAAAAACAAATTCTGCCTGGGGGATTCGCTGGAGATTATGACGCCGGCCGGCAATGTGACCTTGAAGCTGGCGGACATGCAGGATCATCACGATAAACCGGTGGAATGTGCCTTGGGGTCCGGTTGGCGTGTACGCATTCCGAATCCATTTAAAGGCTTGGACTTGGACACTTTGCGTTTCGGTTTGGTGATGCGTAATGAAGCCTGGGGTGGCGACTTGAAGCGGGATGCGGCGGCTCGTGAAGCCAAGTTGGGCAAAGTGGCGAGCAAAGAGGCGGTTAATGAAGCGGCCGACACGTCGGTTTGAAATCGCTTGGGTAAGTTGAAGGAACGACGCTTATGGCTTTGAAAATACTGCAAGGGTGCACCAATTGCGATATGTGCGAACCGGAATGCCCGAACCAAGCGATTTATTACGGCGAGAAAATCTACGAAATCAACCCGGATTTATGCACGGAATGTGTCGGCTATTACGATACCCCGACTTGCGTCAGCGTCTGCCCGGTGGATTGCATTATCACCGATCCGGAGCGGGTGGAGGATTCGGACACTTTATTGAAAAAGTTCGAACATCTGGTGCTGACGGATAAAATTTAACCCAGCACGCTGCAGCGCTCAATGGGTAATGGGTGTCGAGCGTATAACTTTTTGATATGCCATTAAAAAATTCTGATATTAGCCGATAATAATAAGCTATGGTGTTTTGCGAATGGGCTGGTTAAAATGGCAGAAATTGTCGTAATTTCAGCTGCGATTTTTCGTCAATTGTGATGCGTTTGAATGGCAAGAAAATGTCATGTTACCTAATGCTTGTACTGAATGCTTGATTTATCCTCCTCCAACTAGGATGAGCGCTGATGCTCCGCATCGGCGCTTTTTTTTCGCGCCTTGTTTCACGCTTCCTTCTTGACCTGGTCACCTGAGTTTGTATGATGTGACTACTTGAATCAGTTAGGAGAGAGAAAATGACCGGCCAGCAACCTCACAGCCCGCTTTTGGATGAAAAGCTTGAGTTAATCAGCTTTAAGCTCTGCCCGTTTGTGCAGAGAGCCGTGATTGTGCTCAAGCTCAAGCAAGTGGACTTTGATTTGACCTTTATTGATTTGAATAACCCGCCCGAGTGGTTTGCCGAAGTCTCTCCGCTTGGAAAAGTGCCGGTTTTAAAGGTGGGCAAGTCGGTATTGTTTGAATCCATGGTGATTCAAGAATTTGTTGATGAAATCACGCCGCCATCGCTGCACCCGGCGGATCCGCTGAAAAAGGCGATGAACCGCGCTTGGATGATTTTTGGTGGGGATTTGAGTGAGTTGCTGTTTAAGCTGGCGCACGCCACCGAAGCGGCGCAGTTTGAATCCTTGCGTCAGGCGATGCACGATAAGTTGGTGCGAGTGGAGGCGGTTCACAGTGGTGGCACCTATTTTAATGGCGACGAATTTTCGTTGATTGATGCCGCTTATGCCCCGTCTTTTATGCGTTTGGCGTTAATGCAGAATGTCTGTTCAGTGGATTTTCTGGCTGGGTTGCCGAAAATGCAGGCCTGGTCAAAATCGCTTCTGGCTCAAGAATGCGTGAAGGCGTCGGTGGTGCCGGAAATGCCGGTGATGTATCAAACGATGTTGCGCAATGTGGAAAGCAGCTATCTGGCCACCTTGGCGCAGGAAGCCTGATACGTTGAAGCGGTTGGGCGCTGGAATCATTGCTGGGTGCTGGCTGGTTTTGGTGAGCTTGGGCGGGTCTGTGTGTCACAGCCTCGCCGTGGCGGCTCCTGCGCCGTCGGCGCTTCTTGCCTCCCAGGCAACGACCGTCGATTTTAATTGGGTCGCGGCTCGTATCGAGCAGAATGAAACCGGCGGCAAAGAGGCTTATCTGACTTTTTGGAGTGATAATGAGCCTTTCCCTTCGTTCGGTATTGGGCATTTTATCTGGATTCCTAAGGGCGTCACGGTTCCGTTTCAGCAGACCTTTCCGCAGATGGTGGCTTATGTGTCGGCACGTCAGCCGGCACCTGACTGGCTGCGAACCCTGAATCCTTTTCAACCGCCCTGGCCGGATCGCCACGCTTTTTACCAGGCCTGGTCGGAACCGTCATTAAGCGAATTGCGCCAATGGCTGGCTGAGACAAAGGGCTTGCAGGCTCAGTTTATTTATCGGCGGCTGCTGTCGCAGTTGGACGCCGCCTGGCTGCAAATGACGGCTGCACATCAACGCCAGGTGTCACAGCGAATTGCCGTCTTGTCAAGTGAGCCGCGCGGCGTATTTGCGCTGATTGATTACGCCAATTTTAAGGGCGTCGGGTTGAATGCCCAGGAGCGTTATTTGGGTGAGGGCTGGGGGTTGCTGGATGTTTTGCTGGCGATGCCATCCACGCCCTCTGAGTTGTCCGGGGCGTCTGATGCCAAACCGGTCTCATCGGAGGCGTTTTCCGCGGCTTTGCGGGCGTTTGTTGAGTCCGCGACATCGCGGTTGCGGTTGCGGGTGAAACTGTCGCCACGTGATCGCAATGAGCAGCGTTGGCTCCCCGGCTGGGAAACGCGCTTGGCGCGTTATCTTTCGTGAGGCACGCATGTCGGTGACAGCCTCTAATCCAACGTTTAGGCAAACGGCGAAGACCGTTCTTCAGGCCATGCGACCTCCGTTTTTGTTGTTAACCGTGGCGATGATGGTGTTGGTGGCGGCATTGGCCAGCTATGAAGGTTATCGCTGGTCCACGCCTCTGTTTGTTCTGATTTGTCTGGCCGCATTGGCGGCGCATCTGGCGGTCAATCTGCTGAATGAATACGAAGATTTCGAATCCGGTTTGGACGCCATCACCCAGCGAACTCCGTTCAGTGGTGGCAGCGGTGCCTTGCAGGTGGAACCCCGCGCGGCGCAAGCGGTGGCGGCGGCCGGTTATTTTTGTTTGGGGTTTTTGATTACCCTCGGAGCGTTTTTCGTCCAGTTGCGCGGTGAGTGGGTTTTGCTCATTGGGCTGCTCGGTGTGGTGGTGATTGTCAGCTATACGTCTTTTATCACTCGTCATCCTTGGCTGTGCTTGGTGTCACCAGGCCTGGCGTTTGGTCCTTTTATGATCGTGGGCGGCACCTTGGTGTTGACCGGTGAATTCAGTTGGTTGGCCTTTTGGGTGTCTTGGATTCCGTTTTTATTGGTGAACAATTTATTGCTGTTGAACCAGTTTCCAGATGAAGCGGCCGACCAGCGTTTGGGGCGTTTTAATATCATTATGCAATGGGGGCATGCGCGCAGTTTTGGGGTGTTTCTGTTGTTTTGGGGGCTGGCGTATGGGGTGCTGGCCTGGCTGATTCTTTTGCAATGGCTGCCGCTGGCGTCGGCGTCGGGGTTTGTGACTCTGCCATGGGTGTGGGCTATGGGTTATAAACTGCGCAATCGTACCCGAGATTTAATACAATTAACCCCTTTGCTGGCAATGAATGTGGCTGCAACCCTGCTGTTGCCGGTTTTGATTGCGTTTGGCCTTTATTATGACGTGGCTTGAAGACTTGAATTCAAGGGAAGAAAAAATGTACCAGACCTTAATGGATACAGTGGGCAATACGCCGTTGGTAAGGGTGCAGCGGTTGGTGCATCCGGATACGAACAGTGTGGTGCTGGCGAAACTGGAAGGCAATAATCCGGCGGGGTCGGTAAAAGATCGTCCGGCCGTCAATATGATTCGTCAGGCGCAAAAGCGCGGCGAGATTCAACCGGGGGACACCTTGATTGAAGCCACCAGCGGTAATACCGGCATTGCCTTGGCCATGGCCTCGGCGCTGATGGGCTATCGCCTGAAATTGATTATGCCGGACAATATGTCGATGGAACGCCGTGCGTCCATGGCCGCTTATGGTGCCGAGTTGATTTTGGTGTCGCAAGCAACCGGCATGGAAGGCGCGCGGGATTTGGCGCAAACGATGCAGGTGGCGGGGGAGGGGGTTGTGTTGGATCAGTTTGCGAATCCCGATAATCCGATGGCGCATTACCATGCCACCGGGCCGGAAATCTGGCACGGCACGCAAGGCGAAGTCACGCATTTCGTCAGTGCGATGGGCACCACTGGCACCATTATGGGCACCTCCATGTATTTGAAGGAACAGTCCGATGCGGTGCAGATTGTTGGGGTGCAGCCCACCGAAGGGTCGTCGATTCCCGGTATTCGCCGCTGGTCGAAAGCCTATTTACCCGCCATTTACGATGACCGCCGCGTGGATCGCGTGATAGATGTGTCGCAATCGCTGGCGGAAAACACCATGCGAGAGATGGCCGTCAAGGAAGGGATTTTTGCCGGTGTTTCCTCCGGTGGTGCCATGGCGGCCGCCTTGCAGGTGGCGCGTGAAACCGAAAACGCCACCATTGTCACCATTGTGTGTGACCGGGGTGATCGGTATCTGTCTACCAATGTCTTTGCCGCGCCCTGAGCGGTGATTCAGCAGGACCTCCAGCAGACAAAATACAAAATAAAAGGCGTACGGAAGGCTTATGGCCAGAGAAATTGAACGTAAATTTTTGGTAACGGGAAGCGATTGGGAGACCCTGGCGGATAAGCAGGTGCATTTTGCACAGGGGTATTTGAACGATATTCACCAAGGCGGCAGCAAAAGCTCAATTCGCATTCGTTTGGAAGGGGAGGCGGCCAATATTAATATCAAGAGCTTGGAAATCGGCTTGAGTCGCGATGAGTACGAATATTCAATTGACGCGGACGATGCGAGGCGGATGCTGGATACCTTGTGTGTGGGGCCGGTGATTGAAAAAGTGCGTTATTATGTTACATACGAGTCACATATTTGGGAAGTCGATCGCTTTTTAGGCGATAATGACGGTTTGATTGTGGCGGAAGTGGAGCTGTCGTCCGAACAGGAAGTGGTGCGCCTGCCGGATTGGATTGGACAGGAAGTCACGGATATTCCGCGATATTACAACATTAGTTTAAGCCAACGACCTTATTGCAACTGGAGTGATCATGAAAAAATCAGTTAGATCGAATGCGTTGAATGCGCCTACACGGCCTCAAGCCCGATTTTTAAAGCCTTTGGCCGCCGCAATGCTGGTGGTTTCCGGCCAGGCCTGGTCAGCACCGGGGCTGGTGGATATTTATCAGATGGCGGTGTTGCATGATGCCCGACTGGCGGAAGCACGCGCTGTTTATGAAGCGAATCAGCAGGTGGTGGACATTGCCAAGTCGCCTTTATTGCCGCAGATTTCTGTGGATGGGGGTTTGACGAAACGTGACAGCGACCAAAAGGCGAACGATGTGACCACTGGTGAGCTGGGCGTCAGTTTGGATCAATCGCTCTACAACCATGCCAATTGGTCGAACTACACGCAAGCCAACTATGAATTGAAACAAGCCGAATATCAGATCAAGTTTGCTGAACAGGACTTGATTGTGCGTGTGGCGGACGCCTATTTTAAAGTGGTGTTGGCCGAGCAGGATTTGACCCTAGCGGTTGCCAATGAAGAAGCGGATAAGACTCAGTGGGAAAGAGCGAAGGCCTCCGCTGAAGTTGGCTTGTCGAGCCGCACGGACGTGTTGCAGGCCAAATCCAGTTACGATTTATCGACTTCCAATCGCATCAGTGCACAGAATGAAGTGGATAAATCCTATGACGAGCTGATGAAATTGACGGGCAAACCGGTCAATGAGCTGAAAGTGATTGCGCTGAATACTCAGTTGCCGGACATCAAACTCGATATGACAGATTGGGAAACCCGTGCCGAAGGCGATAACCTCGAAGTGTTGCAGCAGCAAGAAAGCACCAAAGTGGCGTCGGAGGAAATTGAAGTGCAGAAGTCCGGTTATTGGCCACAGTTCAATCTGCAGGCGGGCTATCGCAATTATAATTACATGGACACGCCTTCCGGTTACAGTTCGCAATATCAGGATCGTAATGATTTAACCGTAGGGGTGTATGCGAGCCTGCCGCTCTATTCCGGCGGCAGTACCACGTCTTTAGTGTCTCAGGCGCGTGCCAATTACAAGGCGGCAACTGAAGGCTTGCGAAATGCACGCGAAACCGCTCGACTGGATGCGCGAGTGCAGGTGCGCAATGTTCAGCGTGGTTTGGAATTGGTGACGGCCAACCGAGCGGCGGTGCAGTCCAATGATGCGTTTCTGGAAGCCGCCGAGGAAGGCTATAAAGTTGGTTTGAAAAGCTTGCTGGAAGTCTTGACGGCGCGTACCAATATGTTCCAAGCCAGACGAAACTTGGCGGAGTCGCTGCATAATGTGGTCCTCAGTCGTTTGAAACTGGAGGCGGTGGCCGGCAGTCTGACCCCTGAAAAATTGCAGGGTTACGATGAGATTCTCACCAATCCAAGTCAGGAGCCAATGCCGAAACTGGATCCGATGGATCCGTGAGTTGGACTGGCCAGCCATCACGCTTATCCCGGTTTTATGAAAACACGTCATTTTGTACCGCTTGTCTTGCATGATGCCGAGTCGTCGTGAGTTGATTCGAATGGCTGCCGCCTCATCCGCTTCGCTGGCAACGGCAAGCTGGTTGGGCGGTTGCGCGGATGCGTCGTTGACTGAAGGTGGTGAGATTCGCTTTGGGTTGACCAGTCGTCCAAGAATGCTGGATCCGCGCAAGGCGACCGATGCCTTGTCCAGTCGCATCAATCGTTTGTTGTATCAGCCGCTGGTGGATTTTAACGAAGCCTTTGAAGCCGTGCCCGCTTTGGCGGAGTGGCAGCTTATCACGCCGACACATTATCGCTTTACGTTGACGCAAACCCCCGTGTTTCACAACGGTGATCGCCTGAGTGCTGACGATGTGGCGGCGACCTATGAATCGGTTCTGAATCCCGATTTCGGCTCCCCGCACCGTGGATCGCTGAAAAATATTCAGACCATTGAGGTGGTTGACAACAGGGTGGTGGACTTTCGGCTTGCACAGCCGGATGCTTTGTTTGCGGGACGCCTTGTCATTGGGATTTTACCGAAAGCGCTCATTAAAGCTGGGCATCTTTTTCAGTCGCAACCGGTGGGGTCGGGACCCTGTCGGTTTGTGTCCATGACCGAACAGAAACTGGTGTTGCGGCGACCGGATCAGGTTAGGCTGGTATTTTTGCCCGTCAAGGATGCCACGGTGCGTGTTCTCAAGCTGCGTAATGGTGAACTGGACATTGTGCAGAACGATTTGTCGCCGGAATTGGTTGAGTATTGTCAACAACGTGACGACTTAGAGGTGATGTGGCAATGGGGCACCAGTTTTGGTTACATCGGGTTTAATTTCGATGATCCGTTATTGTCGCAGTTGCCCGTGCGCCAGGCCTTGGCGTTTGGCATTGATCGTCAAGCGATTATTGACAGCGTTTTTAACGGTCATGCCCGTTTGGCTGGCGGGCTGCTGGTGCCGGAACATTGGTGCGGCGTGTCGGGGTTGCACGGCTTTGACTACCGTCCTGATCATGCGCGGGCATTGGTTGAAGCGGTAAAGCAAAAACACCCAGGCCTGGTGAATTCTGAGGGAATGCTGGAGTTCAGCTATAAAACCTCCTCGGACCCCACGCGCATCCGCTTGGCGACGATTTATCAATCGCAGTTGCGCCAAGTGGGCATTCATTTGAAGGTGCAAAGCTATGATTGGGGGACGTTTTACAACGATATTAAGCAAGGGCGCTTTCAGCTTTATAGCCTGGCCTGGGTCGGCGTGAAAAGCCCGGATATTTTCCAGTATGTGTTCGACAGTGATGCGATTCCGCCAAAAGGTGCGAACCGCGGGCGTTATCGTGATGCCGAAGCGGATCGTTTGATACGCGAAGCGGGTGAGACGCAATCCCTGCAAAAGCAGGCCGCACTTTATCGTGCGTTGCAGGTGCATTTGCAGGAAACCCTGGCGGTGGTGCCTTTGTGGTATGAAGATCAGTATGCGATATTGCGAAAAGGGATTCTGGGGTATCAACTCTATGCGGACGGCCGTTTTGACGGTCTGTTGAATGTGACCAGGGCGACGGGCACTGACGCCAACTAAGTCACCAATTTGTACTGAGCGGGTTTGAGAGTCACGCAGTGGCTCAGAGGGTGTTCGGGGCGAAACCGTCAAGGATCCGTTCTGAGAAATTACATTGAGATAGAAGGGTATTGTCATTTGAAAAATACGCGTGAAAAAATCATCTGTGCTGCGGTTTCCGTGTGGAATGAAGATTACAGTGCGCCTTTGAAGTACATCGCCCGCGAAGCCGGTATCAGCCGCATGACGTTGCATCGTCATTTTTGCGGACGGGATGCGATTTTGCAGGCGATTGGCGATGACTTCGTCGATCGCGTGGTTCAAGTGCTGGACGAAGCTCAGCAAGAAACGGTGCCGCCCATTGCTCAGATGCAATCGGTTTTGAAAAAGACGCACCGTCTGGGAGAGGATTACAATTTTCTGTTTGATCTGTTTGAGCAGAAAGGGTGCCCAGAAGCCTTAATCGAGCGCTTTCGAGTGTTTGAAGAACGCTTTGCCGCGTTTTTTGATACGTTGATGGCGCAGGGCGTGGTCAAGCCGGGCGTGAATGCCAAATGGGCGAATGCTTTGTTGGAAGGCTTGATGAAGTCGGCGTTTCGGATGCGTCAAAAAGGCTGGAATGCGGCGCTGGATATGGAGGCCTTGGTTTGGGATTCTTATCAATCGGCCATTTTTATTCAGCCCACAAGGATTCAGCCCACAGAGATTCAGCCGACAACGGGCGCTTCCCATTCGGCAGAGGTGTGACCGCAAAGGTCGCAATCTGTCACCGTTTTCAGGCCTGGCGGTTTTCATTAGGGTTTCAACACCCACTCGCCCGTGCTGAACCGAGCGATTGCTGACATTATCACGGCGAACGGGTTAAAATAGGCTTTTCTTTTCACCATGGCCGCTTGTGTTTCTTCGAATTTCCATTTCTCAACAAACCTTATCGCTTTGGGGCAAGGCAGAAGACCTTGAGCCTCTGCAGACTTATGCCGTCAGTACCGCGTTAAACGGGGTCGGTGCTCGGAAAAATTCCGGGCAGACGCCGTTGGGGCGTCATCTGATTCGTGCCAAAATCGGTGAAGGCCAGCCCTTGAATGCGGTGTTTGTCGGCCGTCGCCCCACAGGGGAAATCTACTCGGACGCCTTGGCGAGACAGTATCCCCAACGCGACTGGATTTTGACGCGCATTTTATGGTTGTCCGGTTTGGAGAAAGGGGTGAATCGTTTGGGAGAGGTGGATACCATGCAGCGTTATATTTACATTCACGGTACCCCGGATACGGAGCCGATGGGCTGGCCGAAATCGCATGGGTGTGTGCGGATGCGCAATGCGGATCTACTGAAATTGTTCGACCAGGTTTCGGTTGGCACTGAAGTGGTGCTATTGAAATGATCGGGTTTCTTGCTCGCTTATTTGGGTCGGTGTTATTGATCAGTTGGCTGGTCAGTTCCTTGGTGTTTTTGTTGATTCATCTGGTGCCCGGTGATCCGGTGGTGGTGATGCTGGGGGATTGGGCGAGTCCAGCGGACGAAGCCGCGCTGCGGCGTCAGTTGGGGCTGGATCTCCCGATTTGGCAGCAATACTGGCAGTATTTGGCGGGGTTGCTGCAAGGCAATTTGGGTGAGTCGCTGTTTTATCAGCAACCGGTTTCCGGTTTGATTGCCGAACGCTTTCCATACACCTTGCAGTTAACCGTTATGGCGATGTTGATTGCCATTCTGATGGCGTTTCCGTTGGGTTTCTGGGCGGCGCGGCGTGCCGGTCACTGGCCGGATTACGTGTCGATGACGGTGTCGTTGCTGGGGGTTTCCATTCCAAATTTCTGGCTGGGGCCGATGCTGATTTTGGTGTTTGCCATTGGCTTGGCTTGGTTTCCGGTGAGCGGGGCGGAGCAGCCTTGGTCTTGGGTGCTGCCAGCGGTGACCTTGGGAACGGCCTTGGCGGCGATTCTGGCGCGTATGCTGCGGGCGTCTTTGCTGGAAGTGTTTCATGAAGATTATATTCGCACCGCTCAGGCAAAGGGCTTGCCGCCTCGAACGGTGTTTGGAAAGCACGCCTTGCGCAATGCGTTGCTGCCGGTGGTGACGATTCTGGGCTTGCAATTGGGCACTTTGTTGGGCGGGGCGGTGATTACGGAGGTGGTGTTTGATTGGCCAGGCCTGGGGCAATTGCTGGTGGAGTCGATTCAGCGGCGCGATTATCCGGTGGTGCAGGCGTGTATTTTAATCATCAGTGTGGCGTACATAACCGTGAATGGTTTGACGGAAGTGGTTTACGCTTGGCTGGATCCGCGTATTCGGTTGGGGCAATAACAAATGAAGATTAGGCTTGTCTCCTACGTGACCGAGGGTCGCTGGTTTTATGGGGTTCCGTATTTGATTGTGCTGGCTTGGTTAGCGATGGCCGTGGGAGCCGCGTTTGTTGGAACCCAAGCCATAGAGGTGCAACTGGATCGCTTGCTGGCATTAGGCGATGCTCAGAGCTGGCTGGGCTATGATGAATTGGGTCGTCCCGTTTGGGATCGCCTGTTGATGGGGGCGCAAACCTCGTTACTGGTGGCGGTGTCGGTGGTGGTGTTTTCGGCGTTGATCGGCACCACTATTGGGGTTTACAGCGGTTATGTCGGTGGCTGGACGGATCGGCTGATTATGAAGGTGATTGATGTGTTTCTGGCTTTTCCCGGTCTGCTGCTGGCGATTGCGCTGGCGGCGGTGTTAGGGCCGGGCATCGAGAATGTGGTGATTGCGCTGGTGACGGTGGGGTGGGTCGGTTATGCCCGTTTGGCGCGGGCGCAGACGTTGAGTTTACGCCAACGCGAGCATATTCTCGCGGCCAAAGCGATGGCGGTGCCGACGCATTGGATTCTGTTTCGCCACTTGATTCCGTTGATGTTGGCACCCTTGGGCGTGGAGGCCACGTTTGGCATCGCCGGTGCGGTGATTTCGGAGGCAGGGTTGTCGTTTCTGGGCTTGGGGGTTCAGGCACCTGAGGCCTCTTGGGGGAATATGATTCGCGAAGGGACGCGCTATTTGCTGGTGGCACCGCATTTGGTGTGGGCACCCGGCCTGGCGTTAATGCTGGTGGTGTTGGGGGTGAATTTGTTAGGGGATCAGTGGCGGGATCGTTTGGATGTTCGTTCGCGGACGACTCGGATTTGAGGCGGTTGGCAGGGCTTTCAGTTTGGCGGTGGCATCGGCTTTGCTTAGAGGGTGACTGTAGAGATACCCTTGAATCAGGTGGCAGCCTTCGGCACGAACAAAGTCCCGCTGGGCTTCGGTTTCAATGCCTTCGGCAATAATCGCCAGATTCAGACTTTGGCTCATGGAAATAATGGCTTTGGTGATCTCGGCGTCGTCCTTGTCGTCCGGTAGGTCGCAGATGAAGGAACGGTCGATTTTGACTTTTGTAATCGGAAGGCGTTTTAAATACGCCAAAGAGGAATAGCCGGTGCCGAAATCGTCAATGGAGAGGGTGATGCCGCGCCGTCGGATTTGTTGCAGACGCTTGAGGGTGCTTTCAATATTTGTCATGACACAACTTTCCGTTATTTCAATTTCAATCCATTCCGGTAAACAGTCGTTTTTGTCCAGGAGCGCACTGAGTATTTGAGTGAATCGCGCTTCATGCAGTTGTTTGGCTGAAACATTGATGGCCAGCCGTCCCTGTGTCAATCCAGCGCGTCGCCATTCGGCAATGGTTTGTGTGGCCATGTCGATAACCTGCCGCCCCAGTTGCAAAATCAAACCGGTTTCTTCGGCGATGGGAATAAAGTCCTGCGGTGAAATGAGGCCGCGCTCTGGGTGAATCCAGCGTACCAGGGCTTCAAACCCGATGATGGTATCCGTGTCCACATCGTATTGCGGTTGATAGTAAAGCTCAAATTGGTTTTTGGCCATGGCCTCGCGCAGGTCATTTTCCATTGAAAGCCGTGCTACGGCGAGATCGGTCATTTCTTTGGTGTAGAAGTGATAGGTGTTCTTACCGTCCTCTTTGGCTTGATACATGGCGGCATCGGCGTTTTTTAATAATTGGTCGGCATCCATTCCGTCATGCGGAAAGACGGTGACGCCGATACTGGCGGTGATGTGGAAGACTTCTTCGCCGAGGTGAATGGGTGCCGAAAGCTGATGAATGATGCTGTCGATTGTATTGATAATCTCATTGTTATTTTTCAGTGCGTTCAGCAATACGCTGAATTCATCACCCCCCAATCGCGCCAGGCTGTCAAAACGTCGCAGGCATTTTCGTAGACGTTTGGCGCAAACGACTAGAACCTCATCTCCGCTGTTGTGACCGAAGGCATCGTTGATTTCCTTGAAGCGATCCAAGTCGATAAACAATACGGCCAATTTCGTCTGGTTGCGTTGTGCTTGATAAATGGCTTGATTGAGTCGATCTAAAAAGAGTGCGCGGTTCGGCAGATCGGTCAAAGGGTCGTGAAAGGCGATAAAATCGAGTTCGTTTTTCTGTTGTTTGACTTGATTTTGAATGGTGAGATAGTGGGTAATGTCGTGCCCGAGTTGTATCACATAAGCCGGTTTATTTTGAGCGTCGAGTAGCGGGGTGGCGCTCACTTCAAAGAAGTGGGTTTGCTGGTGGTCATCTTCGTACTCCAGAACGCTTTGGTGGTCACGGCTGTTCTGGAAAGTGTCCATGACGAGGGTGTGGCAGGCTTTTTGAAAGCGACCAATGGAATAGAGCTCGAACCGGTTCACGGCGTTGCGCAGGGTGTTTTGAGTAGCGGCTGGCGCGGTAAATGGGGGCTGTTTTGCCGCTTGGTTTATGAGAACTTTGATGGGCTGATGGTCGCGTATTTCGTAAACCGTCACGGCATCGGTCACGCCATCCATTACGTTTTGCAGGAATTGTTTTTGATCGGAAAGTTCTTCGGTTTTGAGCGCGACGGTTTCGGTTAAGTGGGTATTGAAGTCGAAAATTTGACGGGCACGGTTTTGATACGACCAGTAAAAATAGGAGATTAAAGCGAACAGGTACACCAGCAGCGTGAACAGATACAGGTAGAAGGGGTTGAAGGCTTTGAGATTTTGTTCAATCAACGACAGTGGGTAAAAAAAGAAGAAGTGTCCCATTGGGTCACCCGCGATATTGGGCTGTTTGTAAAAAACCACCAGCTGCTGGTGGCGATGATCGACAAAGTAAGGCTGTCGTTCGCTGTAGGCGAGCAGGTTATGCCGAGTGATGGTGTCGATTAAGTCGTTACGGGCATCTGGGTTGACCAGATACGCCGATCCAACAAAGCGCTTTGAAAAAGGGGTGTGAATCTGGTTTTTGTAGACGGGGTCGGCTAATAACACACTGTCGATATGGCGTTTTTTAAGGTGCGAGACCACGGGCGCAAATTTTCCGATGACTTCGAAAACCCCAACCAGTTGCTTGTTCTGTTGCTGTTTGTCATAGATGGGCACACTGGATTTAAAGGTCATGTCGTAGAGACCCGTGCTGACGACTTGGAGAATTTGCGGTGCTTGGAGCATTTTTTGCAGATCCCGTCTGGCATCGAGTACATTGTCGCCCCGCTTGGGCGTCCAACTTCGGTAAAAGCTGTTGCCGTCGCGATCGACAATGTGCAGCCAAAGGGGCTTTAAGTCGGAATGTTCGGCCAAAGTGTGCAGATAGTCTTGATAGGATAAATTGTTCGGGCTGTGCGTTATGAGCGCCTGTTTGAGTTGAGCGTCCTGCGCCAGCGATAACGCAATAAACGTGAGCTCGCTCATCTGGTTCTGGATGAGCGTATTCACAGTATTATGAATCTCCTGGGATTTTTGTTGATAGGCCAACTGGGTCATTTCGTGTTGCCGTTTGTCGGTATAGGCATGTAACCCGATGAGTACCACCAGCAAAATCAAAAGCGAAAACAATGTCGGGATGAGTATTTTGCTTTGCGGCATAAGTCTCTGGCTAATTTGTGGTGCAATTTTTTTCAGGCATTGAATTGGACGTTTTATTTGAGGTGTTCGTGAGTGTGTGTAATTCCCTAAACGCTAAAAAATGCCGGATACGACACGGGTTTCGGTCATTATAGCGAAGAATAACGGCCAGTGTTTGATAAAACCTTTCATTCAATGTGTGTTGTGTTGCCGTTGGGCTTAGGTTGGAAGCGAAATGCCGTTATAATCGTCGTTATGCCAAAAACGAGAACGAAAACATGATGAAAAAAATGCTGGGGCAGGCCATGCCGTTAGGGTGTGTAATGGTGGACATTGAAGGCATTGAATTGCAGACGCAGGAAGCGGAACGGCTCTTAGATCCTTTGGTCGGGGGGGTGATTTTATTCACGCGCAATTTTGAGTCAATGGCACAGCTTGAGGCGTTGACGGATCAAATTCATGCACTGCGCCACCCGAGATTATTGATTGGCGTGGATCACGAAGGGGGGCGAGTTCAGCGTTTCAGGGAGGGGTTTACGCGTTTACCCGCAATGGGGTTGCTTGGAGACGTCTTTCATTGCTCCGCTCAGGAGGCGCAGGCCATGGCTGAAACCGTGGGGTGGATGATGGCGACGGAGTTGCTCGCGGTGGGCGTGGATTTCAGCTTTGCGCCGGTGGTGGATCTGGATTACGGTGACAGTCGAGTGATTGGTGACCGATCGTTTGATCGGGATCCGGTCATTGTGGGGCAATTGGCATTGAGCGTGATGCAGGGTATGAAAAAAGCGGGCATGGCCTCAGTGGCGAAGCACTTTCCAGGGCATGGGTACATTCAGGCCGATTCGCACTTGGAAGTGGCGTTGGATGCACGTGATTTTAATACCATTGCACGAACCGATCTGCAGCCGTTTTTAAAGCTGATTGAGCATGGGGTGCAAGCGGTGATGCCGGCGCATGTGCGTTATCCGCAAGTGGACGATTGGCCAGCTGGGTTTTCGAGTGTCTGGTTACAGGAGGTGTTGCGCGGTCAGTGTCATTTTGATGGGGCGATTATCAGTGATGATTTGTCGATGCATGCAGCGGCGGCTTATGGTGAGGCACCGGAACGTGTGTCGCTGGCCTTGAAGGCTGGATGCGACCTGGTGCTGGTGTGCAATGACTCTATGGCTGCGGATGCGGTCTTGAGCCGGGTACGTTGGGAGTCGGATGCGGCTTCCCATGCACGCTTGATTCGATTGCACGGTAAAGGTACACTGCGCAGGCATCAGTTGTTGACGAACCCGTTATGGCAGTCGGCGGCTGCCCGAATTGAACATTTTCTGAACGAGCAGAATCAAAAGGTGCTATCGGTATGATTATAAATGAATTGATGAGTGTGTTTATTGGCCAGGTCTGGCATTCGCTGGCGACTATTGTGTCTAATCTATTTTCTGGATCGCTGTTGCAAGTGTCATCCGGTGGGGCGATGGACGAAATTAACCGGATTGGCGGCCTGAATGAAAAGGGTGCCACGGTGTTTGAGCAGATGGTGGGCGACTTAATGAACTTGTTGTTGGATTGGTATCCAGCACTTTGGGATGCTTCTCTTGCGGTGTTTGGCGGTCAGGTCTGGATCCCTTTGTTATTGTTTGTCCTGTTATTGACGTTTTTGGTTGATCTGGTGACTCGGTTGATTTTTCGGACATTGGATGGCAAGTTAAAGCGTCACAATAGGTTTTTCTTATCCTCGATTGTGATAGCCATGACCCGTCCGGTGGTGTTTTACATTTGGTTGTCGGGGTCGGTGCTGGCGCTCCTGACAATGATCAATCATTTCCAGATTTTTACTGAGCTGAAACCGCAGATTCTTGGTTTTCGATCCACTTTGGGTATTCTGGCCGTGGCCTGGTTCTCCGTGCGCTGGGTGGCTGAAATTGAAATTTACTTGAAGCAGCTCGAAGCCGAAGACCGTCGCTGGGATTCAGTGACCATTGAAGCCTTGTCGAAAATCATTAAATTAACCGTTTTTGTGGTGACCGGTTTGTTTGTGTTGAGCGAGCTGGGCTTGAATATCACCGGATTGGTGGCCTTCGGGGGTGTGGGCGCTATGGCCGTGGCCTTGGCCGGTAAGGACATTATCGGTAACCTCTTGGGCGGCATGATGCTCTATTGGGATAAACCGTTTTATGTCGGCGACTGGATCAGTTCGCCGGATCGCTCCATTGAGGGAACGGTGGAAAGTATCGGCTGGCGCATGACGGTGGTGCGTACCTTTGATAAGCGGCCGCTGTATATTCCAAATGGGATATTTTCCACTATCGCGGTGCAAAATCCGTCTCGTATGACCCACCGACGAATCTCTGAAACCATTGGTGTGCGTTATTGTGATGTGGATAAGGTGGCGTCCATTACCGCTGACATTAAAAAGATGTTAAGCGAGCATCCGGAAATCGACAGTACGCAAACCCTTATAGTGAACTTTGTAACCTATAATCACTCTTCGCTGGATATTATGGTGTATACCTTTACGAAAACAACCGTTTGGGTTCGATTCCATGAAGTGAAGGAAGATGTATTGCTTAAAATCGCTGAGATTATTGCGTCGCACAATGCAGAAATTGCCTTCCCAACACGCACTTTGTATGTTGAAGACAGTGTTAAGGTAGAATCGCCAGGCCTGGCAAAAACATCGTAAGCTTTGTAACCCGCTGTCACTCTGCCGCTAAAAAAAGGGGGGGGGACACATCATGGTAGACACGATTAGATAAGGGTGCGCAAGCGCCCTTTTTTGATGCGCTACGGCGCGAATCATTTCATAATAATGACTTCTTTTTCCAGATGAATGCCGTATTTGTGGTCGATGTCTTCTTGAATGCATTCGGCCAGATCAATGATGTCTTGCCCGTTGGCCTTGCCTAGGTTGACCAGTACCAAGGCGTGTTTTTCGGAAACACCGGCTTGTCTCAAGGTACGGCCTTTCCAGCCAGCCTGTTCAATTAGCCAAGCGGCGGGAATTTTGTATTCATTGTGAACCGTTTTGTGAAACGGGATATCGCCGTGAATGGCGGTGAGCTCTTGATAGTAGGCTTCGGTGATCAGCGGATTTTTAAAAAAGCTGCCAGCGTTGCCGTAAATGCGCGGATCGGGTACTTTGTTCTGACGAATATTGATAACAGTGTCAAAGACGTCAATGGAGCGAACGGCTTCCAGGTTGGGGAAGTCGTCAAGAACCGCTTCTTTGAGCGGATCATACACAAGATTAGGATGTCCGTAGCCTGCTTTTCGCAATCGAAACGTCACGCGGTGCACCAATAAACGGTTTTCAAACTCTTGCTTGAAAAGGCTGGTGCGATAACCAAAGTTGCATTCGCTGTTGCGATATTCCTGACGTTCACCCGTAAAGAGGTTTAAGGTTTGCACGCGCGTAATGGTATCGCGCGCTTCGGCACCGTAAGCACCGATGTTTTGAACCGGTGCGGCTCCGACGGTGCCCGGAATCATGGCGAGATTTTCCAATCCCCAGTAGCCGTTTTCAACCGTATATTTTACAAATTCGTGCCATTGCATGCCGGCTCCGACCGATAGCCAGATGTTTTCGGCATCTTCTTTCATCACCCGAATTTTGTCAAACTGACAGGTGACCACCACCTTTTCCATATCTTGAGTGAAGAGGATATTGCTGCCGCCGCCCATAATGACCCACGGGAGCACGGCGAGTTTCATATCCGATCGAAGCACCGGGATGTCGGATTGCTTGCTGATTTCGACAAAATACTGCGTTTTGATGTCGATTTTGAAGGTGTTTCGGTCTTTTAGGGAATAATTCGCATGAATATGCATATCTGATATAATTTTGTAACAAATAAGTAAGGTTATTATAAAGGAATAATGATGGCGCAGTTGAAACTTTCAACCCAAGCATGGACATCCCAAACCGTTTTTATCTTGGCAGCGATTGGTTCCGCGGTCGGTTTGGGCAATCTTTGGAAGTTTCCCTACATTACCGGTGAAAACGGCGGTGGAGCCTTTGTGTTGGTTTACCTTTTGTGCATCCTGTTGATTGGTTTGCCGATTTTGATTGCCGAAATCACCATTGGTCGAGCTGGACAGGCCAGTCCACCGCAAGCGGTTGCTAATATTGTTCGTACAAAAGGTGCCAGCCGCGGGTGGGTGTTTTTAGGCTTTAATGCTGTTATGGGCGGTTTACTGATTTTGACCTTCTACTCGGTGATCGCGGGCTGGGGATTGGCGTATTTTGTGGACAGCTTGACAGGTGCTTTTCAAGGCATGGATGGCAATCAAGCGCAGCAGTATTTCGATGACTTTGTGGCCAGTCCGACGGGATTGACGTTCTGGCATTCCATGATCATGCTGATGACGATTCTGATCGTTGTCAAAGGGGTGCGCAGCGGCATTGAACGCGCCATTAACTTTATGATGCCCGCGCTAATTGTGATTCTTGCGGTTCTGCTGGGGTATGCCGCCACCAATGGTGCCTTGGCAGAAAGCGCGGCCTTTTTGTTTTATCCCGATTTTTCCGAGTTGACCACCCAGTCGGTTCTGGTTGCACTGGGGCATGCTTTTTTTACCTTGAGTCTCGGCTTCGGCACCATGATGGTGTACGGGTCTTATATGCCGAAAGACTATTCCATTGTGCGTGCCAGTTTGTGGATCGTGGCGGCGGATACCGTCATTGCTCTGGTGGCAGGCCTGGTGATTTTCTCGATTGTGTTTGGAAATGGCTTGGAAGCGGGTTCCGGCCCGGGGTTATTGTTTCAGACCTTGCCGATTGCCTTTGGGCAGATGACTGGCGGTTGGTTTTTTGGCACTTTGTTTTTTGGGATGGTGGTGTTTGCCGCCTTGAGCTCAGCCATTTCCATGATTGAACCGGCCATTAGCTGGTTTGAGCAGAACTGGGGCTTTACACGCCGAAAAGCCGCTTGGTCGCTGGGGTTGTTTTCCTGGTTTCTGGGGCTGGGCAGTGTCTTGTCGTTCAATCTATGGCAAAACGTGCATTTCTGGCAGGATAAAACCTTTTTTGGCCTGATGGACTTTTTGACGTCGAATGTGATGCTGCCGCTGGGGGGCATGTTCACGGCACTATTTGTCGGCTGGGTCTGGACGCAATCCGAACGGGATGCCGCTTCCGGTATGCCCGCCCGTTGGTCGCCCACTTATTCGATTCTGACCAAATATGTGGCACCGATTTTGGTGTTTATTGTGTTCTTTGAAAGCGTGGCGGCCTGAGGCGGTAACGTTACACGGTCAGCATGAAAACAAAAAAGCGGGCGCTGGCCCGCCTTTTTGTGCTTGTTTTTTGTGCTTGTTCTGTGTGAGCACGCCTTTTTCAGTATTGCGCCATGTAGCTGCTTTGGATGTGCTTTTGCATTTCCAGGTTTTCTTGCAGCATTTTGCGTTGCAGCTTGTGCGAGAAGCGCAGAATGGAGCGCATGACGTTGAACATCAGTTTTGGGTTCTGCTCGACCAGTGCTTCGAATTCATCGCGATGCAGAATCAAGACGGTTGAATGCGATTGTGCTTGCAGGCGCATGGTGTGGGCGATGCCGTCCAGAAAACTCAGTTCACCGATCAGCGCACCTTTTTTTAAGGTGTTGATGTGCAAGTTTTTTTCATGGCTGATGGGCTTGAGAATTTCAAGCTTGCCTTCGACCAGAATGTAGAGGTTGCCGTCTAGGGTATCCGGTTCGAATAACACTTCTTCTTTGGCCAGTGTGCGTTGTTTGACGATGTCCGACAGCGCTTCACAGTCTTGCTGGGTTAAATCGGCGCCGAGCACGGATTCGGCAATCAGTTGAGTTTCAGCGGGTTTTGACATAAAGCGACTCCTAGTTTTACATGGTTATTAGTTTGAATTTCGTGACGTTTGCGCGGCCCCTGAGTCACTCGTCTGAGTGCAAGCTGGGCGGTGCGGCTTGATCGAGCCGCTCAACCGGAAAAAAGGTGTCAAAGAAAAAGGACAGGCCGACACTGAAGACGAGAATCAACACAAACACGATGAGAATGGATCTGGCCTGTTTGTTGTCGATGAATTTTTCTTTCCATTTTTCCTGTTTGACGTAAGGCCAGATTAATAGAATGAAAACGATCAGCGCGAGAAGTTGCAGAATAATGGACAGCAATCAGTTCACCAATAAGTTGATTAAAATGTGTTCGTAAATATCCGTCAGTTGATTTAAGTCGTTCACATTCACGCGCTCATTGAGCTGGTGAATGGTGGCATTTAACGGCCCGAGTTCAATGACTTGTGCACCGGTTTGTGCGATAAAGCGGCCGTCCGATGTTCCCCCGCCGGTGGAAAGCTGGGTTTCCAAGCCGGTTTTTTGCCGGATGGCCTCGGAAACCGCTTGAATCAACGCGCCTTCCGCTGGAGTAATAAAGGGTAAACCGGACAAATTCCATTGTAAATCATATTGAAATTCGCAGCCATCCAAAATGGTATGGACGGCTTGTTTCAGACTGTCCGGGGTTTGTTCGGTGGAAAAGCGAAAGTTGAAATCCACGACGCAGTCGCCGGGAATGACATTGGTGGCACCGGTGCCGGAATGGATATTGGAAACCTGAAATGAGGTGGGCGGAAAGTATTCGTTGCCGGTGTCCCAAACGGTGTCCGTCAGGATTTTCAGTGCTGGGGCAAAGGCGTGAATTGGGTTTTCGGCTAATTCGGGATAGGCAATGTGACCTTGAGTGCCTTTAACGGTCAAGCGACCGCTAAGCGATCCCCGACGGCCGTTTTTGATGGAATCGCCCAGTTGCTGACTACTGGACGGCTCGCCTACTAAGCAGTAGTCGTATTTTTCACCGCGCGCTTCCAGTGCTTCAACGACCTTGACGGTGCCGTCCACCGCAGGGCCTTCTTCGTCACTGGTAATCAAAAAGCCTATCGAGCCTTTATGGTTAGGATATTCGCTGAGGAAGCGTTTGGTGGCGACCATAAAGCAGGCAATGCTGCTTTTCATGTCGGCGGCACCACGGCCGTATAGATTGCCATTTTCATCAATGTGGGCGGAAAAGGGTGGGTATTGCCACTGATCGGCCGGGCCGGTGGGCACCACGTCGGTGTGGCCGGCAAATACGATGACAGGCTTGGCTTCACCGCGTCGTGCCCAGAGATTGCTGACCTCGCCAAACGGCATCGGTTCGATTTGGAATCCCAAGGGGCGAAGGTAATCGGCAATCACTTGTTGGCAGCCGTTATCGTTTGGTGTCACGGATTCGATTTGAATTAATTGTTGGGCGAGTTGGATGGTTTCGGTCATTCTAGGTGTTCTTTTGGTATTCGGTTTCGTTAAACCCAAACAGCAGGGCGGTGTCGGTTTGCAGCACTGGGCGTTTAATCAGTGTTGGCATCTCGGCGAGTAAGGCCAAGTTGTCACCCGCCATGAGTTGGTGTTTTTGTTCGTCACTCAGTTGTTTCCAAGCGGTGCTGCGTTTATTGACAATGACGTCCATCGGCTGACGATTTTGCCAGGCCTGAAGGGTGTCGAGCGTGAGCGGGTTTTTGCGGAAATCGTGAAATTGATAGTCGAGGTGTTGCGCCTCAAGAAATCGGCGGGCTTTTCGCACGGTATCGCAATTGGGAATGCCGTATAGGGTGATCGGGTTCATTCTGGTTTTCCGAGGTTGAGTTCTTATTATTCTGCTATTTTAATCCATTTTAGAGTGGTTTGAGGGGGAAGATGGTGTCTTTCTCCGGCAGAACGACTTCTCTGTTTTGGTCAGAAACGGTATACTTTGCGTTTTGATTTTGAATGTTAAGAGAAGACTATTATGACGATTAAGCGAGTCGGTCATCGTTACAGCGATGCCAAAACGGGTGCCACTTTGGATGTTTGGTTTCCACGTTCCAATAAAGAAATTGCGCGCAACTGTCTGGCGTTGAAAGCCGGCATCATTAAAAGCGATTTTGTGATGGTTGAGATCGCTTCGGTGGACGCTGCGCCGACCTCGGCGGAAGACGCTTATTTGCGCCTGCATTTGTTGTCGGAATGCGCTTACAAGCCGCATGAGATTAATCTGGACGGTGTATTTGGTTTATTGAGCAATGTGGCCTGGACCAGTGCTGGACCGGTGTTACCGTCGGAGGTGGAGAACCTGCGTGAAGCGATTGCGGAAGAACCGATTCAGTTGACGATCACCTCGATTGATAAGTTCCCGCGCATGGTGGATTATGTGATTCCGGAAGGGGTGCGTATCGGCGATGCGGATCGTGTTCGTCTGGGGGCGCATTTGGCACCGGGCACGACGATTATGCACGAAGGCTTCTGTAACTTTAATGCCGGCACCTTGGGGAATTCCATGGTGGAAGGCCGCATCAGCGCCGGTGTGGTGGTGGGCGAAAACACCGACATCGGTGGTGGCGCTTCCATTATGGGCACGCTGTCTGGCGGTGGAAAACAGGTGATTTCCATGGGGCAGCGTAATCTGTTGGGCGCGAATGCAGGCCTGGGCATTTCGTTGGGTGACGATTGCATTGTTGAGTCCGGTCTGTATTTAACGGCGGGCACCAAAGTGAAAATGCCGGACGGTTCCATCGTGTCCGCACGTGATTTGTCGGGGCAGTCCAAGTTGTTGTTCCGTCGCCACAGTCAGACCGGCGAGGTGCAGGCGATTATGACGGACGGTACGGTTTGGGGCGGCTTGAACGAAGCGCTTCACAGTAACGACTGATGCTAAATTCATAACAACGCCTTCCGTTGTGTGAATACAATGAACCCAGCCTCGGAGCTGGGTTTTTTATGCGTTTTGAAAATGGAACAGGAGAAAAAGATGGCTAAGGTCATGGGGTTGGATCATGTCAGTATTCTTGTGGCGGATGCGCAGGCCAGTTTGAATTTTTATCAAAGTTTGCTGGGCTTGTCGTTGTTGCAACGACCGGATTTGGGGTTCCCGGGCTATTGGCTGGATCTGTTAAATGGTCAGAGTTTGCATATTATGCAACTGCCAAATCCGAACGCTGAAACCAGTCGGCCGGAACATGGCGGGCGGGATTTTCACTTTGCCTTGTGCGTGGACTCGGTGGCTGACTATGAGGCGCATTTGCAACAACACGGCTTGACCTACAGCCGGAGTCGTTCTGGACGAAAAGCTCTGTTTGTCAAAGATTTGGATGGCAATGCGTTTGAACTGTTTGAGGTGGGTGATAAGTCGAAAAGCGCAAAGGGGGAAAGTGACCAGGCCTGGTAAAATGCGTTTTTGCCAGGCCGGGTGAATTGAGGTGCTTTTTGCGTTAATCGCCTCAGGCGTTATTACGTTCAATGTGATCCAGCAAGGCTATTTTCAGGGTTTCTTGAACGTGATGGGCGTGAATCGACTGGTGGCCGGTTGAGCTGATCATAAAGACGTCTTCTGCTTTTTCGCCGACGGTGTTGATTTTGGCATCGTGCACCCGTATCCGGCATTGTTTAAAGGCTTGCCCGATCCGCGCCAGCAGGCCGGGGATGTCTTTGGTGGTGAGGCTGAGTTCGGTCAGTTCATCACTGACTTCCTGAAAGTGAATTTCGGTGGGTGTGTGAAAGACGCGGGTGCGTCTGGGTTCCGGCTGCGGCGAGGGTTGCAGGCCAGTGTCGAATCGCAGTTGGTCTTTCAAGGTGTGTTCGATTTCATGTAGGATCATGTCGTCGGTAATGCACAGGTGTTCGTGGTTGAGCAGGTAAATAATGACCAGTGTCATGTTTTCCGTGCCGGAGTAGATTTTCGCCTCCACGATGTTCAGCCCAAGGCGGTCGAGTATTTGCGTGAATTGGGCGAACAGATAGTCACGGTCGTGCATATAGATAATCAGTTCGGTGGCACCGCGAGACGTTGTGGGCTGGAGATGGATGTTGATATGCGCCCGGTCTTCGTGATAAAGCACCTGGGTGATGCGGGCGATTTCAGCCGGATTTTGACGATTGAAAAAATCGGTTTGTTCAAACGATTGCCAGAAAGCTTGAAAATCAGAAGGGCGCCAGCCTTTGCTTTTGAGCAGTTCGCTGGCTTTTTCTTTATTAAAAATGGCCTGTTTGGTTCGGTCTCTGGGTTGCGTTGAAGTGGCGTCCAAGGCTTCGGTGGTGTTGTGATACAGTTGCAGAAACAGTTGGTTTTTCCAATCGTTCCAGACATCGTCGGACGTGGAACGTACGTCCGCCAAGGTGAGCAAGTAGAGGTAGTCGAGACGCTCTTGGGTGCCGACTTTTTCAGCAAACCGAGCAATGACGTCTGGGTCGGACAAGTCTTTTTTCTGGGCGACATAAGAAAAGTCCAGATGCCGCAGCACCAGCCAGCTGAGCAGTTCCGAGTCGTTTTTGTTGAGATTGTGTTTGAAGCTGAACTCTTTGGCATCTAAAGCCCCCAGCTTTTCGTGGGCACCGTTGCGCCCCTTGGCGATGTCGTGAAACAGCCCCGCCAACAGGAGAATTTCCGGCTTACAGAGTTGCTTGGCAATCTGATGCGCGGTAGGGAATTCATAGGCGTAGTGGTTGACGAAAAAGCGCCGCAGGTTGCGAATCACCAGAATGGTGTGCTCATCCACCGTGTAGGCGTGAAAGATGTTAAATTGCATTAACCCAGTGATTTTTTTGAAACTGGGGAGGTAGGCACCGAGAATGCCGTAGGCATACATGCGTTTGATGGCGGCATTGACGCCTTTCGGTTGGCGGAAAATTTCAATGAACAGCGCTTTGTTGATGGGGTCGGAGCGAAACTGGTCGTCGATCAGGTGCAGGTGGTTTCGGATCAAGCGAATGGTGCGTGATCGGATGCCTTGTATCAGATGTTGGTAGTTTTCAATAATAATGAAGATTTCCAGCAGCGCCGTCGGGTTTTTGGCAAATAGGTTGGTTTTAATAACGTCTAAATAATGGTTGACGATGCGGAAGCGGGGGTTGATTTGTTCAATCCGGTCTTCCTGAGTGCGAAAAATTTCTTCCTGAAAGTGTTGCAGTAGAATTTCATTGAGCCGAGCGACAATGTGAACGTTTTGATAATAGGGTTTCATAAAGGTTTCCACGGCTTTGACACTGTCTTGGCTGGATAGATTAGGGTAGAGTTTTTCTGCCAGCTGTTGTTGGTTGTCGAACAGCAAGCGGTCTTCGTGGCGTTTTTTAAGGCGATGCAGCGCGAAGCGGATACGGTTGAGATAAAGGTAGGCCGCTTGAATTTCCTGAAATTCTTTTTGACTGATAAAGTTATGCTGCATGAGTTCTTGAAGCGAGTTGGCACCGAAATGACGCTTGGCCACCCAAAGAAGGGTTTGAATATCGCGTAACCCGCCTGGGCTTTCCTTGATGTTGGGTTCCAGTTGGTAGAGGGTGTTGTGATAACGTTTGTGTCGGCGCTTTTGTTCTTCCATTTTGGCGTCAAAAAATGTTTGGCTGGGCCAAAAATCTTTGCGGTTAAACAGGTTTTGTAGGTTGGAAAATTGTTCGTAATCGCCCGTCAGCCATCGTGCTTCCAGCAAGTTGGTGGCGGTGGAGACGTTTTCCTGCCCCGAAATAAGGCATTCTTCAAGGGTGCGCACGGCATGACCCACTTCGAACCCGAGATCCCACAGAAAGGTGATGAACTGAATGATGTTTTGCTGGAGGCCGTCGTCATGCTCGCCGAGGATCAGCAAGTCTATGTCGGAATAGGGTTGCAATTCGCCGCGCCCGTAACCGCCAACGGCGATAAGCGTCAAATGGTGTCCGCTGTCTTTCGGCAGACAGTGTTGCCATATTTTTTTGAGCAGTTGGTCGATAAAAGAAGTGCGCTCTTTGATTAAGGCCTCAATGGAGCGTCCCTGATCGAATTTGGCAAACTGCTGTTCGTTGAAGGTCTGCAAAAGCCGTTTGCCGCTTTCCAGTACCTCTGGGCGCTGGGAGTGTGTGAGGTGGTAGATGAAGCTGGGAATGGTGCTCGGATCCTGAGGGGTGTCTTGGGACTGGTCGTTGGACATGCAAGTATCCTTAATGTCGTCGAGTGGGTTGGCTCCGGCTCCGTTGCCGTGGTTGTCATTAATGTGAAGGCATTAGGGCAAAACCGGTGTTTCGCCAGGTCTGAGGGTGAACACTTCATAGCCGTCATCGGTGACGGCGAGCGTGTGCTCCCATTGCGCGGAGAGTTTTCGATCGGCGGTTTTGACAGGGAAAATGGTGTTTTCCGGATGTTTTTTATTGGGGCCAAGCGTTTTCACATCGGCTTTGCCTTGGTTGATCATGGGTTCAATGGTGAACACCATTCCGGGTTGGAGTACAATTTCTTTGAGTTCCGGTTGGGTATAGTGCACCACTTGAGGTTCTTCATGGAATTCGGAGCCGATGCCGTGGCCGCAATATTCTTTGACCACAGAGAAGCCGTTGTTATGCGCGTGGGTTTCGATGGCTTCGGCCACCTCATACAAGGTAGCACCGGGTTTGACGGCTTGAATGCCGAGCCACAGGCACTCGTGGGCGACGCGGCACAGACGATGCGCGAAAGGTTTGACTGAACCGACTTCGAACATCATGCTGTTGTCGCCGTAGTAACCGTCTTTAATAACGGTGACATCGATATTGACAATGTCACCGTTTTTCAGCTTTTTACTGTGATCCGGTATGCCGTGGCACACCACGTCGTTAATGGAAATGCAGCTTTCCGCGGGAAATCCGTGGTAGCCGAGGGTGGCGGAAAGCGTGCCCTGTTCTTCGCGCATGAAGCGCGCCATAATATCGTTCAGCTCACCGGTGGTGATGCCCGCTTGTACGTGGGGTTCAATCATGACCAGTACGTCTGCGGCCAGTTGGCCAGCGATGCGAAGTTTTTCCAGTTCGTTTTGCGTTTTAATTTTGATTGCCATAATGGGTCCAGATAGTCAATAGGATAGTCGTTATTCCAGAAGTCTTACGTTTTGAGGGTAGGTTAAAAGACTTGAAAAAAACGAGGCGGCGTGTTATAAATGCGCCGCCTTTTTGAATGAGGCTATTTTAACAAAAAAACCACACGTCTGCCGAGACATCAAGCGGGGTGCCGCATCAAGCTTTTCGACGTCGGAAATAGCGCCAGCGTTATTTTAAGAAAGATTAAGACAGTCGGGTTTGAGGACGGTTCGTTTGATGGGCAGGTGGAGGCTTAACCCAAAATCTGGAGAAAATCATGGCTAAAGTGACAATGCGTCAAATGTTGGAAGCGGGTGTTCATTTCGGGCACCAGACACGTTATTGGAACCCAAAAATGGGGCCTTACATTTTTGGTGCGCGCAATAAAATTCATATTATCAACCTGGAAAAAACCCTGCCGCTGTTCAACGATGCGTTGAACTTTTTAGGCGGTGTTGCCGCTAAAAAAGGCACAGTGCTGTTTGTGGGCACCAAACGTGCCGCGGGTGATTTGGTGGCCGAAGAAGCTAAACGCTGCGGCATGCCTTATGTGAATCACCGTTGGTTGGGTGGTATGCTGACTAATTTCAAGACCATTAAACAGTCCATTAAGAACCTGAAAGACTTGGAAACTCAGGCGCAAGATGGCACCTTTGAGAAGATTACCAAAAAAGAAGCGCTGATGCGCACACGTCAGAAAGAAAAGTTGGAATTGTCGTTGGGCGGTATCAAGGACATGCGTGCCATGCCGGATGCTATTTTTATTATCGATACCGGTAACGAGAAGATTGCGATTCAAGAAGCGAAGAATTTGGGCATTCCGGTTGTGGGCGTGGTGGATACCAATAACGATCCAAATGGCGTTGATTACGTGATTCCAGGAAACGACGATGCGGTTCGTGCCGTGTCTTTGTACCTGTCATCTGTGGCGGATGCCATTATCGAAGGCAAAGGTTCAATTGCGACTGCGGTTGAAAGCGATGAGTTTGTGGAAGAGCAAGCCGAAGCCTAATTTTTTAGCCCACTTTTGGGGTGAGTCCGCGCCAGACGGCGCGGCAGATGAAAATACCAGGCCTGGTCATTATTTCCAGGCTTTTTAGTTGATTTCAATTTAGTTTAGGGGTCTCGAAATGGCTGTTACAGCATCAATGGTGAAAGAATTGCGCGAAATGACCGGCGCAGGAATGATGGATTGTAAGAAAGCATTGGGTGAAACCGATGGTAATATGGAAGAAGCGATCGAATTTCTTCGCAAAAAAGGCATGGCCGGTGCGGATAAGAAAGCGGGTCGCACAGCGGCGGAAGGGGTGATTGCCATTGCCGTTTCCGACGACAAGAAGAAAGCGGCCATCGTTGAAGTAAACTGTGAGACCGATTTTGTCGCTAAAGGCGACGAGTTCAAAACGTTTGCCGATGAAATTGCGGCGATTGTGTTGTCATCAGGCAAAACCGATATTGAAGCCTTGTTGTCTGAAACCATGGCGAATGGTCAAACAATCGATGAAAGACGTCGTGAGTTGGTGGGTAAAGTCGGTGAAAACATGGCGGTACGTCGCGTAGAGTTGATCGAAACGACCGGTGAAATTGGTCAGTATCAACATGGCGAAAAAATCGGTGTGGTGGTGGCCATGAATGGCGGTGACGAAACTTTGACGCGTGACGTGGCGATGCACATTGCAGCGGCGAAGCCAGCGGCCATTTCGTCTAATGATGTGGATCCGGAAGTTTTGGAGAAAGAGCGTAAGTTCCAAATCGAACAGGCTCAGGATTCCGGTAAGCCAGCTGAAATCATTGAAAAAATGATCGAAGGACGTATGCGCAAGTATCTGGAAGAGATCACGCTTCTGGGGCAGGCGTTTGTTAAAGACCCGGATCAAACGGTTGAGAAGTTGTTGAAATCTTCCGATGCCTCCGTGTCGCATTTTGTTCGCTTGGAAGTAGGCGAAGGGATTGAGATCGAAGAAACCAATTTTGCAGACGAGGTAGCCGCTGCCGCTGCCGCTGTTAAAGGTTAATATGGTTTTGGGTTCATGGCGCTGAACAAGCGCAATCGAACCCAATTAGGTCGCATTAGGCTTTGTTGGGTCGTGTTAGGCCTTGTTTTATGATGAAAAGCCATGGTAAGCAACTGAGTTTATCATGGCTTTTTTGTAACTTTTTTTTGCGATTTGTCTCGAAAGTCATTTTATAATGCTTTCCATTTCAAAGCGGTTTGCAAGTCAATAATTCAAAATGGTTTAAGGTGGGTCATGTCATTGAAATATCAACGAGTGCTGTTAAAGTTCAGCGGTGAAGCCTTGATGGGGCAGGGGCAGTTTGGGCTTGAAGCGGCTACGCTGCGAAAAGTGGTGGGCGAAGTGAAAGCGTTGCATGAACTGGGTGTGGAAGTCGGTTTGGTGGTTGGGGGTGGCAACATCTTTCGCGGTGCCCAGATTGCCGGTTCCGGGATTCAGCGAACCACTGGAGACCAGATGGGGATGATGGCCACTGTGATTAATGCTTTGGCTTTGCGGGACGTGATTGAAGACATGGGCATGTCGGCGGTGATTTATTCGGCGATGGGCATTGAAGGGGTGTCCCATGGGTTTAATGCCAATCAGGTCAAAAAAGGGTTGCAAACGGGGCAGGTCGCCATTTTTGCGGCGGGCACCGGCAGCCCTTTCTTTACCACTGATACGGCGGCCGCCTTGAGAGGCATAGAGATTGATGCCGATATTGTGCTTAAAGCGACCAAGGTGGATGGTATTTATACGGCGGATCCGGCGAAGGATCCGAGTGCTGAGCGATTGGCGGTGCTGAGTTACGATGAGGTGATTCAGCGTAATCTGCAGGTGATGGATATGACGGCTTTTGTGCTGTGCCGTGATCACAATATGCCGATTCGTGTGTTTGATATGTTTAAAGAAGAAGCGGTCATTCGCATCGTGCGCGGAGAGGATGAAGGTACGTTGGTGCACGCAGGCTGAGCGGGTCATTAGTTTCATGTTTAAGGAGAGTAAAAGAAATGTTGAACGATATTTTTAAGGATGCCGATGAGCGGATGTCTAAATCGGTGGAAAATTTGGCCAGTAATTTCGCTAAAATCCGCACAGGTCGAGCGCATCCGAGTATTTTGGATGCCATTAAAGTCGATTATTACGGTTCTGACGTGCCGATCAGCCAGGTTGCGAACGTCAATGTGGAAGATGCGCGTACTTTGACGGTGCAGCCTTGGGAGCAGACGATGGTGTCGGTGGTGGAAAAGGCGATTATGACCTCGGATTTGGGGATTAATCCGGTGACGACGGGCAATATGATGCGTATTCCGATGCCACCTTTGACAGAAGAGCGTCGTAAGGAGTTTATTAAGCTGGCGCGTTCCGAAGCGGAACAGTCTAAAGTGGCGGTGCGTAATATCCGTCGTGATGCCAATGCCGATTTTAAGGCTTTGAACAAGGATAAGGACATTACCGATGATGAGTTGCGTCAGGCCGAGGAGCGGATTCAAAAAGCCACCGATGCGCACGTAACCGAAATCGATAAGATGTTGGCGGAAAAAGAAACCAGTCTGATGGAAATTTAAGCTGAAATTTTCCGGTTATTGCGGCATAATGAGCCGTTAATGATCAATTGCGGCCTGTCTTGGCTTTCGCCTAGAGAGGCCGTTTTTGTTTGAACACATCATTCGGCTAGGAACACTTTTGAGTCAAGGTCAACCGACAGCAAGCATCCCAAAACACATTGCGATTATTATGGATGGTAATGGTCGCTGGGCGAAAAAACGACTGCTTCCGCGCTTTGTGGGGCACCAGAAAGGCGTGAATGCCGTTAAGCGTGTTGTGGCGCGATGTGGTGAACTGGGCGTGGAGTCGCTGACGCTGTTTGCCTTCAGCACTGAAAACTGGAAGCGCCCTCAGGAAGAAGTCAATAAGCTGATGGGGCTGTTTCTAATGGCGCTGCAGAAAGAAGTGGCTAAACTGCATGAAAATAAAGTGCGTTTAAACGTCATTGGTGATCGCAGTGCTTTCAGTGATGACATTCAGGCACATATTCTCAAAGCCGAAGCCTTAACGGCGGATAATTCCGCACTGACATTGAATATTGCGGCCAATTACGGTGGCCGTTGGGATATTGTTCAAGCGGTTCAGGCCTGGCAGAAAGCGCATCCCGATAAGCCGATCACTGAGTTGAATGAAAAGGCGCTGTCTGAGTACGTTTGCTTGGCGGAACAGTCGGTGCCGGATTTATTGATTCGAACCGGTGGCGAGCAACGCATCAGCAATTTTTTAATTTGGCAGATGGCGTATGCCGAGTTTTATTTTACCGATGAACTTTGGCCGGATTTTGACGCCGCTTCTATTGATCGAGCCGTGGCGTCTTTTCAGCGGCGCGAACGCCGCTTTGGCAAAACCAGTGAGCAGGTGTCGACATGTTGATGCAGCGCGTGATTACCGCTACCTTACTCTTTGCAGGGGTCTTGGCCTTATTATTTTCGGAAAACGACCAGGCCTGGTTTGTTTTTGTGTTACTGTCCACCTTGATTTGCGCCTGGGAATGGGCCGGTTTAGCGGCGATAAAACGCCCGTGGCAGCGTTGGATGTATGCTTTGCTGGTGGTTGCGCTCAGTGCATGGTTGGCACTGAGCGCCAGTGTTCACGTCAGTGAGTGGATGACGTTGACGGTGACGGTCATAATGGTCGCAGCGGTGCTGGTGTATCAAGCCACGGCGGGGGCATACAGTGTGCGATCGCAGCTGGGGATTTTGTCGCTGGGCGGCTTGGTGCTGGCCAATTTTGCAGTGCTGTTGGTAGCGTTTTTGGAGCATTATTCACCGTTGATTTTGCTGTTGAGTCTATTTGTCATCTGGGCGATTGATACCGGCGCCTATTTTTCGGGGCGCCGCTTTGGGCGACGCAAACTGGCGCCGCACGTCAGCCCTGGTAAAACCTGGGAAGGGGTTTTGGGGGGTGGCTTGCTGGCCTTTGTTGTGGCTTGGTTGGGGCTGATCTGGCTGGCACCTAGCTTGTCCATTTCGTATGCACTGGCGGCCTTGTGTTTTGCCGCCGTGGCGCTGGTGTCCGTTTTTGGCGATTTATTTGAGAGTCTGTTAAAGCGGCAAGCGGGTTTGAAGGATAGCAGTCGCATTTTGCCTGGGCATGGTGGCTTGCTGGATCGCGCGGATAGCCTGTTAATCGCTGTGCCGATGTTCTTTTTTGTGTGGACGTGGATTCGGCTATGACGATACTCTGGTCTGTTTTAGGCTTTATTGTCGCCATGGGTATTTTGGTGACCATTCACGAATGGGGGCATTATATTGTCGCGCGTGCTTTTAATATTAAGGTGACGCATTTTTCGTTGGGGTTCGGTAAAGTGTTTTACCGTCGGCAGTGGGGCGAAACCCAGTTTCAGTTGAGCGTTGTGCCGTTGGGCGGTTACGTCCGCTTTGTGGATGAGCGAGAAGGGCCGGTAGCACCGGAAGATCGCGCCAGAGCTTTTAACCGTCAAAGTGTCTATCGTCGCTTTGCGGTGGTGGCCGCGGGACCGGTTGTCAATCTGGTGTTTGCATGGCTGGCCTTTTCGCTGATTTATTTCTCAGGTGTTTCGGGGTTAAAGCCGGTGTTTCAGAGTATCCCGCCGAAAACGCCTTTGGCCGAAGCCATGCCGAATAATGACCAGGCCTGGCAGGTTTTGAGTGTCAATGAACAATCGGTTCTGGATTGGCGTGCGGTCTATCAGCAGGTGCTGCAGGCACTGGCGGGCAAACAATCGTATCTGGATGTGCAGGTGCAGCCGTTAAACGGCGGCCAGGATCAGAATTTGATATTGCCTTTGAAGGGATTGGATATTAATCAGCCCGAGCAGGATTGGTTGAGTTCCTTGGGGTTTCGGCCGGAGTACCCTCCTTTTCAACCAGTCATTAACCAGGTTGTTGCAGGCTCCCCGGCTGAAAATATGGGGCTTGAGACCGGTGATCGTGTGGTGAAAATTGACGGTTATGCAGTTGATGATTGGTCTCAGTTGGTTGAATATGTGCGCAGCCACCCAAGTAAACCAGTAGAATTGCAGGTTGATCGTAACGGGCGTTCCGTTACGTTGGCAGGCGTGTTGGGGGAAGTGTCCTCTGGGCAAACGCCCGTGGGGCGTCTCGGAGCCTCGGTTCAATTGGATGAAGCGGCTTTGGCACCCTATCGCATCACACAGTCGTTTGGCCTGTTGGCGTCGCTGGAAAAAGGTTGGCAGCATACGGTCGGTTTTGTGGATATGACGTTGAATATGATTCGGGGGATGTTGTTCGGCGATGTCTCACTCCAGAATCTTTCCGGGCCGGTCAGTATTGCCGAATTTTCCGGCAAAGCGATGCAGTCGGGCTGGGTGTCTTTTCTCACCTTGTTAGGTCTGTTAAGTTTGAGCCTAGGGATTTTGAATTTATTGCCAATTCCGGTTTTGGATGGCGGGCACCTTATGTTTTATCTGGTGGAGATGCTTAAAGGCTCTCCTGTGAGTGAGGCGGTAGAAGTAGCGGCACAGAAAGTGGGTTTGGCTTTGATTCTGACGCTCACTTTTTTTGCATTATTTAATGATGTGGTACGAATTTCGAATGGGTAAACAGTTTACACAGGTTGTGTTTTGGCTGACATTATGGGTTTGGCCCTTTGTCTCTATTCAGGCAGCCGATTTTGCGGTGCAAAATATTCAGGTTGAAGGGAATAAGCGAATCAGTTTTGAAACCATTCGCAGTTATTTGCCGGTGGACGTGGGTGAGACCCTGACGCCGAAAAAAGTTGAACAGAGTATTGATGCGCTTTATCGCACGGGCTTTTTTCGGGACATTGCTATGTTTGAAGACGCTGATGGCGTTCTGCTGATTCGTGTCATAGAACGGCCTTCGATTGCTGAAATCAAAATTGAAGGGAATGATCTCATAAAAACCGAGGACATGAATATGGCCTTGGATTCTTTAGGCATTAAGCAGGGACGGATATTCAATGATACCCAGATGGATCGAGTGGTGCTGGATTTGCGACGTCGTTATCAGAATCAGGGCTACTATGCTGCGGAAGTGGATATAGAAGTGACCGATTTGCCCCGAAATCGTGTGGGTTTGCTGATTAAAGTGGAAGAGGGCAAGCCTGCCAGTATTGGTCGTATTACACTGGTTGGCAACCATACCTATGAAGACGATCGTTTGAAGTCGGCCATTGCGCTGTCTGAATCAGCGATGATTGGCGATTCCGATAAGTATGCCAAACCCAAGTTGCAGGCGGATATTGAAACCTTACGTTCCTATTATATGGACAGAGGGTTTGCTGAATTTGAAGTCATTTCATCCCAGGTCAGTTTGTCGCTGGACAAAACGCAGGTGTTCTTGACAATTAATGTCAAAGAAGGCGATCAGTTTACGGTTTCGTCCATTGATTTTTCAGGGGAAACCATTATTACGGAAGACGAGCTGGAAGCGTTGCTTGAAATCGAAGAGGGTGAGTTCTACTCGCGCAGTCAGATAGTCGCCACGGTGAATGCCATACGAGACCGTTTGAGTGAAGAAGGTTATGCTTTTGCCGAGATCGAGCCGCTGACGAAGCTGGACAAGGATAATCGTCTGGCCGCGCTGGATTTCCGCATTGAGCCAAAAAGTCGGGTCTATGTCCGTCGTATTCGTCTTGAGGGCAATACCCGCACGCAGGATCATGTGATCCGGCGGGAATTGCGTCAATTTGAAAGTGCGCCCTATTCGTTAAAAGCCGTGAGACGCTCAAATACCCGTTTGAATCGCTTGGGGTATTTCAAAACCGCTAAAATCGAAACGGATCGAATTGCTAAGGACTTAGTGGATCTTGTGGTGAAGGTGGAAGAGCAATCGACCGGTTCCTTTAACGCCGGTGTCGGCTATTCACAGGTCGATGGCATCAGTTTCACGCTGGGGGTGACGGAGCGAAATATTCTCGGTACGGGCTATCGTGGTAATCTTGACGGTACTTACAGTGCCTCGACCAAGAGTGCGAATATTGGCTTGACCAATCCGTATTTTACTGAGGATGGCGTGTCGCTGGGCGGTGGGCTGTATTATCGGGAAATCGACGCTTCTGAATTGGATGTCGCCAATTACACCACCAACAATTTTGGGGTGCGTTTGACAATGGGCTATCCGATCAGCGAGTGGAGTAATTTAAACTACGGTACGAGATTCGACCATCTTTCCTTACAATGTAACGATGACTTCACCTACTGTAATGAATATGTCGATGAATACGGTACAGATTACGATTCGGTGCGACTGACCATGGGCTGGAGCTACGATACCAAAAACGCTTTTTATTTTCCGACGCGCGGTCAACGTACCAGTTTGAGTGGTGAAGTGGCGATTCCGACCAACTCAACGATTTCGTTCTACAAGTTGTATGCGAATGAAACCTTTTATGTGCCAATTACCGATATTTTTACGTTCCGCCTAAAAGGGGATCTGGCGTATGCCGGTGGAATGGACGGTTCCCCAGTGCCGTTTTTTGAAAATTTTTATGCCGGTGGTATTGGAACGGTGCGCGGGTATGAGCCGAATTCACTTGGGCCGCGCTATAACCAGGCAACGGATGGTTCCGATGACCCGACCGGTGCGCCCATTCGAATCATCACCAACGCCGAGCTCATTTTCCCGATGCCGTTTATTGAGGATTCCACTAACCTGCGTTTGAGTGTGTTTGCCGATGCCGGCAATGTGTTTACCGATTGGGAAGCGGTGGATTTGCCGGAATTTCGCTCATCCCTCGGCATGGGGGTGTCTTGGATAACCCCAGTCGGACCTTTGGCCTTCAGCTTCGCGAAGGCGTTAAACGCTTCCAAAGACGACAAAACTCAAGTGTTTCAGTTTAACCTAGGGATGCCGATGTAAAGGCGATGTCTGGGGTATTTGGCGTAAATAGGATTAAAAACCCGAATTAAATCGGATACAATATTTCAAATAGTTTGTGTGGTAAGGAATTTTATATGCGGAACTGGTTCGCGATCATTGTCGGAAGTCTGTGCATTTTGTTATCGAGTCAGGTTCTGGCCGAATCGGCCAAGCTGGGTGTGGTGAATGTCGCCTTGTTGTTAGAAAAAGCCCCCCAAGCACAAGCTGCGGGTAAAAATCTTGAAAAAGAGTTTGGGCCTCAGCAGTCGGAGTTGAAGCAACTGGCCAAACAGCTGGAGCAAAAGCAGCAGGCGTTCCAAAAAAATCAATTGGTGATGTCGGATACCCAAAAGCTCACGGCGGAGCGTGAAATCAGCATGATGTCACGTGATATTCAGCGTAAACGCAATGATATTCAGGAACTGGTTAATATTCGACGCAACGAAGAACTGGCTTCCTTGCAAAATCTTGTGAATAAAGCCATTCGTGAAATCGGTAAGCAGGAAAAATATGACTTGATTTTATACGAAGGCATTGCCTACACCAATGACCGGTTGGATATTACCCAAACGGTTCTAGAATACTTGCAAAAAGAATTCCAGAAAAAGCGAAAAAATTTCAACCAGTAATTTTTCAGAGCAGTCGATTGAAACTTCAAGCTATTTTAGAACATCTGGGAGCCAAGGGGCTTCAGGTTGAGTTTCTGGGAGATTCCAGCGTTCCGATTGTACAGGTTTCGAGCCTGACTGAAGCGGGTTCCCAGCACATCAGTTTTTTCTCTGACCGTAAACGACAGGCTGAACTTGCTGACTGTCAAGCCGGTGCGGTGATTCTGAAACCGGAAGACGCCGAGCTCACCCAAACCAATCGACTTTTGGTCGATAATCCTTACTATGCCTATGCCTTGACGGCGCAGTTTTTAAACCGATTGCACTATACCCCCGCTGTTCATGAAACCGCCGTTATTGATCCTTCCGTTCAGTTGGGTGATGGCATCTATGTCGGAGCTCAGGCTGTTATTGGTGGTGATGTCAAAGTGGGTAAGGATTGTTACATCGGTGCCGGCTCGGTCATCGAAGAAGGCGTTGAAATCGGTGACGGTGCTTATATTGCCCCGAATGTGACTTTGATGAAAAACACCCTGCTCGGCCGAGAAGTTCGCTTGGAGTCAGGTTGCGTTATTGGCGGTGAAGGATTTGGGTTTGCGAACCATGAGGGCGAGTGGCACCATATTCCTCAGATAGGTCGTGTTGTGGTGGGTGATCGTGTTTATGTCGGCAATAACACCACGATTAATCGCGGCACAATCGGGGATACGGTGATTGAATCCAATTGTATTATTGATTGTCTGGTGCAGATTGGGCATAACGTGCGGGTGGGTTACGGAACCGTTGTGGTCAGTCAGGTCGGGATTGCAGGCAGTACTCAGATAGGGCAGTATTGCGTTTTAGCGGGTCAGACCGGGGTGGCTGGGCATATTGAAATCGCGGATCATTGTCATTTTGCGGCGAAATCCGGCATCACTGGTCACGTCAAGGAAGCTGGACATTATTCTGGCTTTCCGGTCGTGCCAAGCGCTGACTGGCAAAAAACCACCGTGCGCATTAAAAGTTTGAATAAGATGGCTCAAAAGGTCAAGCAGATAGAAAAGCAGTTAGAAGAAATAAAATCACAATTGGAAAATAATTAAGATGCAAATTGATATTAAAGAAATTTTTGAGTATCTGCCACACAGGTATCCTTTTTTGCTCGTCGATCGCGTAACCGAATTCCATGCCGGGGAGTCGCTAAAAGCTTATAAAAATGTCACCTATAATGAACCGCAGTTTACAGGGCATTTTCCGGATAACCCTATTATGCCAGGCGTGATGATTATTGAAGCCATGGCACAGTGTACCGGGGTTCTGGCGTTTAAAACGCAAGAGGTGAAGCCGGATGGTACGTCGATGTATTATTTGGCGGCGGTGGATAATTGCCGCTTCCGCAAGCCAGCGGTTCCTGGTGATCGCTTGGACTTTGAAGTGAAAGCGCTCAATAATAAAAAGGGTATCTGGAAATTTGAATGCACCACCAGTGTGGATGGCAAATTAATTGCCTCATGCGATATGATGTGTGCGGAACGCAGCGTTTAATGACTAACTGAAGGAAATTGCGTGATACATTCAACCGCCATAATAGATCCTCAGGCTCAGATCGATGCGGATGTTGAAATAGGTGCTTATTCGATTATCGAAGGGGCGGTGACGATTGGCTCCGGCTGTGTGGTCGGGCCGCATGTGGTGATTTCTGGCCCGACGACCATTGGTCGCAACAATCGGTTTTTTCAGTTTGGCTCCATCGGTGCCGAGCCGCAGGATAAAAAGTATGCCGGCGAGCCGACCACCCTCGTAATTGGCGATAACAATACGTTTAGAGAAAATGTCACCTTAAATCGTGGCACGGTTCAGGATCGCGGCGAGACGCGAATTGGCAACGATAATTGGATCATGGCGGGGGTGCACATTGCCCACGATTGTGTGGTCGGAAACCACGTTATTTTTGCCAATGCTTCGGCGCTGGCCGGTCATGTGGTGGTGAACGATTGGGCGATTTTAGGCGGTTATACTCTTGTCCACCAGTTCTGTAATATTGGCGCACATTCTTTCTGCGGTATGGGCAGTGTCATCAATCAGGATGTGCCGGATTTTGTCACTGTATCAGGCAATCTGGCCGGCCCGCGCGGATTGAATCTGGAAGGTTTGAAACGCCGTGGATTTGATCGTGACCAAATTAATCTTGTCAAGAAGGCGTATCGTGCCTTGTACCGCACAGGGTATCGTTTGGAAGAAGCCATTCACGAAATTGATGCCATAAACGATGAGCGCGATACGCTGGGTCATCTTCTTGCGTTTTTAAAACAATCTTCCCGTGGCATTGTCCGTTAATGCTCAAGAGGCCTCACAGCGAGGCCAACCTCCCTCACCTGTTTTTGCACTGGTCGCCGGTGAAGCCTCTGGTGACACGCTTGGCGCTGAGCTGATAATCTCTTTGAAACAGCGGTTTCCGCAGGCTTGTTTTGTGGGGATTGGTGGGCCTAAAATGCTGGCTGAAGGCATGGAAAGCTGGTATCCGATGGAGCGGTTGTCGGTAATGGGGTTTTTTGAAGTCCTTAAAGTTTTACCAGGCCTGGTCAAATTGCGTCATCGGCTGATTCAAGGGTTGCGGGCGTTACAGCCGGATGTGTTTATTGGTATTGATGCGCCGGATTTTAACTTTCGTGTCGAGGCTGAACTCAAAGCAGCTGGGGTGCCGACGGTTCATTATGTCGGCCCTTCGGTTTGGGCCTGGCGCGAAAAACGGTTGCTCAAAATCAAACACTGTGTGGACGGCGTGTTGGTGCTCTTTCCGTTTGAGTTACCCTTTTATGAGAAATATGGCATTCCAGCTCGTTTTGTCGGTCATCCTTTAGCCAATCAGGTGCCTGAGGTGCCCAATGCTGAACGGGCGAGAAGGGCGCTTGGGGTGCCGTTGGATGTTCCAGTGACGGGGCTTCTGCCCGGTTCGCGTCGCAGTGAAATTGATTCCATGATCGATGTTTATGTCCAGGCAGCGGCGTTTCTCGCCGACGTCTATCCAAGTATGTGGTTTTTGGTGCCGTGTGTGAACGCCGCCGCAAAACAACGTGTGGCGCAGTCATTTTCCCAGTATGGTCGCGACTTGAACGTTCTTTTGTTGGATCAGCAGGCTCAGCGGGTGATGGAGGCCGCGGATCAACTGATTGTGACGTCCGGCACCGCCACTTTGGAAGCCGCCTTGATGAAGCGCCCCATGGTTCTGGCGATTAAGTTGCACCCCATCACCCACTGGATTATGCGTCGTCTAGCGACAACTCAGTGGGTTGGCTTGCCGAATGTGCTGGCGCAAAAATCCATTGTGCCGGAATACATTCAACAGGCGGCAACCCCTAAGCAAATTGCGTTAGGCCTGGGGAAACTCATTTCCGACCCTGCTTTGCGCCAAGCGCAACTGACCGAATTTGACGCTCAATATCACTTGCTCAAGCAAGCGGCTTCTGAGCGCGCGGCGGAGGCGGTAGTGGAGTGGAGTGGATTGAATGAGTGGGTGTATGACCAAACTACCTGAGCAATTAACCTTGTTTGAATTGGCTTCGTGCAAAACTTCCGGCTATGTTGTTGGGGTCGATGAAGTGGGGCGGGGGCCTTTGGTCGGGGATGTGGTTGCGGCGGCGGTCATTTTGCCGGAGTCGTGCGAGCTGAACCTGAAAGATTCTAAAAAATTAACGCCATCGCAACGCACAAGGCTGGCGGATGCCATTCAAGCGCAGGCGCTGGCATTTTGCATTGCCAGTGCGACACCGGAGGAAATTGATCGGCTGAATATTTTGCAGGCGACCCTCGTGGCGATGCAGCGTGCGGTCAGCGGCTTGCATTTGCCGATTGCACAGGTGTTGGTCGACGGTAACCATTGTCCATCGCTCGAATACCCTTGTGAAGCGATTGTAAAAGGGGATGGCAAGGTTCCTCAGATCAGTGCGGCCTCAATTCTGGCGAAGGTGCATCGTGACCGACAGATGCTGGCGTTGCATGAGCGTTACCCGGATTATGGCTTTCAGCAGCACAAAGGGTACCCGACTCGACAGCACCTGGAAAAGATCGCCCAATTGGGTGTGATTCCTGGATACCGCCACTCTTTTAAACCGGTTCAAAAGGTTTTGAAGGCCTGGTCTGCACGAGCTTGAGTCGGTTTTGGATGCGCGTGCCTTTCCGATGAAAGGGTGATCGTCCAGGGGCTTCCTTGAGCCATTTTTCTTGAACCATTTTTCCGGTTGCCCCAAATTGGTGAAACATTCGGGTTGAGAAAAGGGTTCAATTGCTATAAAGTTTGGGAGTGAATGGGGGATGCTGTTTGGGTTTGCCGTTTGGATTTACCCTTTAGGCGCGGCCATCGTAGCGATGCGTTTCCCGAGTCACGCTGTTACTTGAGTGAAAAACGGATTTTTTTATTATTCTGAGACTGCCTGTGTGCAAAAGTCTCCTTGAAACATTGGGATAGGCCATGACAACAACACTGGAACAGGTCGAAAAAACGGCACAGCTGAGCAAAAATAATCAAATGAGTTTGATGATTTTTCAGGTTCAATTTCCACGTGAAGATTACACGCCACCCTATTACGGCATGAATGTATTTAAAGTCCGAGAAGTCCTAGAGGGTCGCGCTTATGATTTGTCGGAGATGCCGGATACCAATCCGTTGATTGAGGGCATGATTGAGTTGCGCGGTGTCTATTTACCCGTCATTGATTTGCCCAAGTGGATGGGGTTTGAAATGACGGATGAGGAGCGTGAAAAGTCGATTATTATCGTTTCCGATTTCAGTCACAATTTCATTGGAATGCGTGTGGCGCACATTCACGGTGTGGAAGAAAAGGACTGGGCGGACATTAAGCCAGCCAGCAACTACAATGTGGATGTGAACACCAATCAAGTCGTGAATCATACCTACTTGGATGGCACCGACACCCTGTGTTTTATTCTGGATATTGAGAAACTGCTGATCGAAGCCATGCCGACCATGGCTGAAAAAATCTTCTCCTCCGCCAAAGATGTCGGTTCTCAAACCTACGATTTTTGCGACAAAGTGGCTCAGGGGGAAATCTTGTTTGCGGAAGACAGCAAGTCGATTCAGAAGTACATGGGCATGGTGTTTGATCAGTTGGGCTTAAAGCATCGTGGCTTTGATAACGGTCGCCTGTTGTTGGATCATGTGGCCAGCTTGGAGGATTTAAGCGGTGTGTCCATTATTTTTACCGATCTGGAAATGCCGATGGCCTCCGGGCATACGGTCATTAAGGAGTTGCGCAGTCAGTTAAAAAGTCGAAACATACCGATTGTGGTGCATACCTCCATGACCAGTGATAATAACAGTCGAGAAGTGCTGGAGATGGGCGCGGACTTTTTTGTCGGTAAAGTGGACACTGGCTTGATCGTGGACACCATTAAAAAGGTGGAAGCGAAATACTACACTGCCCCGTAAAACGCCAGAAGCCCAAGCGGCAACGAAGTGCGTCAATGAAGTTGTTTTTCTTGAAGGGCATGAAGGGTTTAGGCGATTCGGAATTGACAAGCGGACACAAAAAAAGGCACTGATCAGGTGCCTTTTTTAATGGAATCTCTCAGTGAGATTAACGCTGACGTGCTTTGAATCTTGGGTTGGTTTTGTTGATTACATAAACCTTACCGCGACGTCTAACGATTTGGCAGTCTTTGTGACGTGCCTTAGCTGATTTTAGAGAAGATAAAATTTTCATTTTAGATATCCAGTTGTGTTAATTGGTTTGACTCTTTGGTACCCGCGTATCGAGTGCAGCCGAGTGAAACCGAGTTTCAAATTTGAAAGGACGTATTCTACGCATTAACGAATGCTCTGTCTAGTTTTTTGTTAAAATGCTTTCTTTTTCGTGATAGGTTCCGGGCAGGGTTGAGGTGTCATTAAAATCCCAAATTGAAGCATATCTTGGTGCCGATGGCGTGATTGCCCAAGCGGTTGATGGCTATCAAATGCGGCAGGCGCAGATGGATATGGCGGAAACGATTGCCGATATCATCGAATCTGAAGGCTGTTTGCTGGCCGAGGCGGGTACGGGGACTGGTAAAACGTTTTCCTACCTGGTGCCGGCATTGTTGTCGGGTCAGAAAGTCATTGTGTCCACCGCCACCAAAACCCTTCAAGACCAGCTGTTGCGTAAAGACATTCCATTATTGATGGACTTATGCCGTGTCGCCGGCACCGTGAAGGTGTTGAAAGGGCGGGAAAATTATCTTTGCCCGCAACGGCTTGAAATAGCGGAAACGGCTGAACAAAACACTCAGTCGGTGTGGCAGAAGTTGAATCGGATTCATGACTGGCAACTCAAAACCCGATCGGGCGATAAAGCCGAATTAACGAATCTGGATGATAATGACCCTCTCTGGTCTAAAGTCTGTGCTCGCCTGGAATTTTGTCAGGCAAATGATTGCATGGGGGGAGAGACCGATTGCTTTTATCCCAAAGTCAAACAGCAGGCTTTGGATGCACAGGTGTTGATTGTGAATCACCATCTGTTTTGTGCTGACTTGGCTTTGCGGGAGCAGGGGTTTGGTGAAGTCTTGCCGGAAGCTGATATTTATATATTTGACGAAGCGCATCAGTTGCCGGACATAGCCGCACAGTTTTTAGGCTTTTCCATTAGTCGCTATCAGCTGGATGAGCTGGTGCGTGATTTGAAGTTGGCTTATCAGAAAGAAGCCCCTGAAGTGGTTGAGCTGGCCGATCAAACAAAAGCTTTAGAGCAGAAGATTACCCAGTTCCACGAGTCGCTCGGCAAGTGGGAAAAGCGCTGGACTTGGCAAGTCTTTGAGGACGCCAAGGCGCCAGTGAAAATGCTGGAGCAGTTGCGCAATCAGCTCGGCGTGTTAATCGATACGCTCAAGCCGCTGACGGATAAAGGAAAGCTGTTGTCGGCCTTGTCTAAACGCAGTCAGGCGTTTGAAAAGCAGCTTCAGAGCTGGCTAACGGCCTCATCGGATAATCAGGTGCGCTGGGCAGAATCATCGCAGGCACGATTTAAATTGAACTTAACCCCCTTGAGTGTGGCGGCACCGTTCAGTCGGCAGCGAGAGGCTTTGGGCGGCGCTTGGATATTTACCTCGGCAACGCTCAGCGTGAATCATCGGTTTGACTATTTTGCCCATCGATTGGGATTGGATGACGCCGAAACGCGTCAATGGGAGAGCCCGTTCGATTATGCGCGTCAAGCCGTGATTTATCATCCGCTGGGGTTGCCAGATCCAAAAGACCCAGATTACATCAAAATATGCCTGCGAGCGGCTTGGCCATTATTGCAGGAAAGTCGTGGGTGCGCTTTTTTGCTGTTCACCAGTCACCGAGCCTTGCAGGAAGCGAGAACCATTCTGGCCGAGCACTGGGATGGCACTTTGTTGGTTCAGGGGGATGGCCCCAAGAACACGTTGCTGCAACGCTTTAAAGACAATGATAGAGCCTTGTTACTCGGGACGAGCAGTTTTTGGGAAGGGGTGGATGTCAAAGGTGAAGCGTTGAAACTGGTGTTGATCGATCGCATTCCGTTTATTCCGCCGGATGATCCGGTGGTGCAGGCGCGTGAAGCGGCGCTCAAACAAAAAGGGTTAAGCGCTTTCTTTCATTTTCAAATCCCAGAAGCGACGATTGCTTTGAAGCAGGGAATTGGGCGCTTGATTCGCGATACGTCCGATTATGGTGTGCTGATGTTGTGTGACCCACGGTTGACACAGAAATCCTATGGGGCGATTATCACCAACAGTTTTCCGAATTTTAACTGGGTCTTTTCCGTGGAAGAGGCCAAACAAAAACTGAGAGAGACCTGAACGCATGACGGCCACCGCCAGTATTCTCGCGATTGAAACTTCTACCCAGGCCTGCTCAGCCTGTCTGATCCATCATGGCACGTCTTATTTAGAGTATGAGTTAGCGCCGCAGAAGCATGCGGATCGTATTTTAACCATGGTTGAAAAGGTGCTTCATCAGGCCGATGCCAGGCCTGGTGATATCCAGCTTCTGGCTTTTGGGGAGGGGCCGGGGGCGTTTACTGGCGTGCGAATTGCGACCGGCGTGATTCAAGGGTTGGCCTTTGGTTGGGATAAGCCAGTACTGGGCGTTTCAACCTTGGAAGCACTGGCTTGGCAAGGGTATCAAGCAACAGGTGCCTTGGATTGGCTGGCGTTTCTGGATGCGCGTATGCAGGAAATGTATTTACAGGCGTGTCGCATTGAGTCGGGACGCCTGGTTTCGCAAGCGCCGCAATTGATGTCTGCCGCGCAAGCGCACCAGTGGATCGAAACCCAGACCGGTACGCCCAGTGGGGTGGGTGATATAGCGGTGGAGTTTCCAGTGACAGCGGCCAGGTTTTCAGCCTGGTACTCGGCGCGACCTTCTGCGCAGGCGATCGCGGAGGTCGCGCAACAGCGCTTATCCCAAGCGCATTCGGTGGATGATGTTTTGCCAATGCCGCTTTATTTGCGCAATCAGGTGGCGGAGAAACCTAAGCCTAAACCACCTTCCGCGTATAGCCGGAAAATTTAATGTCGGTTCTTCGGTTTTTCGACTCATCACCTTGCGCCAAGAACGGTCAAAAGCTTGGTTTCTTAACGGATCCCTTTGGGCGAATGGTAGAATGGCCTCTTGGTGGGGGCGATACGTTTGAAGAGATACGTTTGATGAGATACCTTTGGTGAGAAAAGTATGGAGAAGGAAGTGAAAAAGCAATTGTCTGTCTGGTTGGGTCTGCTATGGCTTCTGTCCACTACTTGGGCAGTAGCCGATACGGTGTCGTCAAAGTTTAAAGTGGGCGAAACCATTCTGGTTGGGTTTCCGGCGAATAACATCAAGGGAGACGCATACATTATCGGTATTATTCGTAAAGTCACCCCAGAGGGCGATTATCAGATTTCGGTTCGCGACTTTGTCGAGGGGCATGATTATGGTTTGTCCTGTGTGCCGATTGCGGTAAACGAGAGGGGGCAAGAAACGGGGCAGTCGGGCTGGGAAATCTGGGACAATACCAAACAGTTGACCAGTGAAGGCTTGGAGTATATTGTGCCACGCGATAAGGTGATGAAGCTGGACAAAGGTAAGCTGAATTTTATTGATCGGTACAATGTTTACATTACCTACTCACGCTGGAAGTCGAATGTGCCGGTGATGTCGATCGATCGGCTTGATAGCGCAGAAGCCGAAGCGGCTTATGCGGGGATTGAAGGGATTATTCCGGCGCTGGAAATCGCCAAGCTGGATCGTGCCAGTTATTACGACCCTGAAAACGGTCGCCCCTATTGGCCGCACGAGTCGGTGCCGCATCTCAATGTCTTGCTGGCGCAAGTGAGTGATTTGCTGAAGGAAGACCCAACGTTGAACCAACTTTGGCGGGCTCAGTCGCGGGATTGGCCAGCGATTGAATCCAATATGCGAACCTACTTTTTAGTCGATGCCATGGATAAAGTGGTTCGCGATGCTGAAGCCATTCTGTACGAAGAGGACGTGAAAAAAGCCGATCCCGAAGCGCTGAAAACCTTAAAGGCTCAATTGAAGCACCTCGGGATGGCGGATTAGTGGGTTTGAATGATTTGTGGTTGTTCTGCGATGGCAGCAGTGGGATTGAGTGCGTTTGCGTTATTTTGGGAACTTGTAGTAGGTGACGTTTAAATAATCCACCACCTGTTCGCGCTCATCGTCAAACCAGCCAACATTCAAATTGCTGTCACAATAAGCCACGGCTTTTTGCAGATCGGCATAGTTTTTTGGACTCATTTTAACCAGTGTTTCTTTGTTGTAGCCCAGCTCGGCATGGCATTTCATGCAGTTGGCGTCATCGTGTAGCGTTTTGCCAGGATGGGCTTCGGCGTGCGCCATGATCGGGGTTAGGAGCAAGCCGGTCATTAAAAATGCTTGAGCGTGTTTCATAAGATAGAGCCTCCAAAGTGAAATATTCAAGATTCGTCCGACAATAATACGATTTCATTGTACTGATAAACGGCTGGGCTTCTTATTAATGTTTTTACCCGCACACTAAATAAAATTTATCATTATAAAATTGATCATGGTTGCTTTGAAGACTGGTTGCTTTGAAGATTTAGTTCTTGGCTACCAATGATCTAACCCGAGATAAGTCACAAAATGCCCAGGTCTGGCAATTTTTCAAGCCGCAAGGCTGCCGGGATGGCTCTGGCTCCGTGAGGGGTTGAGGAAGTCATGATTCACGAGGAAACTGTATGGTTGAAAAAACGTTTATTAAAGGCAAGGATGCCTGTCTGGAAGAGTCGATTTTGCGAATGCAGTCGCTGTTGCAGGCCGCGGGGTTTGATATTGAAGAGGTGTCTTGGTTGAATCCGGTGCCAAATGTGTATTCGGTTCACCTACGCGACCGCAACTGCCCGACATTGTTTACCAATGGCAAGGGTGCCAGTCGCAAAGCCACTCTGGCCAGCGCTCTGGGAGAGTTTTTCGAACGTTTGGAGACCAACTATTTTTTCTCCGACTTTTACCTTGAACCGTCAGAGGATGACGCGGATAAAGCGCCGGACTGGCTCTACTTTCCAGATGAAAAAACCATTGCTTTAGAGGATTTTAAATCGCTTTTAACGCCGTCGCTCTGGGCGATTTATGAGGCCGATGGGGATTTGAGCGGTGACGACTTTTTGAGTTTAAACGATTCGGTTGAGCGCATTCGCTGTTTGCCGCTTCGTCAGGCACGTTCGGGTGAAATCGTCTATTTTCCGATGAATCTGTTGAGTAATCTTTATGCGAGTAATGGGTTAAGTGCGGGCAATACACCGCAGGAGGCCTTGGTGCAAGGCTTGTCCGAGGTGTTTGAACGCTGGGTGAAGCAGCGTATTCTGACCGAGAACCTGTGTTTGCCGGAGGTGCCGGAGGCGTTGATTCAACAGTTTCCAACGGTGGTGGCGGCTCGAACGGCACTGCAGGCGGAAGGCCTGGCAGTGTCGATTCGCGATGCTTCCCTTGGCGGGGCTTATCCGGTGATGAATGTGACTCTGCTGGATCGAAAAAGCGGACGTTGTTTTGCCTCTTTCGGTGCTCATCCGATGTTTGAAGTGGCGCTGGAGCGCACCTTGACCGAGTCGTTGCAGGGACGTCGTCTGGAGCAGTTGGACGGTTTTCAGACACCGGTGTTTGATGCGGAACGGGTGGCAGAGGATGAAAATATTGAAAATCATTTTATTGATTCCAGCGGGTTGATTCATGCACGCTTTATCAGTCGGCAATACGATTTTGAATTTGTGCATTGGGATTTTGAGGGCGACACAAGCGCTCAGCTGGAAAACCTGTTGCAGCGCTTTGACCGTGAGGGGCGCGATGTTTTTTATGCCGAATATAATCACTTTGGCGTGCCAGCCTGCCGAATCCTGGTGCCCGGGGTGTCAGAGGTGTTTCCGAGACATGAGTTGCTGGAAGATAATCAGAATCGCGGACGGGCCTTGCGTGAACAATTGGCCGCGTTAATGGTGTCTAAGGCGCCGAATCGCTTTGAGGCGGCTTATGACGCCATCGAAGCGATGGGGTTTTCGGAGCACCAGGGAGTGGCGAATTTAATTGGCTTGCGGCCAGACCCGGGGTCTTATTGGCAAAAGCTGAAGATGATTGAATTGCAGATGTGGCTGGCGCTGGCCAGTGGAGACTATGAGACAGCGTTGGATGCGTTGCAGACCAGTTTGTATTTTGTGGATGACCCGGAATGGCACCGGTTGTATATTGCCTTGGAATTTGGGTTGGAGGTTCTGCTGCAGAGTGATTTGGAAACCTATCCCGTTTCCGTTCAGGCGGATTTGTTTGGCGAGGCCTTGACCGAGCGGGTGTGGCGTTGTATTCGTGGAGAAGAACTGTTTGGCGGTTTGCCGATGGGGGCGGCCGCTTTTCAGGAAAGTCGCAGTCATCGGGGGTTGTTACAGGTCTATCGCCGAGTTCAGGCGGTCAAAGCAAAAGCTTGGGGAGCGGTGGGCTAATTTGTTAGAATAGCACCCCATTATTTGTTGGAAGTATTGTTGGATGATTTTCCGGTGGCGACTTCGGTTGGCCCTGACACAGAAAAGACGATAGGACACTTATGAAATTAGATTTTTTAGAGTTTGAACAACCGATTGCGGAGCTGGAAGCCAAAATTGACGAATTGCGTCATTTGGACGGGCAGGACATGGATTTGCTAAAAGAAGTGTCCGCTCTGGAAGAAAAAAGCCGCAATCTGACTCAGTCCATTTTCAGTCGGCTGTCGGATGTGCAGGTCGCCCAAGTGGCGCGCCACCCGCAGCGCCCTTATTTATTGGATTATCTCAGCCAAATGTTCACCGATTTTACTGAAATGCACGGCGATCGTGCGTTTGCCGATGATGCGGCGATAGTGGGCGGTTTGGCGCGTATCGATGGGTATCCAGTGATGGTGATTGGACAGGAAAAAGGCCGAGACACCAAAGAAAAAATTCGCCGCAATTTTGGTATGCCGCGCCCGGAAGGGTATCGCAAAGCGCTGCGTTTAATGAAAACCGCCGAGCGTTTCAATCTGCCGATTTTGACCTTTATTGATACGCCGGGAGCTTACCCAGGAATTAATGCTGAGGAACGCGGTCAGTCCGAAGCCATTGCCCGCAATCTCATTGAGATGGCGGAGTTGAAGGTGCCGGTGATTTGCACGGTGATCGGTGAAGGCGGTTCTGGCGGTGCTCTGGCGATCGGTGTGGGGGATGTCACTTTAATGATGCAATACAGTACTTATTCGGTGATTTCGCCGGAAGGCTGTGCCTCCATTTTATGGAAAGATGCCGCCAATGCGGCGGATGCCGCCACTGCGCTGGGCATTACCGCGCCCAGACTGAAAGAGTTGGGTCTGGTGGATGTGATTGTGTCCGAGCCATTGGGCGGCGCGCACCGAGACCCGAAGGCGGCGGCCGCCTCTTTGAAACAGGCGCTGCTGGAACAGTTGGACGCCTTAAAGATAGAGCCTGTAGAAACCTTGCTGGAAAATCGTTATCAGCGCTATATGCACTATGGCAATTTTGATGTGGCTTGAGGCCGGGGCGTATCTGACTGGGGTTTTGAACGAGGTTGAAAATGTCGCAATCAAAGGTCGAATCCGCCGTTTCGGCCTGGCTGGCGCAATATCCGCCGCCCAACCGCTTTTTGGTAGCGTTTAGTGGTGGTATGGATTCTGTGGTATTGTTGGACGCCTTATCTAGGGTATTGCCGCCCAATCGGCTCCGAGCGGTTTACATTCATCATGGGTTGCAACCCGAGGCGAGCGATTGGCAGGATTTTACCGCGGACTTCTGTCGTACGCGCGGCATTGAGTATCAGTCGGTGGCGGTGCAGGTGGCGACCGCCAAGCGTCAAGGCCTGGAAGCTTTGGCGCGTGCAGCACGCTATCAAGCCTTGTATGAATGCCTTGATGCCCAGACCATTTTATTGACGGCGCACCATCTGCGAGATCAGGCGGAAACCTTTCTGCTCAATGCGTTGCGCGGTTGCGGCCTCTCTGGGTTAGCGGCCATGCCATCCGAAAAAACCGTGCGTTTCCAAGGGCGAGTGCACCTGCATGCTCGTCCACTTCTTGATGTGCCTTATTCGGCCTTGCAATTTTATGCGCACCAGCACCGTCTGACTTGGGTGGCGGATCCCTCCAATTCCGATCCGAGCTTTCGGCGGAATTTCATCCGCCATCGCGTGTGGCCACACATTGACCAGGCCTGGCCAAAAGCCGAAAAGACGTTAGGGCAAACCATTGAGCATCTGTCCGAATCCGTCTGTTTGTTGGATGCCTTGGCCAAGCAAGACCTGGATGGAGCAGTGATGAATGCCTATCAATTAAGCTTGGAAGGGGTTTCCCGTTTGGGCGCTTTGCGGGTTAAAAATGCGTTGCGCTATTGGGCGCGTGAAGTGGCGCTGAATGTCCGCTTAAACGAGACGGTTTACGCTTGGGTATTACAGTGCTTGCAGCATTCAAACCCTGAATCGCATCCGCGTTTAAAGCAGGCGGGCATGGAGTATCGTTGGCATCGAAATCAACTGTATGCTTTTTCAGAGGCCATGTTGCGCGTAATTGCCGATGCGGATTATCGTGTGGTTGGGGCGGACTTTCAGGCACAAAATTATTATTTTTCGCATAGGCTTTACCAAGGTACAGAAAGTGACCAGGCCTGGTTAAACGCCAGATTATCGTCCGATGGGGCTTGGGTGCGCGCGATGAAACCAGAAGATGTGCAGCGCCTCGGTTTGAAGTCGCGTCTGAAAAAATGGTTTCAGCGTCAAGGGGTGCCGCCTTGGGATCGTCGTCGCTGGCCGCTGTTGGAAAAAGATGGCGAAATCATCGCCGTTTTGGGCGGTGTTGAAGCGGATCTGTCGCATCGAACGGAATGAATGATTGCCCAAAAAACGGGGTTACGGTATAATTTGATTCCATTCTGATTATCCAATTCCGGTAGGTACTAGCCAGTTTCAAAGGCATTTTTTAATGATGTCTTTAACCCGAATGTTTTATGGATTTGTGCCGAAATTGCGCAGAACCTTGTTTTCACAAGGAAATTTTCGAAGAAGTGTCGTATTCATGATTACGGCCGACTGAGAAAATATTTCTTGTAGAATCAAGGAGCAAGCAAGGTCGGTGCAAATTTGTGAAATATTCGGGTTAACTGAATAATGCTGAATTAAGTCCAAGCTAAAGTGATTTCATGACAAAGTTTATATTCGTAACAGGCGGTGTGGTTTCTTCTCTCGGGAAGGGCATTGCGGCCGCGTCTCTCGGCTCTATTTTAGAAGCGAGAGGGCTTAAAGTCAGTATGCTGAAAATGGATCCGTATATTAATGTGGATCCGGGCACCATGAGCCCGTTTCAACATGGCGAAGTCTTTGTGACCGATGATGGCGCTGAAACCGACTTGGATTTAGGGCATTATGAGCGTTTTGTACAACGTAATTTTACGCGACGCAATAGCTTTTCGACCGGTCAGGTTTACGAAAAAGTGATTCGCAATGAGCGGCGCGGCGATTATTTGGGCGGGACGGTTCAGGTGATTCCGCACATTACCGATGAAATTAAACATCGCATTCGGTTAGCCGCGGCCGGTGCGGATGTGGCTTTGGTGGAAGTGGGCGGCACGGTAGGGGATATTGAGTCCCTGCCGTTCTTGGAAGCCATTCGTCAACTCGGTGTGGAAGTTGGTCGTGAACGTGCCCTTTTTATGCATTTGACGCTTCTGCCTTATATCGCCGTGGCCGGAGAAGTGAAAACCAAACCCACGCAGCACTCCGTCAAAGAGTTGCGTTCCATCGGGATTCAGCCGGATGTGCTGATTTGCCGTTCTGAACGCCCCCTGGAAGCTTCCGAAAAACGTAAGATTGCGCTTTTCACCAATGTGGAGGAGCAGGCGGTCATCAATTCACTGGACGCGCGCACCATTTACGAGGTGCCCAGAATGCTGCATGAACAAGGTTTGGATGAATTGGTTACAAATCGTTTTCGCTTGGATGTGCCGGTAGCGGACTTGTCGGACTGGGATCGGGTCGTGGATGCGCAAATGCATCCCAAGCAGTCGGTGGATATTGCCATGGTCGGCAAGTATGTGGATTTGACCGAAGCCTATAAATCGTTGATTGAAGCGCTGATTCATGGTGGTATCAAAACGCTGACGCAAGTGAATATTCACTATATTGATTCCGAGGACATTGAAAAAAACGGCACCGAAGCCTTGCAGAAAATGGATGCGGTGCTGGTGCCGGGCGGCTTTGGCGAACGTGGCGTTGAAGGTAAAATTCAAGCGATTCGTTTTGCCCGTGAAAACAAAGTGCCTTATCTGGGGATTTGCTTGGGGATGCAAATGGCGGTGGTGGAGTTTGCCCGTCATGTCGCCGGGTTGGATAATGCGCACAGCACTGAGTTGAATGCCGACACCCCAACGCCGGTGGTGGCCTTGATTACCGAGTGGACGGATGAAAACGGTGAGTTGGTCGAGCGTGACGAAACCACGGATCTCGGCGGCACCATGCGTTTAGGCGCGCAAGGGTGTTTGTTGGTGGCCGGAACGAAAATTGCAGAAATCTATGGTCAAACGCTCATCCGTGAGCGTCATCGACATCGTTATGAAGTCAATGATGGCTATATCGCCAAGCTGGAAAAAGCCGGGTTGATTATTTCCGGGCGTTCGGAAGACGGTAATCTGGTGGAAACGATTGAAATTGAAAACCACCCTTGGTTTGTGGCGTGTCAGTTCCATCCAGAATTTACATCGACCCCGCGAAACGGTCACCCTTTGTTCAAAGCCTTTGTTGAAGCTGCGAACACTCACAAAAACGCTTAGAGATCTTGGTTGTAACGCTCTCTTTTATGAAAAGGCATTGAAATGAATTTATGCGGTTTTAAAGTTGGAATCGATCAACCGTTATTTTTGATTGCGGGTCCGTGTGTGATCGAATCGGAACAGTTGGCACTGGATACAGCCGAGCAGCTGAAAGTTTTGACCGACACCTTGGGCATTCCGTTTATTTTTAAATCGTCTTACGATAAGGCGAATCGTTCGTCCACCAAAAGCTTTCGCGGCTTAGGGATTGAAGAAGGCTTGCGTATTTTGCAGAAAGTGAAAGACGAGATCGGCGTGCCGGTTTTGACGGATGTGCATGAAGACACGCCATTGGATGAAGTGGCGTCGGTAGTGGATGTGATGCAAACGCCAGCCTTCTTAGTGCGTCAAACCAACTTTATTCAAAACGTCTGCCGCCAAGGCCTGCCGGTCAATATCAAAAAAGGTCAGTTTCAGGCGCCTTGGGATATGGATCAGGTGGTATTGAAAGCGAGAGAAGTCGGGAACGATCAAATTATGGTCTGTGATCGCGGTACGTCCTTTGGTTACAACACCTTGATTTCCGATATGCGCGGCCTGGCGTCCATGCGTCAAACCGGCTGTCCGGTGGTGTTTGATGCGACGCACTCCGTGCAGCAGCCGGGTGGGCAAGGCACCACTTCCGGCGGGCAGCGTGAAATGGTTCCGGTGTTGGCGCGTGCTGCCGTAGCAGCCGGTGTCTCCGGTGTTTTTATGGAAACCCATCCGAATCCGGAAAAAGCCTTGTCAGACGGCCCGAATATGTGGCCACTGGGGAATTTGAAGCCCTTACTGGAAACCCTGAAGTCCATTGACGATGCGGTCAAGGAAAAAGGCTTTATTGAAAACCTGTCCTAGCCCGAAAAGTTCATAAATCACGCCCCTTTTCGCTTTTATGAATTTCCGGGCTAAAACCGGCTTCAAAAGCCGATAAACCGAATTTGTCATCCGGCTGCCATAATCTGTTTTTAGAATGCAACGGATGAAACCAATAAACTGAGTTGAAAAGAAATAGGAAAATGCACATGTCATTGATTAAAGAGATTAAAGCACGTCAAGTCATCGATTCCCGTGGTAACCCGACGGTGGAAGCTGATGTGATTCTGGAAGACGGTTCAAAAGGTCGTGGTATTTCGCCCTCCGGCGCCTCCACCGGCTCGCGTGAAGCGATTGAGTTGCGAGACGGTGATGCCTCGAAATTCGGCGGTAAAGGCGTTTTGAAAGCGGTCAATAATATTAACACCGAAATCAAAGCCTGTTTGCTGGGCAAAGACGCTACCGACCAAGCCGCGATTGACAAGGCGATGATCGAGTTGGACGGAACCGACAATAAAGCCCGTTTGGGCGCCAATGCGATTTTGGCGGTTTCGATTGCGGTGGCGCAAGCGGCGGCAAAGTCCAAAGGCTTGCCCTTGTATGCTTACTTGAAAACCGACGATTACAAAATGCCGGTTCCGATGATGAACATCATCAACGGTGGTGAGCACGCTGACAACTCGGTGGATTTCCAGGAATTTATGATTATGCCGGTCGGCGCACCGTCCATTGCAGAAGCCATTCGCTATGGTGCTGAGGTGTTTCATGCGCTGAAAAAAGTGTTGCACGATAAAGGCTATAATACGGCGGTGGGCGATGAAGGTGGTTTTGCACCGGATCTGAAATCCAATGAAGAAGCGATTCAAGTGATTTTGGAAGCGATCGAAAACGCCGGCTACAAAGCGGGTGAAGACATTATGATTGCGATGGATGCCGCGTCTTCCGAGTTGTATAAAGACGGTCAATATTATCTGGCGTCTGAAGATAAGACTCTATCTTCCGAACAGATGGTGGATTTACTGTCCAGTTGGGTGGATAAGTACCCGATTATTTCGATTGAAGATGGTTTGGACGAGTCCGACTGGGACGGCTTCAAATATCAGACGGAAAAAGACGGCAAGCGTTTGCAAGTGGTCGGAGACGATTTGTTTGTCACGAATCCAAAGATTTTGCAAGAAGGGATCGACAAAGGCATTGCCAACTCGATTTTGATTAAAATCAATCAGATTGGTACTTTGACCGAAACCTTTAAAGCGATTCAAATGGCCAAAGACGCCGGTTATACGGCGGTGGTATCACACCGTTCCGGTGAAACCGAAGATACGGTCATTGCCGATATTGCGGTGGCGACGGGTGCCGGACAAATCAAAACCGGTTCCATGTCCAGAACGGATCGTATCGCGAAATACAACCAGTTGATTCGCATTGAAGAAGAGTTGGGCGATGCGGCGGTGTACCCTGGAAAAGACGCCTTCTATAACCTGAAATAATCCGGGTTAATCTTGAAAATCATCTACATTGCGTTCGCAATTGTTATTTTGATTCTACAGGTTCGCCTCTTGTCATCGGACGGTGGCGTGGGCGAACTGATGTCTTTGCAAAACAAGCTGGATGCGTTTCAGGCGAAAATTGATGCTTTGGAACATCAAAATTTTTTGCTTCGCAAGGAAGTCAAAGATTTGCAATCCAATACCCAAGCCATTGAAACCATTGCCCGTCAGAAACTGGGCATGATCGGTGAAAATGAGGTCTTTATTAAAGTGGTTGAACTGCCTAAGGTTCCGGCCGCAACGGAACCCTCAATCACATCGGTGCCTTCTCCTGAAAACCCTATTGAAAATCAAGCTTCAGACAAAGATTCTGAGCCATCCTCCGACACCTCACTGAGCAAATCGTCTGACTAGAATGCAATCGCTCTGATTAACCGCTCTGATTAAACGCTTTGTTCACTCGGGCTATTTGTCGGTGCCGCTTGTCGTACCTTGTTTTTTTAAAAATACGTACACGGCGCCAGTGCCACCGTGCTTGGGTTGCGCGCTGCAAAAGGCCAGAACTTGAGGCCATTGTGGTAAACGACAATTGACTAGATTTTTTAAAACCGGTTGCTTCGATTCGGAGTTGTAGCCCTTGCCGTGCACAATGATAAGGTATCGCGCTTTGTGGGCAATGGCTTCCTGAAGAAACCGAGCAAGTGCTTTGTCCGCCTGAGCTTCGGTCAAGCCATGCAGGTCGAGTTCAAACGCGGTTGAAAAGTCGCCTTTTTTTAACCGTTTAAAATCCTGTGCCGAACAGTCTGGTTGTCGGTATTCGAGCGTTTCAAACGCAGAAACGCTCTGGGTAGAGTTTTCCCAGGCCTGGTGTTTCATTGAAAATGAGGTCTGATTGTCGAGATGATGACTGGGGTGATGCGACGTTTTGGTGCGCTTGCGTGGGCGGAGGTGTCCTGCCGCATTGGGTGAGTAAGCTTTGGACGTTTTGAGTTTTTGTACGTCCTTTACGGCTTGTTCAAACAGGGATTTATCTGCATCTGAAATGGACGACATAGGCTATAATGACAGGCTTTAAAAACGTTATTTTAGCGCAGAAAGTCTTTGTTATGAAGAATTCGCGCTTCCCGTCAGTCGTGTTCAACCGAATGGACGGCAAGCCCTTTAAACGAACCAAGCGTTCAACAGGACCTTATAAAAAAATTCAGAACCTCATAATAATATTCAGGACTTCATAATAATATTCAGGATCTTATGAAAATACTACTCTCCAATGACGACGGTTATGATGCGCCAGGCATTCAAGCCTTGTGGAATTGTATGCAAACCCTCAATGTGCATTCTGAGCTTCGGCTGATTGCGCCGGATCGGAATCGCAGCGCCGCCAGTAATTCTTTAACACTGATGGAGCCTTTGCGGATTAAATCGCATGGCGAGTCGATCTACAGTGTGAATGGCACCCCTACGGATTGTGTCCATTTAGGCATCAATGGCGCTTTGGATTTTCAGCCCGATATGGTGCTTTCGGGCATCAATGCGGGTGCGAATATGGGGGATGACGTTCTCTATTCGGGGACAGTGGCGGCGGCGACGGAAGGGCGGTTTCTTGGTAAACCCTCCATTGCGGTTTCCTTGTGCGGTGAAACCCATTTTGAAACGGCCACGCATGTTATCAGCCATCTATTTAAAGCGTATCAGACGCTGCCGTTGGATCGCACGACCATTTTAAACATCAATGTCCCCGATATTCCAATCGAGGCCTTAAAGGGCATTCGGATCACTCGTTTAGGCAAGCGACATTGTTCCGAAAGGGTCGTTTGCACACAAGACCCGCGTGGTAAACCCATTTACTGGGTCGGTCCAGCTGGCGAAGCGGAGGATGCGGCTGAGGGCACCGATTTTCATGCGGTTGAACAAGGGTATGCTTCCATAACGCCTTTGAAAATTGATTTAACGCATTATGAAATGCAAGCCCTGTTAAACGGGTGTTTTGACGGGTGCGTGACCTGATGGACAGGGGCTGAAATGGCTAGGCTGGCAGAAGCGGTCATCTATCCGAATGAGGCGTTTCAAGCCGAGCAAGGTATGGGAATGACATCGCAGCGTACCCGTAACCGGCTGATAGAGCGCCTTTGGCAAAACGGGGTCAAGGATGAGGCGGTGCTGAATGCCATGCGGGTCACGCCGCGCCATGTCTTTATAGACGAAGCCCTAGCTTCACGCGCTTATGAGGATACGGCGTTGCCGATCGGATTCGGTCAAACCATTTCGCAACCCTGGGTGGTGGCTCAAATGACGGCTTGGTTACGGGCGGGTCAAGCGGTGAAGCGCGTACTGGAAGTGGGGACGGGTTCCGGTTACCAAGCGGCGATTCTGGGATTATTGGTGGATGAGGTTTATACGGTTGAGCGTATTGAACCTTTGATGTTGCGTGCGCGTAGGGTGCTGCAGCATTTACAATTGAAAAATGTCGAAGTTGCCTTGTCCGATGGGCATTGGGGCTGGCCTGAAAAAGCCCCCTTCGATGCCATTCTGTGCGCGGCATCACCGCAGACTGTGCCAGAGGCGCTTTTGGCACAATTGGTGGATGGCGGTCGTCTGGTGATGCCGGTGGGGGGCGCTCGACAGCGTTTGTGCGGTTTCGTCAAAACCGGTGAAAAGGTGACCGAAACCGACTTGGGTGAGGTTTTGTTTGTGCCCATGCTGACGGGGCTGGAATCCGATTAGGTCTGGTGCGGCTGTTACGATGAGAAAATAATGAAGTTCTTCAGTTATTTGTACGATAAAACCCTGCGGTGGTCTCGACACCCTAAAGCGCCTTGGTACTTGGGGGGGATGAGTTTTGCAGAGGCCTCTTTTTTTCCGATACCGCCGGATGTGATGTTGATGCCAATGAGTCTGGCGCAGCCGCAACGGGCTTATTATTTTGCCTGGTTGACGACAATCACTTCTTTGCTGGGCGGGCTTTTCGGATATGCCATTGGGTATTGGATGCTGGAGGCGGTCTGGCCGTTGATTGAAGCGGCGCATTATGTGGAAAAATACCACGCCATCGAAGGGTTCTTTGCGGAGTATGGTTTTTGGATTGTGTTTTTGGCTGGGTTCAGCCCGATTCCTTATAAACTCTTTACGATCAGTGCCGGAGCCAGTAATATGGCCTTACTGCCTTTTATCTTGGCTTCTTTTGTCGGGCGTGGTGCGCGCTTTTTTCTGGTGGCGGCCTTGATGAAATGGGGTGGGGAGCGTTATGAATCTAAAATTCGGCAATACATCGACTGGATAGGGTACGGTTTTATTGTGCTGGTAATGCTGTATATTTTAATTAAGCAGATATAGTCTAGCCCGAAAATTTACCTTTGGTTCTTCGTTTCTGAAAACCCTCGTATTCACGATTGCGACGGACTGAATCACGCTTATCATGGAATCAAGGCGTCAGTAAGGCCAGTGAAAATGTACGAATTGAAGATGTGAAGGTCACTATGTGGGATAGGTTGGTTTAGAAGATGAAACGTTTTATACCCCTACTGATTTGCTCCTGGCTGGTTTTCGGCTTGTTCGGGTGTTCCACCAGTAATCATTATAAAGGTCAGGGTGATCCGTCCGCCTCCAAGGCTTCGCGGAGTGCTGAAAGAGGGGATTGTGGTGCCCTTTATGTTGTTAAGTGGGGGGACACTTTGAGCGAAATCGCCGTTCGTTGCGGCGTTACGATGGCGGCTTTGGCCGAAGCGAATCATTTGGATCCACCCTATCGGATTTATGTTCGTCAGGAGCTGGTAATGCCACAGGTGGGGCGAGCGTTTTCCGCTGACCGCTCGTCCAAGGTGCGCCCAAAAGCGCAAGCGAACGCCTCGGTTGCGCCCTCCAGGGTATCGTTTGCTTGGCCTGTCAAGCAAGCGTCCCCTTATCGTTTTGTGCGTGACAGTCGCGGGTTAAATAGTCTGGTGATTGATGGCACCGTTGGGGAAGGCGTGCATGCCATGGCGAACGGTGAAGTGGTTTATGCCGGGGATGGGATTCGTCAGTATGGCAATATGGTGGTGATTCGTCACGATAATGGTTATTTGACGGTCTATGCACACAACGACAGCTTGCAAGTTAAAGAAGGTCAGCGGGTTAAAAAAGGCCAGTTGATTGCCACCTTAGGGCAAACGGGCACAGCCAAAAAACCGGAGTTGTTTGTGGAGGCGCGTTACCGTGGCAAAAAAGTGGACATCAAGCCACTGTTGAAGCTCACTCAGGCTTCGCCATAATGAGGCCGAGAACAATATTGCGATCTTCGGTGGTGAGGACATTGTAGGTTCGGCAAGCCGCGGCGTTGTCCATGACTTCAAGGCCAATGCCGTTTTGAGCGCAAAAACGAAACAGACTGGGGTCGGGAAAAATCTGCCGTTCACCGGTGCCGAGGATGATCACATCGGGTTTTAATGCAAACAGCGCTTTTAAATGGTTTTCGTCGAGTGCGTCCAGGCTGGGACAGTTCCAGTCGCTGTTCAGTTCATGCTGGCTCAAAAAGCAACTGCTGTCGATTTCAAATTCATTGATTTTGACCAGGCCTGGGCGATATTGTTTAACCGTCAAGATATTGGAATCTCGGTGTTCTGTGAATTTCAATTTCGACCTCCATTCTGTTGTCGTGGGTGTATCCGTTCGAATCCGAAGTGCTAACCTGAAGGGTTCACAAGCTTGCTACTGAGCTTGCTGGCTTCTTGATTCCAATCGCCTGCAAATTTATCAATTTTCCGAACTGAATTATACCTAAGATACCGTCTGTGTTCGCAGTGGTTTTCATCTGTGGGAGAGCGGGGGGATACGGTCAATATTTCAATTGACGAAAGGAATTGTTTCTGTATCATTAGTAGATTAAATCTCATTATACTTTCTGCCGAAAGCGTCGCTATTGCGCGGATTTTTTGTCTGCGTTGCTCTGAAGTCTCGAGGTTTCAAAACCGTCTGTCCTGTCTGGAAATCTTCCGAATCGCGGTGGTTTGAGGTGGTTTCGTTGGTTTTTCGGGCGCGCAGCCAGTCGGCTTGAATCCGGCAGACTGCTGGATTCGTTGCTGAAATAAACCGAAAGCGAGCGCGCATTTGGCAGAACCAATTTTAAAGGTTAAACACTCAAGTGACTGGCGACTTTCAAAGAATCAAACGACTTCCTCCCTATGTGTTCAATATCGTCGGCGACCTAAAAGCGCAAGCGCGACGGCGCGGTGAAGACATTATTGACTTTGGCATGGGGAACCCCGATCAGGATACCCCGCAGCACATTGTCGATAAGCTTGTGGAAGTGGTTCAGCGTGAAGGCACCCATCGTTATTCTGTCTCGCAAGGCATTCCGCGGTTGCGCAAAGCCATTTGCAATTGGTATAAAACCAAATTCGACGTGGATCTGGATATGGATACCGAAGCGGTGGTGACGATTGGTTCCAAAGAAGGCTTGGCGCACCTGGCGTTGGCCACAGTCGATAAAGGGGATACGGTGCTGGTGCCGAATCCGGCTTATCCCATTCATCCTTATGGATTTGTGATTGCCGGAGCCGATATTCGCCATGTGCGCATGACACCGGATGTGGGTTTTTTCGAGGAATTGGAAAAGGCCATAAAGGAATCCTGGCCGACGCCGAAAATGCTGGTGTTGAACTTTCCTGGGAATCCGACCACGCAAACCGTGGAATTGGAATTTTTTGAAAAAGTCGTGGCCATCGCGAAAGAGCACGATATTTGGGTGATTCATGATTTGGCGTATGCCGATATTGTGTTTGACGGCTACCAATCACCCTCGATTCTGCAGGTGGAGGGGGCGAAAGACATTGCCGTGGAATTTTACACCCTGTCGAAAAGTTACAATATGCCTGGCTGGCGTGTCGGCTTTATGGTTGGAAATCCAGACCTGGTGAATGCGTTGAAACGCATGAAATCCTATCTGGACTATGGCACTTTTACCCCCATTCAGGTGGCAGCGATTGCGGCATTGGAAGGACCGCAGGAGTGTGTTCAGGAAATTTGTGATATGTATCGTGTTCGGCGGGATGTGCTGTGTCAGGGATTGAACAGCATCGGCTGGGAAGTCGAGCCGCCGAAGGCGACCATGTTTGTCTGGGCACCGATTCCCCCCGCCTATCGAGAAATGGGGTCTTTGGAGTTTTCGAAAAAACTGCTAACCGACGCTAAGGTAGCGGTTTCTCCTGGGATTGGTTTTGGTGACTATGGCGACGATCATGTCCGTTTTGGTTTGATTGAAAATGAACATCGCACTCGTCAGGCGATTCGCGGCATTCGGGATATGTTCCGCAAAGATGGGTTGATCAACGTTAAATAAATTTGGAGTCAGTGTGAAGCAAGTTAAGTTAGGTTTGTTAGGTTTGGGTACCGTCGGTGGTGGCACCGCTCAGATTCTTCAGGAGTCGTTGCCGGAAATTGAGCGTCGTTTGGGCGGAGATGTAACGCTCCGCATCATTCATGTCGCAGTACGGGAGCTGAACCGGACAAGACCGCTTGAAATTGACGGTGCCGTGATGACCGATCAGCCGATGGATGTGGTGAATAATCCGGATGTGGACATCGTTGTGGAATTGATGGGCGGCACAAGCCTGGCGAAAACGTGCATTGAAACGGCGATTGAAAAGGGTAAATCGATTGTCACTGCGAACAAAGCCCTGATTGCCGAGCATGGTAATGCGCTGTTTCAAAAAGCCCAAGAACAAGGCGTGTCCATTGCTTATGAGGCGGCCGTGGCAGGGGGGATTCCCATTATCAAAGCCTTGCGCGAAGGCCTGGCCGCCAACCGCATTGACTGGGTAGCGGGGATCATTAACGGTACCGGTAACTACATCCTGACAGAAATGAAAACACCGGATGCGGACTTTGCAAAAGTGCTGAAAACCGCCCAAGAGTTGGGTTACGCCGAAGCCGATCCGACCTTTGATGTGGAAGGCATTGACGCGGCACACAAACTCACGATTCTGGCATCCATTGCGTTTGGCATTGAATTGCAGTTTGAACGGGTTTACACCGAAGGCATCAGCCAAATCACAGCGGAAGATATTCGCTTTGCCGAGCAGTTGGGGTATGAAATTAAGCATCTGGGAATTGCCAGTCGAGCGGAAGACGGCTTTTCGTTGCGCGTCCACCCGACATTGGTGCCAAAATCGGTATTATTGGCGCAGGTCAACGGCGTCATGAATGCGGTGATGGTGCACGGCAACCATGTTGGACCGACACTCTATTACGGGCCGGGTGCCGGTGCCGGGCCAACCGCCAGTGCGGTGGTGGCGGACATCATTGATCTGGTCCGTGCCGCGCATCAACCGGTCGCGGATCGTGTGCCCCCCTTAGGCTTCGGGTTGCATCAGCTGACCTCAGCCCCCGTCTTGCCGATTGAGGCGATTGACTCGGCCTATTACCTTCGGTGTTTTGCAAAGGATAACGCCGGTGTGTTGGCGCAGTTGAGCGCCACCCTGGCGGAGCATCACATCAATATTGAGTTGCTGCATCAAGAGCCATCCTCTCAGAATCCGGAGGATGCCACGGTGGTGATTATCACCAACCAAGTGAAAGAATCTGAAATGAATCGCGCGCTTAAAAAGCTGGAAGCTATGCCTGCAATTGATGGCGAAATCATGCGCATTCGAGTCGGTGCGCTCGACGCTTGAGCGGATTTAACCCAACATTTTCGCTAGGTCACACGCATGTCTAAGTCCTCTTTGGCGCTCACTCTGTGGGTGCCCAATCTGCTGACGGAAGCCGTTTGCAGTGCCCTCCGGGAAGCGGCTCCTTCCGAGTTGTCTGCGAAAGCCTTTCCGGCGCTGACCACTTTGATGTCGCGTGCCGATGTATTTTCGGTCAAGTCGCAGTCGATTTACGACACAGGCGCCTATCTGTTTCATCAGACGGTTTCGCAGCCGCCAGCGGCAACCATGGCCTTGGCACAGTTAGCAGACTTCGAGGTGGCCGATTTTTGGTTGAGAGCCGAACTCTGCCAGATGATTCCGGATCGCGACTCCTTGGTGCTGATTCCAGCGGCGGATTTAGGGGTTTCTGAGGCCGAAGCGGAGGCTTTGCGGTTGGCCTTTAACGAATACTTTGCATTGGATGGCGTTCGGCTGGAAGCCGGTGGGCGAACGGATTGGTATTTGCGCTTGCCGCAAACGGTGGATGTGCATACCTTTCCCTTGCCAGAGGTCGCTTATCGCCACGTTCAATCCTGTTATCCGAGTGGGCATGCGGCACCCTATTGGCGGCAATTGATGAATGAAGCGCAAATGCTGTTCTTCAGTCATCCGGTCAATGAAGCGCGGCGAGAAGCCGGCCGTCCGGAAATCAACAGCCTCTGGTTTTGGGGCGAGGGAGCTTTGGATCTAAAGGGGGCGGTGCGCCGACCAAATGCCAATGTGTGTTCGGATGATCTTTACTTTCAAGGGTTGGCAAAGCTCACCCAAGCAGGCTGTCAGCCAGAACCGATAAACTACCAGGCCTGGTCGGAATCGGCTTTGGCGATGGCTCAACCTCTGTCGCATCATTTGATTCACCTTGACCGAGCCGCACCGCGGGACGGCACGCTTTCGGATTGGCTTTCGCAGTTGCACAGGCTTGAAGCCGATTGGTTTGCGCCCTTGTTGGCGGCCTTGCGGCAAGGGGCGCTGCACTCGTTATTCATTGACGTGGGGCGGCCTCAGCGTTATCACTTAAAGCCGACGCACCTTCGCCGCTTCTGGCGACGTCGCAAATCGATTGTGCTTTGATACGCGATGCTGGTCAGCCTGACGGATGGGGATTTTTGGGTGAAACTTTTGTATAATTTAAACCCGAACGTTTACTCTGTTTTAGGCCGTCCGACGGCCAAATTCTGACAACACGACTTATACGACTTATACGAAACTGGAACCCTTATGCAATTTATCGAAACCCGTGGTAATGACGGTCACAGACCAACCTCAATTCGTTTCTCGCAAGCCATTTTAAGCCCTATGTCGTCTTTTGGTGGCATTTATTCGCCGGAAAGTCTGACGCATTTTGATTTGGATTTTCTGCAATCGCATTTGGATTCCGACTACAAAGCGTTGGCCAAAGCCATTCTGGACTTGTTTGAAGTGGACATTGATGGCCAAGTGATTGATGAGGCGTTGTCGTTATACGATGCCTTTGATGACCCAACCAATCCGGTGCCGGTGGTCAAGGTGTACGACGATCTCTACGTCAGCGAACTGTATCACGGGCCGACCCGCGCCTTTAAGGATATGGCGTTACAACCTTTCGGCAAGGTGCTGTCATCCGTGGCGCAGGCCAATAATGAGCAATATCTGATACTGGCGGCCACCAGCGGCGATACCGGGCCGGCGGCACTGGAGACCTTTAAAAACCGTGATAAGGTTCAGGTGGTTTGCCTCTACCCGGACGGCGGTACTTCCGATGTGCAGCGGCTGCAAATGGTCACGGAAGAGGCACCGAATTTAAAAGTCATTGGCATTCGCGGTGATTTTGATGATGCGCAGACGGCGTTGAAAACGCTGTTGGTATCCGAATCGTTTCGGGCGACATTGCAAACCAAGCACATTTCGTTGTCCGCCGCCAACTCAGTGAATTTCGGCCGCATTATTTTTCAGACCATTTACCACATTCACAGTTATTTGGAACTGGTTCGCCAAGGTGCCATTGCACTGGGCGATCGTGTGTATCTGAACGTGCCGAGCGGTAATTTCGGTAATGCGTTGGGCGGCTATTATGCGCTGAAAATGGGGTTGCCGGTCGAGCAGATCCACATTGCCTCCAACCAAAATAATGTATTGACCCGTTTTATTCAGACAGGTGAATACGATCTGCGCGACGCCGGTGTGATTCCCACGACCTCACCGGCGATGGATATATTGAAATCGTCCAATATCGAACGAATTCTGTTTGATTTGTTCGGTGCGCAGCGAACCAAAGAGCTGATGCAGCAGTTGGATGAGCACAAATTCTATCAGCTAGCGGACGATGAGCTGAAAGCGGTTCAGGCGATTTTTGCCGCCGATTACTGCACCGATCAGGAAGGAAAGGATTACATTCGGGCGGCGTTTGATGAAGGCTATTTAATGTGTCCACACACCGCCACCTGTTTTAAGGTTTACGATACCTGTCGTGCAGACAAATCACTCAAAACCATCGCTTATTCCACTGCGGAATGGACAAAGTTTTCGCCGGTGATTGCGGATGCCTTGACCGGTCAGAAATTTGAACATGACAAGGAGGCCTTAGAGATGATTTCGCAAAAAGCGCGCGTTGCGATTCCATCGCAGATATCCGATCTGTTCGATAAAGACATTGCTCAAAAAGCGGTGATCGATAAAACCGACATACAGCAAACCATTCTGGCGTTTTTAGCGTAAACGCAAAAGCGGCGATTGCACTTTTTCAGCCGGGCTGCAAGGTGACGATTTTCAGTTGCAGTCGGGTTCGCCCATGAAAGGTGTTCAGGTCTGGTTGATAGACACACAGCACTTTTTGCGGCGGCTGAAATGGATCGGGCGTGTCGGCAGACGATTTGGCGTGAAAGTAAATCCCTGAGAAGACGGCACCACTTTCGCCCTGTAATTTCACCGCTAAATGGGTTTGAGTTTGCCCAACGCAACGGGATTCGATCAAGGTAAACGTCCCTTGAAAAATCGGTTTCGGCCATTCACGACCGTAGGGTTCCAGTTGGCTCAGTTCCTGGATCAGAGCCGGTGTCAACTGAGCGTCGGTTAGGGTGCCATCTGTGTCAAGGGTGGGGATGGGGGCTTGCCCCTTGAGTTGGCAACGAATCGCCTCTTCAAACAGTTCCGAAAACACCGCGTATTTTTCAATGGCAATCATGCAGCCGGCCGCGCCTTTGTGCCCCCCCATGGATTCAAACAGTCCTGAGTGTTGTTCGGCCATCCATTGAAAGGCTTCGCGCAGGTCGATGTCGGGCACAATACCGCGTCCGCTGCCGGCCAAATAGCCATCCTGTAAATCGGTCATGGCAATGGTCGGCAGTCCGAAAGCGTCACCGATTCGGGAGGCGATAATGCCTTGAATCCCAGCGTTGCCTTGCATTTGGATGCACAGGGTGAATTTGGCCTCGTGATAGAGTTGTTCTGCCTGTTGTCGCGCCTGGGCAAGCATGATTTCCTGTTGCTGACGGCGTTCCAGATTATCCTCATCCAGTTGTTTTAGGTGACGGCTGGCTTCCGCCAGAGAGGTGGCATTGAGAAATTTGAATGCGGTGGTGACATCGCTTACTCGGCTGGCGGCATTGATGCGGGTGGCTACTTGGAATCCAAGGTATTCCGCATTGAAGGCCTGTCCTTGATTGTCGTGCATTTGGCGTAAGGCTTGCCAAGCCGGTTGATTCAAACCGTTGATGTCCGCTAGGCCGGAAAGCACCACGGCACGATTATTCAAACTTTTCAGGCTGACACTGTCGGCCACCGTGCCCAAGGCAACATTGGAGGTTAAGCTTTTCAGACTGGGGCTGTCTTTTGGGATGCGCCCACGGCGAATCAGTTCCTGCCGAACTTGAGTCATCACCAGAAAAATCACAAAACATCCTGCCACTGTCTGGTCGTATTGACAGCCAGGCTGTTGTGGGTTGACGGTGCAGATGGCGCTTGCCGGTGTGCCTTCTAATGGAATTTGGTGATGGTCGGTCACGCAAACCGGAATGCCTTGGTTGGCGAGGCGCTGAATCCGTGCTTCGTCACTGGAACCCTGATCGGCTGAGATCACGAGATCGATCGGCGCTTCAATGGCGAGAATGCGATCCACCACCTCATCGGTAATGCCATAGCCTTCACGTCTTTCGCTGATAACGTGCTCCAAACGATGCGCCGGCACGCCAAAATAATCAATGAGCGCGTGGCTGGCGACCCAGGCCGAGGTCACGCCGTCTGTATCGTAGTCGGTGGCCAGAACGATTTGGCCGTTGGATTCAACCGCGTCCGCAATCAGCCTAGCGGCTGTGTCGGCGTTTTTCAGTTCCTTGGGGTGCTGAAGGTATTGCAGTTTGGGGAAAACGAGTTTGCGCACTTCGTCCGCCAGAATACCGGGTGGCAGATCGCTGGGTTGCAATCGCTGCCCGACCAGTTTGGCTTGCAGCGGCGTTAAACCGATGGCGAGCGCCGCCTCGAAAATTTCTCGGTTGGGCTGCCGTTCGGTAATGCGCGGCGTTTTTGGCGTTGGGTTGGGTCGATGTATCTTTGCGTCGCTGGGGTGAGAATCGGTGGATTTAAAAGTATCAGACATAAGGAAGATTTTAGCATGATTCTGTATTTGCATGGTTTTTTAAGCACGGGAAACAGCTATAAAGCACAATGGATACGCCAAGCGTTTGCGTCATTGAATAAGCCAGGCCTGGCGGTATTGACACCCACCTATCCGATGGTTTCGCCGCAGGCTTCAATGGCGGCCATTGAGCGGTGTGTGTTGGAGGCGGGGCTGCAGAATCACCAGGCCTGGTGTGTTTTCGGTTCCTCCATGGGCGGATTTTACGGTCGCTATATCGCCCAGCGTTATGGTGTCGGTGTGTGTATGATTAACCCGGCCTTGCAGCCTGAGCCGATACTGCGCCCACACCTTGGAGAGCATCGGCATCCGAGTAGCGGTGAGGTGATAACGCTCAATGAATCTTATCTGCAGAATTTGCACGCTTATCAATCCGATGTGGACCCACAACAGATGGCCTTAGTGTTACTGGATAAGGGCGATGAGGTGATTCCGTATGAATCGGCTTTTGAGGCTTACAATCCACTGGGACAGGTGCGGCTGTTTGAGGGCGGTGATCATGCGTTTCAGCATCTCGACCAGGCCTGGCCGGATATGGTGCGGTTTGTGGAACAGACGGTGGGGGTGTCTTTATCTTAGGCTGGGTGGCGGCACTGTTCGGATTAGGCCATAATGTCAATAAGGGTGCCAATCATATCGTCTGCGGTTTTCAAGGCTTTGGCCGAGCTTTCCACCTGAGTTTCGGTTTGTTTCATGCTGACCAGCGGTTCGGCTTTATTGGGATTGTTCATGTTCGCCAATTTCTGGCTGTCCTGATCCAACTGGTTAAAGCCGCTCTGAATGCCTTGATAGGCATAGGCTCCGGCGGTGGTTGAAATGTCCATGCTGATCTCCTAAAACTCGAAATGCAATCGAAAAGGCTCAAATTATAAGCGGTAAACGAGGCATTCGATCTGGCCTCTCGTTCCGCCAAAGGGTTTGAAAATTGCTTAGAAACCGCGAATTCATAACTTTAGTTTACGCGCTTTTTATTTTTCTGCAACCAAATAGGGGTCACGATTCACTGTGTAACGGACAAAAACGTTGCCGTAAAGTTCGCTGCCTTGGCGATCCACTTCGACGGTCATTTGATCGCTTTTCCAAATGTAAGCGGTGTAATCCGGCGAGCCGCCCCAGCCTTTGCGCACAACTTGGGTGGGTTGGCCGATTTGTGAGACGATGGTCTGGGCGACTTCGCGTGTGGTGATGCGGCTTAAGCGGTTTTCGAAAGCAATGGATTCGGGACGGTACAAGCGGTACACGGAGGTTAATCGCCCAGTGCCATCATAGCGGAATTCAACGTAATAACTGTCCTTCATGCGTGACCAGGGGAAAAATTTGTCAATATTTCGTTGCGCATAAGTGGCTCTGGCTTCATGAAATCCACCCAGTTGACGCAGATGTTTGCGGATGTCCTTGGCCTTGAGATCGACCAAGCTGAGACCAAACAAAGTGATCTCATCGACAGTCTTGGGTGTTTCGGGCGTGTCTTCCGCTGTCCAGCTCGCTCCGGTAAACACGAGCAGCGCTGTGAACGTCCAGTATTTAAAAAAAGAAAGCAAAGATGGCAAAGAAGGCATAATCTCGTCACTCGATTCTGGTTTGGAAAAGCGGTTTGCATAATCACTGTAACGGCCGCATCAGCCAATTCTTAATCTGTGTTTCGTCCAAGGGAGCACCCGGGACGTGAAACAGTGTATGCTTGTCCGCCTCGGGTTGTTCGAATGTTTTGATTTGTTGTCGCATCACCGTTTCATCGGCATCGGATGGGCTGCGATTTTCACGTTGACGCTGGCGTAAGTTGGCTTCAATCTGCGCATAGTGATCATCGGGGCAAAGGCAGAATTGATAGGCTTGGGCAGGGGTTCGTTCCGCGAGATTGAGAAACGGTTGGCGATGTTCGGCTTTAAGAAAGGTGGCATCGACAATGACATTGAAGCCCTCTTGTAATAGGATTTGCGCGTGGTCGTAGAGGGTTTGGTAAGTGCGGCGACTCATTTCCGGGGCGTAGAGGCGGGCTTTTTCGGCTGGGGGAACTCGGTGTGTTGGTGCAATGCCATAAAGGCGTTTACGCTCTATGTCAGAGTTGAGAATAATCGCATCGATGGCGTCCAAAAGTTGCCAAGCGTAATAGGACTTTCCTGAGCCAGACAGACCAATCATCAGAATCAGCTTGGGCTCGGATACGGCGTAGGCGTCATTTTCGGCCTGGCGAATGAAGTCCAGTGCCTTGGCTTGCAAACTTTCGGCTTCCGGGGTGTTTTGCGGCAGCTGGTGGTAGCGAAGCGCGGTGATTTTGGCGCGTACCATGGCGCGATAGACTTGGTAAAATGCCAGGTATTTTACGCCGTCGTAATCGCCGGTCAGGCTCAGATAATAGCTTAACAGCTTACGCTTTAATCGGGTTTGCTGGCGGTTTTCCAAGTCAATCATTAGAAAGGCGAGATCGTTCATAACATCGATCCAGCGAAATTGTTCGTTGAATTCAATGCCATCAAACAGGGTGGGCTCGTCGTTTAATAAGGTAATGTTATCCAGATGCATGTCACCGTGGCAGGCCCGGATAAAACCGCCTTTTTTACGCTGTAATAGACCGTTAAACAGCGATTTCTGCGTGAACAGCGTCCAGTCGGCTAGCTGCTTCAGGCGATAGTGCCATTCCGGGTGCGAAAAGGTTTTCATCAGCGGGGGAAAGTTTTCCAGCATTGGGTGAATCACATCGTCTGGGTGACCGTAGGCAACACTGTCGGTAGCCGGTTCTGCGCGTTGATGAAAGTCGGCAATGCGGCTGGCGAGCTGTTGAATTTGAGCATCGTCAAGTGTGTGGTCGATCAGATAGCGGCCAAGCACCTGATTGGGATCGAATTGACGCATTTTAATGAGGTATTCAACCGCCTCGCCATGTGGCTGAAACTGCAGGTGATTTTGATCGTTCAGGTAAAGCGGGCAAATTCCCAGATACAGTTGCGGAGCCGTGCGCTGATTGAGTTGTATTTCCAGTTGGCAATAGGTGTGACGTGCGGCGAGAGTGGCGAAATCCAAAAAACCGAAATCCACCGGTTTTTTGAGTTTATAAGCAAATTCACCGGTTAAGAACACCACGGAAATGTGGGTTTCAATGGTGGTGATGACTTCCGTCGGATGCGGGTAGCAATCTGCGCTGGAGAGTTCGTCGATCAGAAAAGTCAGGTTCACGAATTCAGAAGCCTGTTCAGAGGGTGGTAAAAGGGTTTTGAATGGGGCGTTCGGAGCATTTTGGCCGTTGAATTGCCTTGGGTGTAAACGAACCGCCCCCAAGTGAGGGCGCGGTTGCGTGTGTTTTTCGAACGTTTTGGCGTTTGTTTGTTGTAACGCCAAAGAGGATTAGGCGATCCCCTGTTTCTCGCGCATTTCTTGTTTGGTTTTCATTTCCACCGTTAAGGTGGCTGTAGGACGCGCTTCCATTCGGGCCAAACCAATGGGGTCACCGCTCATTTTGCAATAACCGTACTCACCGTTTTCAATGTCTTTCAGCGATTTATCAATTTTGGCAATCAGTTTACGCTCTCGGTCGCGCGTTCTTAATTCCAAGGCGAATTCTTCTTCCTGTGATGCGCGGTCGTTTGGATCGGCGGGGGTTGATGAATCCGAGCGAAGATGATTTACGGTGTTGCTGGCTTCCCAAATCAACTGTTTTTTCCAGGCCAAGAGCTTGTTTTTGAAATGTGTCAGCATTTCCGGACTCATGTATTCTTCATCGGGCTTCGGTTCATACTGTGGGTAGTTTTCGATAAAATCATGTGAAAGTTCCATCACTTTCCCTTTTTTATTATTGTGTTAGACCGAGTTCGGCATTCAATGTTTGCTCTAAGCGGAAGCTGCCAAGGGTCTATTCTGAATAAAAAATCTTAACGCTCGTCCCAGACGTGTGAAAAGATCCGGCAAAAATCTAACTGCGTTTTATACCAAGTTTTCCAAACACAGACAACCTATTTTACCAGCCAAGTCGAATGGATTCTTGAGTAAATGCTCGCACGAATTGAGGAAAAAGGCCGTTAAACCCTGTAAGAAAGTTGCAAAATTCGTCAGATGCGCTTTAATAATGCGAGTTTTTAACGAATAAGGAATAGCGAAAATGGCAGAATTACAGGCGTTGTTATTTGATGTGGACGGCACTTTGGCGGATACCGAGCGAGACGGTCATCGGGTGGCGTTTAATATGGCCTTTGAGCAGGCTGGCCTTGATTGGCACTGGAATGAAGCACTTTATGGTGAATTGTTGGCCGTCACAGGCGGCAAAGAACGCATTCGCTATTTCTTGGAAAAGTTTCACACCGACTTTGAAAAACCGGACAATTTCGATGACTTTGTAAAAGGATTGCACCAGGCAAAAACCGATTTCTACACCCAGTTATTATCGGAAGGAAAAATTCCCTTGCGTACCGGGGTTGAGCGTTTGATTCAGGAGGCGCGCGATGCTGGGTTGCGCCTAGCGGTGGTGACCACCACCACGCCGGCTAATGTCACTGCGTTGCTGACGCACACATTGGGGGAAGACTCGGAATCTTGGTTTGAAGTCATTGCCGCCGGCGATATTGTCCCCGCCAAGAAACCGGCACCGGATATTTACCACTGGGCGTTAGAGCAGATGTCGCTGGCACCGGAAGAGGCGATTGCGTTTGAGGATTCGCTCAATGGCATTCTGTCTTCGTCAGCGGCTCAGGTGCCGACCATTGTGACCATTAATGATTACACCAAAGACGATGATTTTTCCAAGGCGGATCTGGTGCTGGATCACATGGGCGAACCGGATCAACCGTTTCAAGTGCTGTCCGGTGATGCTTTCGGTCATCAGCACTTGAATCTGGAATTGGTTCGAGCCTTGTCCAAATCGGGCAGATAATACCAGTCGCTAACCAGTCGCTTAGCAGTCATTGTGGCCAACGGTCGGTTAGAGTCTTTAGGCTTTTGCCCCAAGTAAGCGGGTGACGCCAAAGGCGGCGTCGGCGTGATTTACGTTGACCATTTCGCCGGGCAACGCTTGCGCCCGCAAAGCCATCCAGGCAGTGTTCTGTGTGCCACCCCCAGTGGTGAACAGCCGTTTCAGTCTGGGTGCGCCCAGCGTTTCAAAGCGTTGATACCCCAAGGCTTCAATGGCCACCAATCCTTCCAGCAGTCCCTGTAAAAATTGTTCATCCGAATCGGGTCTTGGCGTCACGCGCGGAGCCAGCGTCGGGTCGTTGATAGGAAATCGCTCGCCGTTCGACAGCAGCGGATAGTAGTCTAAACCGCTCGGTTGCTGAATATTGAGCTGGGCGATCAGCTGTTTCAGCGTTTTCAGATCAAAGTATTTCAATAGGACGGCACCACCGGCATTCGATGCGCCGCCAACCAACCAGCGGTCTTGCAGGCGATGGCTGTAAAGACCGTATTCCGGCGCAAAAATGGGTTGGTCGGATAACAGTTTCAGTGCCAGAGTGGACCCAAGCGACGTGACGGCGTCTCCGATTCGATGAGCGCCGGTGGCTAAAAACGCCGCTAGACTGTCGGTGGTGCCGCTGACAATTTGCATGCTCGGGTCGAAGCCGAATCGTTTGGCCAAGTCGGGGGAGATTGAGCCAATGGGCGTGCCGGGGGACACGACTTTCGGCAAGCAGAGCTGTGTCAGCTCGCCAATCCAGTTTGGCCAGGCCTGGTGAATCGGGTCGTATCCCAGTTTCAAGGCGTTATTTTCATCTGTGGGGACAGGGTGCCCCGTGAGATAGCGGTTCACCCAGTCAATTTGGTGGAAAATATGTGCTTCTTCCCGTTGCGTGACCGTGAGTTGATGGGCTTCCAACCACATGACTTTCGCCAGCGTGCTGGAGGCACCGTGTGCCGCGCTCTGCTTGGGTGCGATGCGGGCGATGCGCGAGGCTTGCGGCTGCGCTCTTCGGTCGTCGTACATCCGTGCTGATGTCCAGGCTTCCCCTTGCTGGCTGCCCAGCAGAACGGTGGAGGAGGTGGCATCCAGTATGCAATGGGTGATGCGGTTTAAAGGGGTTTTCTGTGCCAGAGAGGCGAGCAGGCGATTGAGTGTCTCAATCCATAATTCGGGACTTTGTTCACTGCAAGCGTCCTGTCTGTCGGGAAATGGCATGGATTCGGTGGCGGTTGCGAGGGTCTCGTCAAAGGCACGGCTGTTGGCCGGAATAACCAGCGCACGCATTCCCGATGTGCCAATGTCGATTCCCAGCCAATGTTCGCTGTTTGCCGTGTTTTGTGAGTGTAAGGTGTTGGGTTGTGTCATCATAAAATTGCCGTATTGGCGCTGCGTCAGTCGGGTGGCCGGTTGGTTCAAAAAACAGACTCGGCTCATTATAGCAAACCGTTCGATAATGGCGTCAGTGTGCTTTTATTTAAAGTGGAATTAAAGTAAAATTCTGACTACTTTTGAAGGTTTCCCAGCCGTGCCGTTGACAGGCGGTATTCGGCGGGCGTCAGCCAACGATCTCAGATGCTGTCCAGGCGATCCGATTCTATCAACGCAAGACATTGCAATAACGTGTAAGGAAAGTGCTCAATGAACGAATTGCAACAAGTTTTAATCCTCTTTGCAATTATTGTCATTGCCGGGCTTTATTTTTTTCAAAAAAGGAAAGCGAAATCAGATGCACCCGAGTCGGACTCGAAAGGCCTAACAGCTTCTCGAGATGAGCGCACTTCTGCCAGTGAAGCCTTGAACGAATTGGGCGAGCCACACATTCCTTTTTCCAAAGAAACCGAACATCGTTTGCATCTGGACGAGGCGGAAGCGGATGACGTACCGGAGTCGCAACTGGGACTGGCGTTTGGTCAGGAGTTTGAGCCGCCACCGAAGTCCGCGTCTCAGACGACTGAATCGGCATCGTCCGCAATGCAATCGACGCCGGCGCCAGCGGATTCGGAGGCCACCAACGAAACCACTCAGCGTAAGCCGCGTCACATTGTGCTGGAAGTGGAAGACATGCAGCCGGTGATGGGGTTGGAGTCAAACGGCGATCATCCCTATGCCGCAGATGACGACTACACACCCAGTTTTGGCATTCCGGAAGATGGGGTCAGTGCGCCGAATACGGCCGCGGAAACCGAGCTGAAAGAACCGCAAATATTTGCGATTATCGTGATGGGAACCCAAGATTTTGCCTGGCCGAAAGTCAATCAGACCTTGCACGGGGTGGGGTTGGTGCCCAACAGTAATGGCATTTTTGTGAAAAAAGACTCGATGGGGAACGAAATTATCCGGGTAGCGAATCTGCTGGAGCCGGGGAGTTTTCCATTGGACGAACCGACGAATAATGAGTTTACAACGCCCGGTGTGGTGCTGATCCTGGAACTGCCGACGACGGTGAAAGCCCCGGCGGTGATGCACGATATGATTATGATGTCGCGCAAAATCTCGCAACGCTTGAATGCCCGCCTGTATGATGCCGAACGTCATTTAATGAAAGAATCCGATTTTCAGGCGATGCGCGATGCGGCGGTCGCCTATGAATCGCGTGCGATTTAACATTTCATCTTTTTATGACTGAGCCAGAAGAGCCGCACGACTTTACCCAATCGCACTATCAGGCGTTGGTGAAACGTCTGAACCATCACAGCCATCAGTATTATGTACTGGACGCCCCGCAAATCAGTGACCCGCAATACGACGCCCTTTATCAGCTACTGTTGGCGGTGGAAACCTTGCACCCGGATTGGGTGCTAAAGGAATCGCCCAGTCAGCGGGTCGGTGACCAGCCCCTCACCGAATTCAAAACCGTCCGCCATGCGCTGGCCATGTATTCCCTAGACAATGCCTTTAACGACGAGGACCTGGCGGCGTTTTTGAAGCGCATTCAGGAAAAAGCGCCAGGCCTGGCGGAAATCGAGTTTTCCGCCGAACCGAAAATGGACGGTCTGGCCATTAATATCCGTTATGAAAACGGCGAACTGGTACAAGCCACCACCCGCGGCGACGGTCAGGTCGGCGAGGATGTCACCCATAATGTGCGCACCATTCAAGCCGTTCCCTTGAAGCTTTTTGGCCAGGCCTGGCCGGAAGTGGTGGAAGTGCGCGGCGAAGTGTTTATGTCTAAAACAGCGTTTGAAAAACTGAACGCCTATCAGCAATCCATCAACGGCAAAGTGTTTGCTAACCCTCGAAATGCCGCCGCTGGCTCCTTGCGACAACTGGATGCCAAAATCGTCGCCAAACGTCAGTTGAGTTTTTACCTCTATGGCTGGGGCGAAATCAGCGACAACTGGCCGGTGCCGGAACGTTATTCGGATATGATTGACCAGTTGGTGCAGTGGGGCTTGCCATCCAATCCGCATTCCGAAGTGGTGCGCAACCTGGACGGAATGCTGACCTACTATGAAAAACTGTTGCGCTCGCGCGATGAATTACCGTATGAAATCGATGGCATTGTCTATAAAGTGAATCCTATTGCCCTGCAAGCACACCTTGGGTTTACCGCACGTGCGCCTCGTTGGGCCATCGCGCGCAAATTCCCGGCGCAAGAGGTCTGGACCAAGCTGTTGGACATTGAAGTACAGGTGGGGCGTACCGGCGCGATTACGCCTGTGGCACGTTTGGAACCGGTTTCCGTGGGCGGTGTGACGGTTTCTAATGCGACCCTGCATAATATGGATGAGATTCGCCGCAAGGACGTCCGCATCGGCGATACCGTGATTGTCCGCCGTGCCGGAGACGTGATTCCGGAAGTCGTGGGGCCGGTGTTGGCGCAGCGCCTAGGGGAGACTCGACTGTTTGAAATGCCGAGTCACTGCCCGGAGTGCGGTTCCGATGTGGTTAAAGAAGCCGATAAAGCGGCTTATCGCTGTACCGGCGGCTTGGTTTGCCCGGCCCAGCGTAAACGTTCTTTATATCACTTTGTATCGCGTAAAGCGATGGATATTCAGGGTTTAGGTGATAAGCTGATTGACCAGTTGGTGGATATCGGCTGGGTGAAACATCCGGATGATTTTTATCATTTAACGGTCGAACAGCTGGCGAGCCTGGAACGCATGGGCGAAAAGTCGGCGCAAAATGTTGTGGACGGTATTCAAGCCTCCCGTGAAACCACCTTGGCCAAGTTTATTTACAGTCTGGGGATTCCGGAAGTCGGTGAAGTCACGGCGCGGAATTTAGCCAATCACTTCAAAGACTTGCCAAGCATTCAGCAGGCCACGCTTGAAGAATTTGTTGCGGTGGATGACGTCGGTGAAGTGGTCGCCGAACACCTAGTGAACTTCTTCAAGGAACCGCATAATGAAGAAGTGATTCAAGGTTTGCTGAAGGCTGGAATCCATTGGCCGACACCGCAAGCCGCCGAGGGTTCGACGGATTCGCCGTTTGACGGAAAAGTCGTGGTGTTGACGGGCACCTTAACCGAAATGAGTCGTCCGGAGGCCACAGACTGGCTGGAATCCTTGGGAGCCAAAGTCACCGGCAGTGTGTCCGCCAAAACCGATTATGTGATTGCCGGTGACAAAGCCGGTTCAAAATTGACCAAGGCCGAATCGCTGGGTGTAGCGGTTCTGGACGAGTCCGAATGGCTGGCGATGATGCCGCCGCGCGCTTAACCCGAATATTTCATGAATTTGTGCTGAAATTGCGCAGAACCTTGTTTTCACAAGGAAATTTTCGAAGAAGTGCCGTATCCACGATTACGGCCGACTGAGAAAATATTTCTTGTGGAATCAAGGAGCAATCAAGGTCGGTGCAAATTTGTGAACTGTTCGGGTTAAAAAGCGTTTCAATATCTGATAAGGAAATAATGATGGTCAGACCGCGTAATGTGAATCGAACCAAAGCTAAGAAAGAAATTCCAGACTGGGAACAGGAAGAATTTGAAAGCCGCACCGACATTAAAAAAGCGGCTCAAGCGGTTACGGAAATGGGTGAGCAATTGGCGGAGTTATCCGAAACGGCGCTGAAAAAAATGGCCTTGCCGGAAGAGCTGCTGAATGCGCTGCTGTTAATGAAAGAAATGAAAAATGGGCCAGCGATTAAGCGGCAGAAGCTGTTTATCGGCAAGTTATTGCGCAAGAATGAGCCGCTGATCGTTGAGATCAAAGCACGATTGTTTGCAATGGAGCAGCAAGCCAAGCAGCAAAATGCCCATTTTCATCGTCTGGAAAAATGGCGCGATCGTCTGGTGACCGAAGGCGATGAGGCGCTGAATGAATTTGTGGCGGAATACACTCAGGCTGATCGCAGTCAGTTACGGCAGTGGATTCGTAATGCTCAGAAAGAAGCGGAACAAAACAAGCCGCCTAAAGCCTCCCGAGCGATTTTTCAATATTTAAAAGGTCTGGAGTGGTAGTACCATTTGGGCGCTCATTTTCGCCAGGCCTGGCCAAATGTCAGCGGTGTCCCAGTTTGCGCAGGATGGTGGCTTGGTAAATAAAGGTTCCGAAGGGGATTAGAGCCGCCAGAAACCCTCTGAAAGCCTGCATTTCCGTAAGCCATCCTTTCAGCGCGTAGGCGGCTAGCAACGCGCTGAACGTCATAAATAAAATGCCGTGCAATAGTCCGATGATCGAAACGGCATGCGGATACCCGAAAGCGTATTTCAGCGGCATGGCGATGAATATGAGCGCCACCAGCGTGGTGCCTTCCAATATCGCCAACCCTTTCAAATAAGCATACCGTTGCATGGATATTCAGCCAGTCCTTTCCATTTCAAAACATTCGGTTCAATAGCAGTCGAAAGGACTCCCGTGACACACGGTGCCCGAATTCAAATAAAACCAAACCTAAAATCACCAGGCCTGCCCCTGTCCAGATGGTGGCATTGAGCGGTTCCTGATTTAGGAAATGCCCCAGCAACAGGGCGATGATCGGGGTGATTAAGGTAATCAGTCCCAGTCGCACCGCATCCAGATGCCGCAGCACATAGTAGTAGAGAATAAACCCGATCAGCGAGCCGAATACGCCGAGGTAGACAATGGCGCTCAGGGCACGATTTGGCAAGGCGGGTAACTCGATTAAAAATTGCGGATGCAGCAGCAGATACACCAGGCTGGAAATCCAGACGGCTCCGGCGACAATGTGCGTGTTGGGCAGACCGTGATTGAGTTTTTTCACCAGTACGGTGCTGAGCGAATGAAACGTCACCGACAGTAGGGCGAAGCCCAGTCCGGTGAGCAGGGTTTTTCCGGCAGCAGTTTGCCAGCTCAAGTTGGGTGCCAGTACCACCATGAGGCCGATAAAACCGACCAGTAACCCCAGGTATTTGCTGAGGGTTAAGGCCATGTTGTGCAAAATAAAATAAGCGAAGAGCCCGGTGACCATCGGCGTTAAACCGAATAAAAGCGAGACCCATCCGGAAGGCATGGTTTGGGCGGCATAGTACATGGGCGTCATGCCGCCGAGCATGCCGAGACTGGCGGCAAGATAGATGAGTAGATCCTGTTTTTTCAGTGAAAACCGCTGACGTGTCCAGAAAAGTAAAATGGGAATAATCAGCAGGGCACTGATGAAAATGCGACCGGCCACCCCCACGAGCCAGTCCTGCTGGCCGCTCCATTGAATGGCTAAAGGGGTGGTAGACCAGATCAGTATCACAGCCAGATAAGCAAGCAATAGTGGCATGGTGTTGTCAGCCTAGCCGTGGTGTCAAACGTTTAATTCAAACACGCCTTTCTGGTGGTTTTTAGACACTTGATTGGCTTGGAAAAGTTCACCGTTCATGGCGATATACACTCCGGCATCGGCCAGTTGTGCCGCCATTATTGCGGTGCCCAGATTAAACATCGCATCCGAGTGACCCAGGCGGTAAGGACGCATGGCTCCGGTTAAAACGATGGTTTTGTTGTTCAGTATTAGGGTGTCGGACAGCATTCGAGCGGTTTCAACCATGGTGTCGGTGCCGTGGCTGATAACGATGCTGTCGGTGTCGGCCTGTTCGCAAAGTTCGGCAATGCATTGTCGGTCAAAGTCGGTCATGTCGAGGCTGTCTTTCAGCATGGGAATATGGGTCTGAATACTGAGGGTGGTATTGGCCTGTTGCAGCATTTCCGGTAAGTGTGTTTCGCAGAACATCAGTTCGCCGGTAGTGGTTTGATAATCTTTATCCAGGGTGCCGCCGGTAACGATCAGCGTAATTTTGGGATCCGGTGGGTTCATAGCGAAAAGCCTTCGTTGCTTCAGTTAGGTTGGCGGAGAATACCGGTGACAATGCCGAGAATTTCAATGTTTTCATTGGTGATGATAATGGGTTCCATCTCGGCATTCGCCGGTTGCAGGCGAATGCCGGTTTTTTCAATGTAGAATTTTTTCATGGTGACTTCTTCATTGTTGATGCGCACCACCACCGACTCGCCGTTTTCTGCGGTAGAACGGCGTTCGATAATGACGATGTCGCCGTCTTCGATGTTTTCGTCAATCATGGAATTGCCTTTCACCCGCAAGGCAAAGGTCTCCTTGCGCACCATGGATTGCGGAACGGAAACCGTATCGTAATCCATTTCCATTTGAATCGGTTGCCCGGCGGATGTCCAACCCAGCAGGGGGACTTGCACAAAATCCACGTCCATCAGTTCCACGGGATCGGCAGTGGCCAGCAGGTTTTTTTGCTGACGTTTGGGAATCAGATATGCGACATTTGACATAGGCGTTTCTCAAAAAAGAAGTTCTGGGCTATCTTAGCGCGATGTTCATGGTTATGGAAGCACCTTTTTAAAGGGTTTGACCTCAACTTTTTCGTAAACGCCGGCCGCCAGATAAGGGTCGGCATTTGCCCAGGCCTGGGCGTTTTCCAAAGAGTCGAACTCGGCGACGATGAGGCTGCCGCTGAACCCGGCTTCGCCTGGGTCGTTGGAATCCACGGCGGGGTTGGGGCCGGCCAAAATCAGACGACCAGCCTCTGACAGTGCTTTTAAGCGAGCGATGTGTTCTGGGCGTGCCTGCGCACGTAATGGCAAACTGTTTTCGACGTCGTAGGCGAATATGGAATACAACATGATTATTTCTCGTCTTTTTTTGGGGTGGGTGGGTTGTTAGAGCTTGTATTTGCCGACGTTTGCGCGGTGTCGGTGGTCTGCCCACTGGACACTGAATCGAGTTCCGCACTGGCCAAGGTATCCAGGGTGGTGTCCATTACGCGTTGTTCGGTTTCGTCAAACGTCTCTTCATCCTTGGTTTTAATGTAACGGCTGATGTATAAGCCTTGAATAATGATGAACAGAAGGGTCAGCCCCATCAGGCCGAACAGTTTGAAGTTGACCCAAGTATCGGTGTCAAACTGGTAAGCGACGTAGATATTCGCGACCCCAGAAAAGATAAAAAAGGCGACCCACATATAGCTCAGATTCACCCAGACGCGATCCGGCAGGGTAATGGCTTGATCCATCATTCGGCGGATAATCGGTTTCTGGCCGATATAGTGACTGCCTAAAAAGACCAGTGCAAAGCCCCAGTTGACGACGGTGGGCTTCCACTTAATAAAGTCTTCATCCTGAAAAATCAGCGTGGCTCCGCCCAAAATGACGATCAGCGCCAAGGTAATAAGGTGCATTTTTTCAACGCGCTTGTCTTTGGCGTAAACATAGGCCACTTGGGCAATCGAGGCGACTATGGCCACCGCCGTGGCGACATAGATATCGTACATTTTGAAGGCGATGAAGAATAGAATGACGGGAAATAAATCGAATAATAGTTTCATTTAGAATACTTTGGGCTGTGTTTGATAAAATGGATCAGCGTTGTCTGTCTGACTTCGGTTAAGACGCTGTGCGGACGACACTCATTTTATATGGGATGTGCGCGTAAGGAAACCCATATCATACGAATTACTGTTTTAACCCAAATGTTTCAGGATATTGAATGAGAGCCGATTTTCACTGCCACACCACCGCATCCGACGGTGCTTTGACACCACAGGCTCTGGTTGAGCGTGCTTTGGAAAAAGGGGTGACTGCCTTGGCGATCACCGATCACGATACCACTGCCGGTTATGAAGCGGTTCGCGACTATGCGGAAAAAAGGGGGTTGGATTTGATTCCCGCCTCGGAAATTTCCTGTCAGTGGCAGGGTCATACCATTCATGTGGTCGGATTGAATGTGGATGTGGATAATCCGCAATTGCAGTCGGGATTAAAGTGGAACCGCATTTTGCGCTGGACGCGTGCCTTTGAAATGGATGTGAAATTTCAGAAACGCCGTTACGAGAGTGTTTTGAAATGGATATTGCCGGAGATTGGTGAAGGCATGATTGGTCGTAATCATTTTGCGAAGGCCTTAATGGCGCAGGGCGTCACCAAAGATCATCAGCAGGCGTTTGACTGGTTTCTTAAGAAGGGCAAGCCGATGTATGCTTCAGTGGCGTGGCCGGAGTTGAGTGAAGTGGTGCGCTGGATTCGTGAGGCTGACGGTGTGGCGGTGATTGCGCATCCGCATATTTACAAAATGGGGTCTAATAAGCTGAACCGAATGATTGAAGCCTTTAAGGAGGCTGGAGGGCAAGCGATTGAAGTGGTGAACCAGCCGCGCGTTTGTTCTGAGCAGATCGGCATGGCGCAACGTGCGCAGCGTTACGGACTCTATGCGTCATTGGGGTCGGACTTTCATCGCCCAGAGCAGGTCTGGCGGGATTTGGGGTGGTTGGCACCGATGCCGAAAAATTGTCGGCCGGTTTGGGAGTTGTTTCGTTCGGGAAGCTTGGCGTCCGGATTGAATTCGCCGATATCCTAGGATATTTTGCGGGCATTTACAGTATAATTTGCCCGCTTACCCACTGACCGTACCTTATCTGGAATTCATTGTGCGAAGAGAATGTCAATACCTATCGGTGCATCCCGATAACCCCCAAGATCGAATTTTAAAGCAGGCGGTGGATATTTTGAACGCTGGCGGGGTTATTGCCTACCCGACGGAATCGGGTTACGCCTTGGGCTGTCTGCTGGATAACAAAGAAGGTGCCGACCGTATTCGAGCGATTCGGCGTTTGGATGATAAACATTATTTTACCCTCGTTTGCCCGGATTTAAGCCAGTTATCCGCGTATGCCAAGGTGGGCAATGTGCAGTTTCGTTATCTCAAGTCGCATTTGCCTGGGCCTTATACCTTTATTTTGCCGGCCAGCCGGGAGGTGCCGCGTCGCTTGCAAACGCCGAAACGCAAATACATCGGCTTGCGAGTGACACCCAATACCGTCACCAATGCGCTTTTGTCTTATTTTGATAAACCGTTGATTTCAGTGTCGTTGATTTTGCCCGGTGAAGAGTTGCCGATGACCGATGGCTGGAGCATTCAGGAAACGCTCGGGCACGCTTTGGATGCGGTGTTGGACGGCGGTTTTTGTGGTTTTGAGCCGACAACGGTGATTGATTTTACCGAGGATGTGCCCGTCTTGATTCGTCAGGGGCAGGGTGTATTTAATGATTGACCGAATATGAATGAGAGGATTTCATGATTGAACTATCCATTATGCAAAAAATTGCCATCTGGACGATTCCAGTGTTATTGGCAATCACCTTGCACGAAGCCGCACACGGTTGGGTGGCGTCCAAGTTGGGCGATAAAACCGCCGAAATGTTGGGGCGAGTGACGTTAAACCCCTTAAAGCACATTGATTTGGTCGGCACCATTATTGTGCCGATCGCGTTGCTGGTGTTGGGGGGATTTGTGTTCGGCTGGGCAAAAGCCGTGCCGGTGAATACCCGCAATTTTAAGAACCCTGCGCGGGATATGGCTTGGGTCGCGGTCGCGGGGCCCATGTCGAATTTGTTGATGGCCATTGGCTGGGCGGTGGTGGCTAAAATTGGGTATGACCTGTCAGCGGGAGCTGGCTCTGTCGATAATATTGGTCAGTTCCTGGCCTATTCAGGCATGGCTGGGGTCGCGATTAATTTGGTACTGCTGGTTTTAAATATGATTCCGATTCCGCCGCTGGATGGCAGTCGTGTTGTATCCGCCTTTTTGCCGAATGGCTTGGCTTACACTTATAATCGACTGGAGCCTTATGGCTTATTTATTTTATTGGGCATGATGTTTTTGGGTGTCTTGGGGCCGATTATTTCCGGGCCTTATCAAGCTCTGCAAGGGTATTTGCTGCAACTGGTGGGGTTACATTAGATGACGTTTTACAAACAGGAACAGTCGCCTTCGTCGCCGAAGCGCAAACAGGATGCGCGTCAAGCGCCTGTTAAATCATCTGCTAAATCATCGGCTAAAACGTCCCGCTCGGGAACGCTCGGGGAGCGATTGCAGAAAATTTTAGCGCGCGGAGGCTTTGGTTCGCGTCGCGAAGTTGAAAAGCTGATTGAAGCAGGCCTGGTGAAAGTGAATGGTAAAGTCGCCGTGCTCGGCGATCGCGCCCGAGAAACCGACACGATCCAGGTGCGCGATCAGCCAGTGCGCGAAACCCGACTGGCGGTGCAGCCGACTCAGGTCATTCTGTATAACAAGCCCGAAGGGCAGGTGTGTAGTCGCAAGGATGAAAAAGGGCGTGACACCATTTACAGTCATTTACCGCGTATCATCAACAGTCGCTGGGTCAGTGTGGGACGTTTGGATCTGAACACTTCCGGTTTGTTGGTGCTGACCAATAATGGCGAGCTGGCCAATCGGATGATGCACCCATCCTATGAAATGGAGCGTGAGTATTCGGTGCGGGTGTTTGGTGAGGTGTCCGACGAGATTTTGACGCGTCTTAAAAAAGGGGTCAAGCTGGAAGACGGCTGGGCGAAATTTGATCGCATCGATAAAATTCCCCAGCAAGAAGAGGATGCCATTAACCAGTGGTATCGGGTGGTGATCAAAGAGGGGCGCAACCGTGAAGTGCGTCGCATCTGGGAATCGCAAGGCGTGCAGGTCAGTCGTCTGGTGCGCACCCGTTATGGCGCCTTTGATTTGCCGCGAAATTTACGCCGTGGTAAATCAGAAGCCTTGACCTGGAAGCAAATCAATCAGTTGCTCAAATCGGTTGGTTTGCCGGAAGAACCCAGGCCGGATTTGCGCGAGCGCCTCGGCACGCCCGCAAAAGCGAAACCGGCGATTGAGCGCACCACCGGTCGTGGTGTCTATCGCCGCAAAGGTGAAAATCATCGTGAAGAAACGCTCAAAGAAGCGGCCAGTCCATATAAAGGTAAAAGCACCAGGCCTGGCAAAACACGTCGATAATGTGGGGCACCCGAAAGGGTTAAGTTAAACCTGTCTGTGGAGTTCGCAAGTGCATAAGAGTTTAGTGACCAATCTCATCAGCGTGCTGATTTTGCTGGTTGGGTTTGTGACGGCCAACGATTGGCTGTTGATGGTGGGGCTGTTTGCTTTGTCGGGTGCGCTGACCAATTGGCTGGCGCTGCACATGCTGTTTGAAAAAGTACCCGGCCTGGTGGGTTCTGGAGTGGTTCCGGCACGCTTTGAAGATTTTAAAAACGCGATTCGTGATTTGATGATGCAGCAGTTTTTTACCCAGGAAAACATTGATCGCTTTATCCGTCAGTCGGCCAAGCCAAGTCTGCATTTAGCCCCGGTGATTGAGAAGGTTGATTTAACGCTGGCCTATGACCGCTTGGTGGATGTGATTATGGCGTCCAGTTTTGGCAGTATGCTGGGGATGTTTGGTGGTAAAGAAGCGCTCACGCCGCTGAAAGAACCGTTTGTCACCCATATGAAATCGGCGCTGATTGAAATCACCGAGCGGGAATCGTTTGCGCAACTGTTACAGCAGCAGGTGGATCAGCCGGATGTGATGGCGGAAATCCGTCAGCAAATCGAAACCATTATCGAAGCGCGTCTGGCGGAGTTGACCCCAAAAATGGTCAAGGACATGGTGCAACAGATGATTCACCAACATTTGGGCTGGTTGGTGGTCTGGGGAGGCGTTTTCGGCGGCCTGATCGGGTTGGTCGCGCAGGGTTTAATGCAGGTTTAACCGGCGGCTCCTTCAGGAAATGCGCTTGTTCGGGACGAAAAAAACCCCGCATGCGCGGGGCAGGATATTTCGCATAACCGGTTGATTAAAACGCTTTACGCTTTGTCGGTTCGATTAAAGTATTCTAAACCACTTCAAACTCGTCCTGACGGGTCGGTGCTTTGTTGTTGGCTGAAGCTTCAGCTTCAGATTCTAAAGACGGAAGCCCTAAAGTTTCACGTCGAAAGTTTTCCATCCCTTTGGTCACGAGATCCGTGGTGGCGAGAAAATTATCTTTAATTGGACCTTCGAAGATTTTCAGTTCCTGCAAAATGGTTTGCGCTTCGTCAAAGCCTTTTTGCAAGCCGCCGCCGACAACGTCCATGAATTTATCCATCAAGGCTTCGCCTTCCAGACCTGGGTGGGATTTTTTAAACCCTTCCAGAAAGCCGGTGGCACCCGATAGAATACGGTCGGCGGTGTTTTCCGGTGTCCAGTATTCCATGCCACCCTGTTTTTCCAGGTTTTCCATGCTGATGGCGTTTTCGCCTAGGTCTGGTGCCAAAATTTCATTGAGGTTGGTGATGGTGGACTGAAACGTCATTTTCAACGAGTCACTCATGGCCTGATTGGAGTCGCCGAATAAATGGGCGATCAAACTGGCTTGGTTTTGACTTTGGATGCTGGGATTGTTAATGGCGTTCGCACCTTTGGCAGCCTCGGAACCATTGGTTTTTTCGGTTTCGGCTTTTTGCGACACTTGCTGGGAAATGTAGGCTTCACTCTGCATACTGGTATGCTTTTGATAGGCAATCATTCCGCTGGGTACAGATGAAATGGTCATGGCATTGTTCTCCTTTTTGCTGGCGGGTTGGAGAAAACGGGGTTTGGTAAAGCCTTTCGTTCCGTTTGGCAACGAGATTTTGATGGTCTTTATCAAACGTTTAAAACGGTGATATTATTTTCGTCAAATTATGTATCTTTTAGTATTATCTTACGCCGATTTAATTTGAATGCAAAGCCTTTTCTCCATAGAAGTTATCGGCCGTTTAGAAATAAGTTGAGTGGAAAATGTCAATAATATTCAATCGCCCTTGGTGAGCGATTTCGACCCGAGAAAAGCTGGGGCAAGCTGCTGATTGTGATGTGAAAAAATGGTATCATTCCGCTTTATTTTTGAATAATGGTTAACGTTTTATGGAACTGAATCCGATTTACAGCAAAATCAAAGATTTTACCGAGCGCACAGACGTGCTTAGGGGGTATCTTTGACTATGAAACTCGGCAGGAACGCCTCGTTGAGGTTGATCGTGAGCTGGAAGATCCGGCCGTTTGGAGCGACCCAGAACGCGCCCAGAATTTAGGCAAAGAAAAAGCCCATCTGGATAAGGTGGTTAAAACCATCCAAGATTTGGACGGCAGTCTGGAATCGGCTCAGGAAATTCTGGAAATGGCGGAAATGGACGCCGATCAGGAAATGGTCGATGAAGTGGTCAGCGAGCTGGCGCGCCTAGAACAGGCGTTGGATACGTTGGAATTCCAACGTATGTTTTCCGGCGAGCTGGATGCCAATAATTGTTATCTGGAAATTCAAGCAGGGTCGGGTGGCACCGAAGCGCAGGACTGGGCTAATATGCTGCTGCGGATGTATTTACGCTGGGCGGAAAGCCGTGGGTTTAAAGCCGAATTAATGGAAGTGTCTGCCGGGGATGTGGCCGGCATCAAAGGCGCTACCGTGCATGTGCAAGGCGATTATGCCTTTGGCTGGTTGCGCACCGAAACCGGTGTGCACCGTCTGGTACGCAAGTCACCCTTCGATTCCGGCAACCGTCGTCACACCTCGTTTGCCTCCGTCTTTATCTCGCCGGAAATCGACGACAGTTTTGAGATTGAAATTAACCCGGCCGATTTACGAATCGACGTTTACCGCGCCAGTGGAGCCGGTGGTCAGCACGTTAACCGAACCGAGTCGGCGGTGCGGATAACCCACTTGCCGACCAATACGGTGACGCAATGTCAGAACGGGCGCTCGCAGCACCAGAACAAGGCCGAAGCCATGAAGCAGTTGCGCGCCAAGCTTTACGAGTTGGAAATGCTGAGCCGTAACGCCGAGAAGCAGGAGTTGGAAGACAGCAAATCCGACATCGGTTGGGGCAGTCAGATTCGCTCTTACGTGCTGGACTCGGGCCGCATCAAGGATTTACGCACCAATGTCGAAACTGGTAATACCACGGCGGTGTTGGACGGTGATCTGGATCAGTTCATCATTCCAAACCTGAAAGCGGGCGTCTGACGATAGACGACTACGTTGTTCGGCAAAATAACCAGGCCTGGTGAAAACCCGACGGCATTGGCAACACAGAATTGAAACACTTTAAGCGATTTGAATAGGAAACAACATGGCAAACTCAGAAACACCCGGCACGACTGAAACCCCAGCCGTGGATGAAAACAAAATCATTGCGGAAAGACGCGCCAAGCTCGCCGCTTTAAGAGAGGAAGGGCACTCCTACCCGAACACCTTCCGTCGTAACGACGTCTCCAGTGACTTGCACGAGCAATACGATGCCTTAAGCAAGGAAGAATTGGCGGAAATGCCGAAAGTGCGTGTGAAGGTGGCCGGGCGTATGTTGCTGCGTCGCATTATGGGGAAAGCCAGTTTTGCCACCTTACAGGATACGCATGGTCGTATTCAGATTTACGTGACACGCGATGAGTTGCCGGAAGGCTTTTACAACACTCAGTTCAAAAAGTGGGATCTGGGTGATATCGTTGGTGCGGAAGGCTATTTGTTCAAAACCAATACCGGTGAATTGTCGGTACACGTTGAGCATATAGAGCTGATTACTAAGTCGCTGCGCCCCTTGCCGGATAAGTTCCACGGGTTGCAAGATCAGGAAATTAAATACCGCCAGCGCTACATTGATCTGATTGTTAACGAAGAAAGCCGCGAAACCTTTAAGCTGCGTTCTAAAATCGTTCAGCATGTGCGTCAATTCCTGATTGAAAAAGGCTTTATGGAAGTGGAAACCCCGATGATGCATGTCATTCCCGGTGGCGCCACCGCCAAGCCGTTCAATACCCACCACAATGCGCTGGACATGCCATTGTATCTGCGGATTGCACCGGAGTTGTATTTGAAACGGCTGGTGGTCGGCGGTTTCGAGAAGGTATTTGAAATTAACCGCAGCTTCCGCAACGAAGGCTTATCGACTCGACATAACCCGGAATTCACCATGGTGGAATTCTATGCCGCTTACACCGATTACCATCAGTTGATGGATTACACCGAAGCGTTGCTGAAAGAGTTGGCGGAAATGACCGTCGGCTCCACGCAGGTGCCGTATCAAGGGCAAACCTTCGATTTTGGCAAGCCGTTTGCGCGCCTGACGATGAAAGACGCCATTTTGCAATACAATCCGAACATTGCCGCTGAACAATTGGACGATTTGGAATCGGCGCGCGCCATTGCCAAATCGTTGCATCTGGATTTGGACGAAAGTTGCGGTTTGGGCAAAGTGATGACTGAAATTTTTGAGGAAACGGTCGAAGAAAAGTTGATGGACCCAACGTTCATTACCGAATACCCGGCGGAAGTGTCGCCTTTGGCGCGTCGCAACGACAATAATCCGTTTATCACCGATCGTTTCGAGTTGTTTATCGGCGGCCGAGAGTTGGCGAATGGCTTTAACGAGCTAAACGATGCCGAAGATCAGGCCGAGCGCTTTAAAGCGCAGGTGGAAGCGAAAGACGCCGGTGACGATGAAGCCATGCATTACGATGAAGATTACATCACCGCTCTGGAGCATGGTATGCCGCCGACGGCGGGTGAAGGGATCGGTATTGACCGTTTGGTGATGCTGTTTACCGATAAACCGTCGATTCGGGATGTGTTGTTATTCCCGCATATGCGCCCGGCGGATTAAGCTCTCAACCCGTCAAAAACGATACAAAAAGTCGCTGTTCTCAGCGACTTTTTGGTTTTGAGCCAGCGTTGTGAAAATCACCAGGCCTGGTGGAAACGCTGGTCAGTCATCGGTTAAGTCATAGGGCAGCGGTTCAATATGGGCTGGGTCGCCGTTTTCGGTTTTCAGTTGCCCTTGGGCCTTTTCCAGTGGTTTTAACGTGGTGACGGCCAAGCAAACCACCCCTTCGAATACATCGTGTGCGGCCAGGATAGTTGTGAATTTATAAGATTTGTCAGCCTCGTCGGTCAGGATGAAGGTCTCACCGGGTGCCATCGGGGTTGACTGGTTCAAGTGAAGTCGGAGCATACGCTTGGTGGCTTTGCCCCGGTAGTGCATACGGGCAATGACTTCCTGGCCGGGGAAGCAGCCTTTTTTAAAATTGATGGCGTCCAGCTTGTCGAGATTCAAAAATTGAGCGATGAATTCATTGCTGGTGTCCGCATTGACGCTGGGCTGGCCGCTGACAATTTGCAAAAGCCGCCAGTCGAGGTTGTTGGTGGCTTCCCCATTGGCTTTAAGCTGTGTCCACAGGGCTTTCATGGCCTCAAGCGGTCCGAAAAAGCTGTAGGTGTGGTAAGGTCCTGAACGTTTGACCGCGATCACATCGGTCAGCCCTTCCATTTCTAAGGACTTGGTTTCAAACAGTGCTTTGATTTTGGTGGTGACCAAGCGTTGAATGTCCACATCGGCGAAATCTCCGCCGTAACCAATGTGAACCCAGTCACTTGAGAGGTTTTCAAGGGTGACTTTCGCGTTCATTTTGTACAATGTTAAGCGTTTGAGAAGCGATTCGGTCAGGCTGCCATCAAAATTTAAATAATAGGCGTCTTCGTGTTTGAATACCAGCAGCACGGCAAGTACCTTGCCTTGCGGTTCGCAGTAAGCACTCATTTGTGCACGGGTTTCCGTGACTGAGCTTAAATCGTTGGTCAGTTGGCCTTGTAAGAATGAAAAAGCCTCTTCTCCAGAGACCTTAATCAGTGCTTGCGTGGCGAGGGTGGTAAAAACCGGCCCGTTTTTCACCATGTATCGCTCAATGTCTGCCAAGCCAAAAGTGGTGATGTCATCCTGCTCGTTCCACTGGGCACCCTGAGAAGAAAGAAACGCTTTCCATTCTGAATTCATTTATGTGTCCTTCTGCATTATTTTTAAAGGTTTATTATACCTTGAAGCCTGTGCTGTGTCCCAAGCGTTATGGGCGATTAACGAGTAGACCGCCGAGCTTTGCTTCGTGAGTTTTTTTTAAACAGATTCTGTACTGTGTATAATAAGTTTTCATCACCTGTTGGATTAAAATGATTGACGCGTGTGGTGTTTAGGTTCTTGGTTTTTCACCGAGTTCTTTTTTGAAGCCATTTTGGGTCAGTTTTGAGAAGGTGTGGTTAGCCCGAAGAGATGGTTACAGCCTGTTTTGTCGATTGGAGGAGTCACTTGTGGCCGAAGCGTTCAAAGAATTTTTGACATTTAAGTTGGGTAAGGAAGAGTTTGCGATAGCGATTGATCGTGTTCAGGAAATTCGTGGTTGGAAAGCGCCCAGTCCTTTACCGAATGTGCCTGCTTATGTAAAAGGGGTAATTGATATTCGCGGAACCATTGTGCCGATTCTGGATTTGCGTCAACGGTTTCACATTCCCGCCGAATTCAAGGCCACGACGGTTGTAATAGTGGTGAATATTATGACCAGTCAAGGAGAGCGCATAGTTGGGCTGGTCGTGGATGCTGTTTCAGATGTCAATCACTTTGATGTGAACGCTTTGCAGCCACCGCCGGATATTTCCAACTCGATTGACTCGCAATATATGCAAGGTCTGACAACGGTGCATGACCAGAAAGATCAGGTAAAAGAGACCGAGGATCGCATGAATCGAAGTAAAACAACCAAGGGGCAGATGGTGATTGTGATTGACATTGATAAGCTGGCCTCGGAGGGGCTGATTGAGCAAATCGTCAATTCCGATGAGGCGGTGCCATTGCGAAATGGATAAGGCTCAAGAAGGCTTTATTCACAGTGACACTACACTAGAATCAGTACCTCCAGAGAGCATTTTTTTGTTTCGTCTGAGCGCAATTCTCGCAATGCTCATAATGATTAGGGTCAGAGATTTTTAATTTTTTTTGCGCATTTGACTGTGGGGTTTCGGCTTCAGTTGGGTGGGGCGACTGCGTTTTTTGGTGTAAGGGTAGTCAAGGTTGTAGTTTAGCCCACGGCTTTCTTTACGCTTGAGGGCGCTTTGAATCATCAGTTCGGCCACCTGTCCTAGGTTGCGTAATTCGAGCAGATCAGCATTCAATTTATGCTGATAGTAATAATCATAGATTTCCTGTTTCAGCACTTTGATGCGTCTCAAAGCGCGTTTCAGGCGCTTGTCGGTGCGGACGATTCCGACGTAATCCCACATCAGTCGGCGTACTTCATCCCAGTCGTGACTGATCAGCACCTTTTCTTTGGGCGGCGTGACGCGAGTGTCATCCCAGTCCCGCACGTGACGATCGGGCTGAAAGGTCGGTTGCATTTTTTGCTTGATATCTTGATAAGCCGTTTCCGCAAACACCAAGCCTTCGACCAGAGAATTGCTGGCGAGCCGGTTGGCACCGTGCAAACCGGTGTAGGCGGTTTCGCCGATGGCGTATAAATGTTTGATGTCGGTTTGCCCCTGAAGATCGGTGGTAACGCCCCCGCAGGTGTAGTGCGCAGCGGGCACCACTGGAATCGGCACTTGTGTAATGTCGATGCCGACGTTTAAGCAGCGTTGATAAATAGTGGGAAAGTGTTCGAGGATAAACGATTTGGGTTTGTGTGAGATGTCGAGAAAAACGCAATCGATCCCGTGCTTTTTCATTTCTTGGTCAATGGCTCTGGCGACGATGTCACGGGGCGCAAGCTCTTTGCGGTCGTCGTAAAGGTGCATAAAGGTGTCGCCATTGGGGAGTTTTAAAAGGCCGCCTTCGCCGCGGACGGCTTCGGATATTAGAAAGGAACGGTCTTGTGGATGATACAAGCAGGTCGGGTGGAATTGATTAAATTCCATATTGGTGACAGAGCAGCCGGCTCGCCAAGCCATGGCAATGCCGTCACCGGTTGAGGTGTCCGGATTGCTGGTGTAGAGGTAGGTTTTGCTGGCTCCCCCTGTGGCGAGAACGGTAAACTGGGCTAGGTGCGTTTTCACGTCCCCGCTGTCGGGTTCCAAAATGTAGGCGCCGATGCAACGGCTACGATCTTGATTGAGGATCAGATCCACCGTCATGTGGTTCGGCAGTAAGGTGATGTTTGGGTTGGATTGAACTGCTTCCAGCAAAGTTTTAGTCACTGTTTTGCCGGTATGATCTGCGGCGTGAATCACTCGCCGATGACTGTGGCCGCCTTCTTGCGTCAAGTGGTAGTCATCGGAGGTTTTTTGTTTGCTGAAAGCGACGCCGAGCTCAATGAGTTCGTAAATGGCTTGCGCGCCTTTTTCAGCCACCATTTTGACGGTTTCAATTTGACACAAACCGGCACCCGCCTCCATGGTGTCTTGGATGTGGGATTCAATCGAATCAAACGGGTCTAAAACCGCGGCAATCCCCCCTTGGGCGTAAGCTGAACTGCCTTCGTTTAAGGATGACTTGGCCACGAGGGTAATGGAATAATGGCGTGCCAGTTTAAGTGCAATGGATAGACCGGCAATCCCACTGCCAATGACGAGTGCGTGGGTGGTCGTTGGGTGAGTTTCGGTGTTTTTCATGTATTTGTGACTACGCCTTTTGCCGATTTGCCGAAAGAGGTCATGAGGCTCGCCTTGCCATTGGAAGGGGCAGGCCGATTTCAACACCTCTTGAAAATAAATCAAATGGTACCATAACTGTTAAACAATCATGGAGTCGATAGAGAATGAGCAATTCATCCGGTAGCAGACGTCCTACAGCGCAAGCGCGGAAGACGGCCTCTCAAACCCGTTTAGGAGCCTTGCAGAGTCGAAACGCCCCGAGCGAACTTGAAGCGACTTCGCGGATGACGGCGAACGGGCTGGTCGAATCCGTCGATGGTGATTGGGCAGAGGTGTTAACGCAGCGTCAGACGGGCTGCAGCGGTTGCGGTTCCCAAAAAGGGTGCGGTACAGCGTCTTTGGCCAAGCTGTTTGTCCCTCGGCAGCCCGGTCGGCTTCGGGTGCGCAATGCCATTAGCGCCAGGCCTGGCGATACGGTTCGCCTGTCAATGGATGAGTCACAATTCATCCAACATTCTCTGATGGCCTATGGGATACCATTATTAGGACTCTTTGTAGGCGGGTTGTGTGTTAGCTGGATGACCCAGGCCTGGGAAGAAACGGCTGTTTCGGAATGGATGACGGTTCTGGGGGGGCTGTTCGGAATGATTGTCGGTTGGCTTGGGGTGCGTAGGTTTTATCATCCTGAGCCACCGTTAATGGAGGCTGTGATTACGGTGTCAGAGGTGGAGCAATCCTTGGGTCGCACGTCGGATCAGTCAAGCATAAGCTGAAGCCGTTAGACGGTTAAAAAAGCGTTAGGAGTTGGAATGAAGACAGTAATGAAATCGTTTTATGCCTACAGTGTGATGGCTGTAGTGTTGTTGTTGGCGTTTGGTGGTGTCAAAGCGGCGACGGTAACCTTGCCGGACTTTTCGGAGCTGGCGGCGGAAAACAGCGATGTGGTGGTGAACATCAGTACGACTCGAAAAGTCGAAGTTGGTTCCATGCCTCAGTTTCGTGGCATGCCTGAAGAAATGTTGCGTTACTTTTTTGGGATTCCCGGCCAAGGGCCGCACGGCCAGCCACCGGCGCCTAGAAAAGAAGCCAATTCGTTGGGCTCTGGTTTTATTATTTCCCAGGATGGCTACATCATCACCAATAACCATGTGGTGGCAGAAGCCGATGATATCGTGGTTAAACTCAGCAACCGTCAAGAACTGAAGGCCAAGCTGATCGGTGCGGATGAACGCTCCGATATTGCATTGCTTAAAATCGACGCCAAGGGTCTAAAAACCGCTAAAATCGGCACCTCTCAAAACTTAAAAGTCGGCCAATGGGTGTTAGCAATCGGCGAGCCGTTTGGGTTGGATTACACTGTCACGCACGGCATTGTCAGTGCTTTGGGGCGCTCGCTTCCAGATGACACCTATGTGCCGTTTATTCAAACGGATGTGCCGATTAATCCGGGTAATTCCGGTGGCCCCTTGCTGAATATGGACGGTGAGGTTGTTGGCGTCAATGCGCAAATATTCAGCAAAAGCGGTGGTTCCATGGGGCTGTCCTTTTCAATTCCAATCGATATTGCGATGGACGTGGCAAAGCAGTTAAGAGAAAAAGGCTTTGTTGAGCGCGGCTTTCTCGGTGTCGGTGTTCAAGAAGTTTCCGGTGATTTGGCGCGTTCATTTGATATGAAGCGACCCATGGGGGCGTTGGTCACATCCACGGAAAAAGGCTCGGCGGCGGATGAAGCGGGTATTGAACCTGGGGATATTATTTTAGAGTTTGGGGGCAAAACCATCCAAAAATCATCGGACTTGCCACCGGTTGTTGGCACGTCACCGGTTGGCAAGCCGGTTCAGGTGAAAGTGCTGCGCAATGGTCGTTTTAAAACCGTTACCGTTCGCCTGAAACCGCTCGATTCACAAGCCGACGCGGCGTCGACTGGTTCGAAAGATGCGCCTCAGAAAGGGTATGAAAATACGTCCTTGGGAGTGCAAGTGGAGCCGATCCAGCAAAAGGTATTGGAGCGTTTAAATATTCCATTCGGGGTGGCGGTGACAGAAGTTAAAAATAACAGCGCCGCTCAAAAAGCGGGCATTATGGCGGGTGATATTTTGATTACCATTAACTTCAAGCCGATAAAATCGCCAAAGGATTTAAATGAAGTGATTCGTTCGGCACCGAAAGGACGTTCTTTACCGGCGCGGATTATTCGCGGTAATCGTTCAATCTTCGTTCCGTTGGTATTGTCTTAAACAGACTCTTTTACAGAATGCGACATTTGATGGGCTTCACGTCAATCGAAGTCGCAGGGTGAATATAAAGTGAGATTTCCAATCAATTAGCGTAAAATACGCGGTTTAATTGGTTATCAAACGGTTAAGCCTCGATGCTTGAAAAGGGTGGCTAGCGTTCGCAACTAGACACCCTTTTTGCGTTTTAGTGATCCGACAGTGCCCGCAGTGAGATCAGCGGCGTGTCGCCATTCGGACGGGTTAGATGCGTTTATCGGGGTCAGAGCACGTTTACAAAGCCGTTTTGAATCTTTCAAATCGTTTATTTTGAGGCCTAGATGTCTAAGCAGCTTGCACACATTCGTAATTTCTCCATCATTGCACACATTGACCACGGAAAGTCCACCATTGCCGATCGTTTTATTCAGTTGTGCGGCGGTCTGACGGAACGGGAGATGGCCAGTCAGGTACTGGATTCAATGGACTTGGAGCGCGAACGTGGGATTACCATCAAGGCACAGAGTGTGACGTTGAATTATGAAGCGGACGATGGTCAACGGTATCAACTGAATTTTATCGATACGCCTGGGCATGTGGATTTCTCTTACGAAGTGTCCCGCTCCCTAGCGGCTTGCGAAGGCGCTTTGTTGGTCGTTGATGCGTCGCAAGGGGTGGAGGCTCAGACCGTGGCCAACTGTTACACCGCCATCGAGCAGGGTCTGGAGGTCTTGCCGGTCTTGAACAAGATTGATTTACCGGCAGCGGATCCGGATCGGGTGGTGGATGAAATTGAAGAGATTATCGGCATCGAAGCGCATGACGCGGTTCATGCCAGTGCGAAATCCGGCATTGGCGTAAAAGAAACGCTAGAAGAAATCGTGCAAAAAATTCCGCCGCCAGTCGGCGACCCGGCCGCGCCGCTCAAGGCGTTGATTATTGACTCTTGGTTTGATAATTACCTTGGCGTGGTCTCCCTAGTGCGGGTCATTGACGGTAAAATTGGTAAAAAAACAAAGATGCAAATTGTTTCGACTAAGGATGAGTACCTGGTTGATGATGTGGGTATTTTTACGCCAAAGCGCACTTCGCGGGACTTCTTATCGGCTGGGGAAGTTGGCTATGTGATTGCCGGTATTAAAGACATTGACGGCGCCCCTGTCGGTGACACCATAACGACATCGGACTCGGATGCTAAGCCCTTGCCCGGCTTTAAACCGGTTCAACCAAGGGTGTTTGCCGGACTCTTTCCGATCAGTTCCGAAGATTATGAGGATTTGCGTGAAGCTTTACGAAAGTTACGCCTGAATGATGCCGCTTTGCATTTTGAACCGGAAAGTTCGGATGCGCTCGGCTTCGGTTTTCGTTGCGGCTTTCTGGGGATGCTGCACATGGAGATTATCCAAGAGCGGCTGGAACGTGAATACAATCTTGACTTGATCACCACGGCTCCCACGGTTGTTTATGAGGTTTTAACCAAAAAGGGTGAACTTCTCAATATCGATAACCCTTCCAGTCTGCCGGATCAAAGCGTCATCGAAGAAATACGCGAGCCGATTATTCAGGCGAATATTCTGGTGCCGAATGATTATGTGGGCGCGGTCATGAAGCTTTGTTTGGAAAAACGAGGCGTCCAAAAGGACATGCAGTATGCCGGAAATCAGGTGTCGATTCATTACGAATTGCCGTTGAATGAAGTGGTGTTGGATTTCTTCGATCGTTTGAAATCGACCAGTCGTGGTTATGCCTCAATGGATTATGAATTCAAACGCTTTCAGGCGGACGATTTGGTGCGTTTGGAATTTTTGATCAATGGCGAAACAGTGGATGCTCTGGCGTTGATTGTGCATCGCTCCACGGCGGTGCAACGAGGCAAGGTGCTGATCGAAAAGTTACGTCAGATCATCCCGCGGCAAATGTTTGATGTGGCGATTCAGGCCGCCATCGGCGCGAAGGTGATCGGTCGAACGAATGTAAAAGCGCTGCGTAAAAACGTGACCGCAAAATGTTACGGCGGCGATGTCTCCCGTAAAAAGAAACTGCTGCAGAAACAGAAAGAAGGCAAAAAACGCATGAAGTCGATCGGCAGCGTGGATTTACCGCAAGAAGCGTTTTTAGCGGTGCTGAATACCTCCGATGAAACCTAAGAGAATTGTATAAATGAGTTTTGAATTAATATTGGTGATTGTCACCGCCATTACCGGTGTGGTTGTGTATGTTGATAAGGTGGTGTGGAAGCCGAAACGTGATCGCTCCGTCACCACTGAAAAAGAGCCGATATTAGTTGAATACTCGCGTTCTTTATTTCCCGTTTTTTTGATCGTGCTGGTGTTGCGTTCCTTTGTGGCCGAGCCGTTTCGTATTCCATCTGGTTCCATGTATCCGACCTTGGAAATCGGTGATTTTATTGTCGTCAACAAGTTTTCGTATGGTGTGAAATTGCCAGTGACCCAGACGAAAATCCTGCCCGTCGGTGAGCCGAAGAGGGGGGATGTGGTGGTGTTTAAATATCCGAAAGACCCGGATGTGGACTACATTAAACGGGTGGTGGGGTTGCCGGGCGACGAAATTGCCTATTACGGAAAAACCCTGTTTGTGAATGGTCAAGCGGTCAAACAGACATTGCTGGGGGAGTATGAGGGCGTGGCCTCCGGAAAAGTGATGGACGGCGCGACCTTACTGGAAGAGTTTTTTGGAGAGCATTCGCATGATATTTTGTTAGACCCCGAAAAGCGTGGGCAGGATATGACGACGGTGACGGTGCCGGAAGGGCATTACTTTATGATGGGGGATAATCGCGATCACAGTAATGACAGCCGTTTTTGGGGGTTTGTTCCTGAGCGCAACCTGAAAGGCAAGGCCTTCGCAATTTGGATGAATTGGGACGACGGCATTCAGGTTGAACGAATTGGCAAAGGGATTGAGTAACATGTCGGAAGGGGAAAAACGCATCAAGCTTGAGCGCTTGGCGAAGGCGCTTGGTTACCAATATCAGAACCTGGAGTTGCTTCAGCGTGCTTTAACCCATCGCAGTGTGGGGGCGCGTAACAATGAGCGCATGGAGTTCTTAGGGGACAGTTTGGTTAACTTTATCATTGCCGATGCGTTGTTTCACCAGTTTCATAAGATTTCCGAGGGGGATTTGAGTCGGATTCGCGCCTATCTGGTGAAGGGCGAAACCTTAGCGAAAATTGGTAGAGAATATCAATTATCGGATTATTTGATGTTGGGGCCGGGCGAGTTGAAGAGTGGTGGTTATCGGCGCGAATCCATTATCGCCGATACGATGGAAGCGATCATTGCGTCCGTCTATGAGGATGGTGGCTTGGAGGCTTGCCGTGCCTTTGTGTTGCGCAGTTACGAGAACCGCTTGAAGGCACTGGATCCCGCCAAAGTGGGCAAAGACCCGAAAACTCGGTTACAGGAAGTTCTGCAATCCAGTCATCAAGAGTTGCCGGAATACAGTGTTATTTCGGTGAATGGTCCGGCTCATGCTCAGGATTTTACTGTCTGTTGTTATGTGGCGAAGTTGAATCGAAAGTTTGAGGCAACCGCGACTAATCGGCGTAAGGCGGAGCAATTGGCGGCTGAAGAGGCTTTGGAAATTCTGGAGAAAAACGATGACTGATGCGATGGAGCCAAACACTGACTCGGGTAGACCTTCGGCAGAGGCGGGGTATCAAGCCGGTTTTGTCGCGGTGGTCGGCCGTCCGAATGTTGGCAAGTCCACGATTATGAATGCTTTGATTGGGCAGAAGTTGAGCATAACGTCGCCGAAACCACAAACAACCCGACACCGTATTCACGGGATTTTAACGACGGACGCGTTTCAGGTTGTGTTTGTGGATACGCCGGGAATGCACCTGGACGGTCAGAAGTCGATTAATCGATACATGAACCGGGCGGCCAGCAGTGCCTTTGCGGATGTGGATGTGATTTTGTTTGTGGTCGAAGCCGGGCGCTGGAGCCAAGAGGATCAGGCGGTGGCGGAACGGTGCCGTCTCAGTGAGATTCCGGTGGTGCTGTTGGTGAATAAAGTGGATAAGTTTAAACAAAAAACCGATCTGTTTCCGTTTTTGCAAAAGGTGGGAGAACAGGCGGATTTTGACGCTTTGATTCCCATATCCGCCTATTCCAAATCCGGCTTTGAGCCGTTGCGGGCGGAGATATTGAAGCATTTACCGCATCAGGCGGCGATTTTTCCAGAGGACTATATTACCGACCGCTCCACACGTTTTCTCGCCGCTGAGATAGTGCGCGAAAAGTTAATGCGTACCTTGGGGGATGAAGTGCCTTATGGCGCCACCGTTGAGATTGAGCAATTTGCGTTTAATGAAGAAGAGCACCGCTGGCACATTAATGCCTTGATTTTGGTGGAGCGTCCGGGGCAGAAGCAGATTGTCATTGGGAAGAAAGGTGAACAGATTAAGCAGATGGGCATTCAGGCGCGTAAGGATATGATGCATTTATTGGATGCCCGAGTGCATCTGGAGTTGTGGGTCAAGGTGAAAGAAAATTGGTCGGATGACGAGCGTGCTTTGGCCAGTCTTGGCTATACAGAACATTCGTAGCGAGTTCTATTTGAGTAGCGAGGAAGCGTTTGGCAAAGGATATTGAGCAATTAGCCTTTGTGTTACATCGTCGTGCTTATCGTGAAACCAGTTTATTGGTGACGTTTTTTACCGCCGATTTCGGTAAACAGAATGCGGTGGTGAAAGGGGTGCGAACCGGAAGCCGTGCGGCCGCCGCCAAACAGGCCTGGTTGCAACCTTTCCAAGGGGTAAATATTGGTTGGCGTGAACGTCAGGGGCGCACATCGGATTTGGTGGCTTTAAATCATCTTGAGTCGGCGCAATTGCGCTTTCCATTGGCGGGCGAGGCCAGCGTGTGCGGTCTGTATGTCAATGAGTTGTTGTATCGCTTGCTCTATCCGAGCTTGGCGACGGATAGGTTGTTTGAAGCCTATCAACAGACGCTGTATGATTTGGCCGTGTCTCGAAACCGTTCTGACCAGGCCTGGGCATTACGTCAATTTGAATACGAACTGCTGTCGGAATTGGGCGTGGCGTTTCAGATTGAAACGGATCATCGTCAACAACCGTTGGTCATTCAGCAACGCTACTGGTTTCATCCCGAACAGGGTTTGTTTGCGGAAAATGATGCGGCGCTGCCGACGGGAATGGTGGGGGTCTGGGTGACAGGGGACTGTCTGTTAAAGTTGGCGAAAGGCTGTTTCTGTGAAGGCTGTCTGCGTG
>NZ_JBNGDN010000001.1:101760-132812 GCF_049975065.1 Hydrogenovibrio sp.
ATTGGGAGCCAAACCCATCCAATCGCGCGCGCTGTTTAATGCATTTTAACCAGGCCTGGTGGTTTTGTCAGAGTCTGAATTTTGAGTTAACTAAGGAATGACTATGCATCCGATTTATCTTGGTTTGAATATTGATCATGTGGCAACCATTCGTCAAGCGCGCGGCACGCGCTATCCTGATCCGGTCAAAGCCGCTTTGGATGGCGAAATGGCGGGGGCGGACAGTATTACGCTGCATCTGCGGGAAGATCGCCGCCACATTCAGGACGCGGATGTGTACCGTTTGTCCGAGTTGCGTCAGACAAAGATCAATCTGGAAATGGCGGCCACTCAGGAAATGCTGGAAATTGCGCTGAAGTGTCAGCCGGAAGATGTGTGTCTTGTGCCTGAGAAGCGGGCGGAACTCACCACCGAAGGCGGCTTGGATGTGGCATCGCAAACGGCGTGGTTAACCGATTACTGTGCGCAGTTAGCGGAAAATAAAACGCGGGTTTCCTTGTTTATTGATGCGGATAAAACGCAAATTGAGGCCGCAAAGGCGGTTGGTGCGCCGGTCATTGAGCTGCACACCGGCACTTATGCCGATCTGACGGAGCCGAAACAGGTTGCGGCGGAGCTGCAGCGTTTGCGCGAGGCGGCGCATTATGCGGCCTCAATCGGTTTGACGGTCAATGCCGGTCATGGTTTGCATTATCATAATGTCCAGGCGATTGCGGGTATTAAAGTGATTGAGGAGCTGAATATTGGCCATGCGATCATTTCGCAGGCGTTATTCTCCGGACTGTCGACCGCTGTGTCGGAAATGAAACGCTTAATGGTTGAAGCTCGGCAACAGGCTTATTGGGTTTAAGGTGGTTTGAGTCGTGGTGTTGGGGGTGGGAACCGATATTGTCGAAATTCATCGCATCAGAAAACTTTGGGAAAAACGTGGCGAACAGTTTGCGCGAAGGGTGTTATCCGATGGCGAATTGCTGGAGTTGGCTGCCCATGCCCAGCCGGAGCGGTTTTTAGCCAAACGCTGGGCGGCTAAAGAAGCCATTGCTAAAGCATTGGGCACCGGGTTCACTCAAGGCGTCTGTTTTACCGATATGGCGATTGCGCATTCGTCTAACGGTCAACCGATAGTGGAGTTGCGCAACCAAACGTTTGAAGTGGCTCAGGCATTGGGAATCACGAATTGGTTGATTAGCCTCAGTGATGAGGTGCATTATGCGGTGGCGTTTGTCATGGCTCAAAATCAGGATCAGCGCTTCCCGAACGGGCGTTAATCAAGTGGCCAGCAACGTCCTGACACTCAGCGCGAAAATTTCATAAATTTGCGCCAAGATTGCGCAGAAATTTGTTTTCACACGGACATTTCTGCAGGCGTGTCGACTCCACGATTACGACCGACTGAAGATACGAAGAACTCGACGCCCCAAGGGGGCAGTCGAGCAATATGACTTGTGGAATCAAAGGACAAGCGAGATGGTGCTTAATTTATGAAATTTTCGGGTTAAGTGACCTAATCGGATTAACCCCCATGAATTCAACGAATAAGTGCTTACACTTTAATGGGTTATCCTTTACAATTGTCCTTTATGAAACGCCTATCCTTTCCAGCCTTTCCACGGGGTTTAAATTCGCTTTTTCAGCCTTTTTACCAGGCCTGGTGGTTTTGCGCCCTGTGGTTTGTCAGCGCTGTTTCTTTTGCTCAGACGGATGAGTCGGCACCCGGCACGAATGCTTCGTTGAGCGGAACCCTAGAACCCAGTCATTACATTGGTCAGATTCTGATTTCGTTGTTTTTTGTTTTGTTGATTATTTTTGCCGCTGCGTGGATGTTGAAGCGTTTTGGTAAGATTAACGGCGTGGCGGGGAATCAAATGAAAATTCTCGGGGTGATGAGCCTTGGGCAACGAGAAAGAGCGGTGCTGTTGGAAATCGGGCAGGAACAGTTGCTGATCGGTGTTACCGCCAGTCGCGTGTCCTTGTTGCACAAGCTGGAAGAGCCGATTGCGGTCGAAGCGCCTTCAACCCCCACCAGTGCTTTTGCCAAGCGTTTGCAAGAAGCCTTACAGCAAAAAACCTTTGTTAAATCAGAGTCGGAGGCTCCCAGCCCGATGGGTTCCAGTTCAAAAGCACCTCCGCCGGCATCGGAAAAACCACCGGGTGGACGAGCAAATGATTAAGCCTGTCTGCTTCTATGGGCGCGTCCTTTTAGGCAGTCTTTTGTTGCTGTTGCCTTTGGTCGGCTGGGCGCAGCCGGGGGTGCCCGCTTTTACGGTGGAAACCGATGCTCAAGGTAATCAGGATTATACCCTTACGATTCAGATTCTGTTGCTGATGACGGGGTTAACCTTGTTGCCTGCCGCGCTGATCGCCATGACCTCTTTCTTGCGGATCATTGTGGTGCTGGCGTTATTGAGGCAGGCTTTGGGAACCCAATCGACACCGTCGAATCAGGTGTTGATCGGGTTGGCGCTGTTTCTGACGTTATTTATCATGTCACCGGTGCTGGATAAAATTTACGATACGGCGCTCAGTCCTTATCTGGAAGAAGAAATTCAGTTTAAAGAAGCGCTGGACATTGGTTCGAAACCGATTCATCAGTTTATGATTCAGCAAACTCGCGCGGACGATCTTGGAATGTTCGCAGAGATGGCGGATGTGCAGCTGACCGATCCGGAAAGTGTTCCGTTTAAAATTCTGATTCCGGCCTATATGACCAGTGAATTGAAAACCGCGTTTCAAATCGGTTTTATGATCTTCATTCCTTTTTTGATTATCGATTTGGTGGTGGCCACTTTATTGATGGCGATGGGGATGATGATGTTGTCGCCGATGATTATCTCCTTGCCGTTTAAGATCATGTTGTTTGTGCTGATTGACGGTTGGGCGCTTTTGATGGGAACCTTGGCCAATAGTTTTGTCGTTGCGGGAGGAAGTATCTGATGACACCGGAATTTGTACTGACCATTGGTCAGAAAATGTTGGAGGTGGTGACCATGCTGGCCGCACCTTTGCTGTTACCCGCGCTGGCCATTGGTTTGTTGGTGGGGATGTTTCAGGCGGCCACGCAGATCAATGAAATGACGTTGAGTTTTATTCCAAAGGTGGCGATTGTCGGGGTGGTTCTGGTGGTGGCCGGGCCTTGGATGTTGACAACACTGGTGTCTTTTTCACGGGAGTTAATTGAAAATATCCCAGCCTATATCGGATAAACGGTGAGAGCGGTTTCATGCGTTCATGCGATGAAGCTCTTCTGCCGGGGAAGAGGCTGTCGGAGGCTTCATGACGTTTAGTTATACCGAGTTTTTGCAATTGCTGGGGCTGTATTTTTGGCCCTTTACGCGCATTACCGGTATGCTGCTCATAGTGCCGTTGCTCTCGGCGTCTTATGTTTCTACCCAAGTTCGTCTGTTTCTGGCGGTGTTCATCACGTTGGCGGTGGCCCCCGCTTTGTCTTTGCCGCCACCGGTGAGCCCTTTTACTTGGCACGGTGTTTTATTGATTGTGCAGCAACTAGGCATTGGCGCTGCGATTGGGTTGATTTTTCTGGTTGTTTTTCAAGCGTTTGTGGTGGCGGGGCACATGGTGTCAATGGCGATGGGGTTGGCCATGGCAAGTATGGTGGATCCGGCGACGGGAGTGAATACACCGATTGTGGGGCGCTACTTTACCATTATCGTGACGTTGCTATTTTTGCTGATGAATGGCCATGTGTTGGTCTTTAAAGCGGTAGTCAGTAGCTTTGAAACCTTGCCGATCGGGTTGCATTTTTTTAATCAGGACAGCTTGAAACTGATTTTTGAATTTGGCGGTGAGATGTTTGCTTTCGGTGTGGGTGTGGCTTTGCCGCTGGTGACCGCTTTATTATTGGTGAATATCGCGTTTGGGGTGGTGTCGCGTGCTGCGCCAGCATTGAATATCTTTGCGGTGGGCTTTCCGGTGACGTTGATGGCGGGTCTGATTATGCTGGTGTTTATGACGCCTTTGCTGTTACCCAATTTGCAAGCGCTGGTGAATAATGCGGTTGAAGTGATTGCCAAGCTGGGGTTGAATTCATAGGCTAACTGGGGCAGGTAGATGGCGGAAAACGAAGACGGTACCGAAAAATCCGAAGAACCCTCCGATAAGAAGCTCCGTGAAGCCCGTGAAAAAGGGCAGGTTCCTCGTTCAAGAGAACTGGCGTCGCTCATGATGACCTTGGGTGCCGCCCTGTTTCTGTACTTTTTTGGCATCGGCATGGCTGAAGACATTCAGAAAATATTCATTGCAGGTTTGAGCTTTGATCGTTCGCATGCTTTTGATACGCAAATGCTTGCAAACCGCATTCTAGGCTTGGTGGTGCAGGCGATTTTCTTGGTGTTGCCCTTTTTGATGTTTATGGTGTTGATTGCGCTGGTCTCCGGTACGCTGTTAGGGGGTTGGAATTTCAGTACCCAGGCGATGTCGCCCAAGATCAGCAAGATGAACCCGATTTCTGGCTTGAAACGCATGGTGTCTATGCAGGCGCTGATGGAGCTGATTAAGGCGCTGGGAAAATTTGTGCTGGTGTCGTTGGTGGCAGTGTATTTTCTGTGGTACTCCTACGAAGAAATTCTCAGTATCGGTGTGGAGCCAGTGAAGATGGCGCTGGGGCATTCGGCGAAAATGATCATTGAAGCCTTTATTTTCGTCAGTTTGGCGCTGATTGTGATTGCAGCGATTGATGTGCCGTTTCAGATACATCAGCACATCAATCAGTTGAAAATGACCAAGCAGGAAGTGAAAGAGGAATTTAAACAGCAGGAAGGGAGTCCAGAAGTCAAGGGGCGCATTCGTCAGTTGCAGCGGGAGATGTCGCAAAGACGTATGATGCAGAAGGTACCGGAAGCGGATGTGGTCATTACCAACCCAACCCATTACGCAGTGGCGTTACAATATGACGCGGATACGATGGATGAGCCGATGGTGTTAGCAATCGGCAGTGATTTTATGGCGGCACAGATTCGGACGATGGCGAAGGAGCATGATATTCCGATTATCGAAGCCCCGCCTTTAGCCAGAGCCTTGTATCACAATGCCGAGCCGGGACGGCCGATTCCGTTCCAGTTGTTCAAAGCGGTGGCGACCATTTTGGCGTATGTCTACCAATTACGCGAAGGCCAGAAAGCGAAACCGGTGGACTTTAAAAATTTACCGATTCCTGAAGACATGCAAACGGAAGCACCCAAGGGTGCGGCTGAGTAAAAGCTGAGATGCCATGAATTTTAATCAACTACTCGACAAGCTCAAAGAGGCGTTTAAAAACGGCTTAGGCATTCCGATTGCGATTTTGGCGTTGTTGGCGATGGTGGTTGTGCCCTTGCCGCCTTTCCTGCTCGATGTTTTCTTTACCTTCAATATCGCACTCTCTTTGGTGGTGTTGATGGTCACTCTCTATGCGAAGCGCCCGTTGGACTTTGCGGTTTTCCCCACCATTATTCTCTTGGCAACGCTGTTCCGGTTATCCTTGAATATCGCCTCAACCCGTGTCATTTTGCTGGAAGGGCACAATGGCGCGGCGGCGGCCGGTCATGTGATTGAGGCCTTTGGCGAGTTTGTTATCGGTGGTAATTTTGCGGTTGGTCTGGTGGTGTTTGCCATACTGGTGGTGATTAACTTTGTGGTCATTACCAAGGGTGCCGGTCGTGTTGCGGAAGTGAGTGCGCGTTTTACATTGGATTCCATGCCGGGCAAGCAGATGGCGATTGATGCGGACTTGAACGCCGGTCTGATTACGCAGGAACAGGCGCAGGCACGTCGAATTGAGGTGACCAGCGAAGCCGATTTTTACGGCTCCATGGACGGTGCCAGTAAGTTTGTGCGCGGGGATGCCATTGCGGGGATTATCATTCTGTTTATCAACCTGATCGGTGGGTTTGCCATTGGCATGGGGCAGCATGATATGAGTTTCAGTGATGCCATTGAGGTGTATACTCTGCTCACATTGGGCGACGGCTTGGTCGCGCAGATACCGTCACTGCTGTTGTCTACCGCCACGGCCATTATCGTGACGCGCGTGTCCGGCGATAAAGAAGATATGAGCCAACAAGTGCAAACGCAAATGTTTGCCAATCCAAAAGCCTTGGGCATGACGGCCGGCATTGTGGGGGTTTTCGGGGTGATTCCAGGGATGCCGAATTTGGCGTTTTTATCATTTGCAGCGATTGCCGGTGCCGGTGCCTACTTTATTCATAAAAAACAGCAGGAAAAGCCGTCTGCGGAAGAGATGCTGAATGAAGAAAAGCCCGAAGAAGAAGCTTCGGCACCTGAATTAAGCTGGGACGATGTACAATCGGTTGATGTGTTGGGGCTGGAAGTGGGTTACCGGATGATTCCGATGGTGGATCAGTCGCAAAACGGCCAGCTTTTAGAGCGTGTAAAAGGGGTTCGCCGAAAGGTGTCTCAGGAATTGGGTTTTTTGGTGCCCCCGGTGCACATACGCGATAATTTGGATTTGAAACCGAACCAATATAAAATTATGCTGATGGGGGTTTCATCGGGAGAAGGTGAAGTCTTTCCGGATAAGGAACTGGCCATTAATCCCGGACAGGTATTTGGTGAAATTCAAGGCACGGCCACGAAGGATCCGACTTTTGGGCTGGATGCGGTGTGGATCGCGCCGTCGGATCGTGAACAAGCGCAAGCCTTGGGCTACACAGTGGTGGATGCCAGTACGGTTGTGGCCACCCATATCAGTCAAGTGATTCAGGATTATGCGTCCGAGTTGTTGGGGCACGATGAAGTTCAGAAGCTGTTGGATAAACTGAAAGAGTCATCGCCGAAATTGGTGGACGAGCTGGTTCCAGAGCGGATGTCTTTGGCGGTCGTGGTGAAGGTGCTGCAAAATTTATTGGTCGAAAAAGTCTCCATTCGAGACTTGCGAACGATTTTGGAGGCGTTGACCGAAAGAGCATCGGCGACTCAAGATCCAACCCAATTAACGCAACACGTTCGCGCGGCGTTAGGGCGTTCCATTGTGCAAGGGCTGGTGGGAACGGATGAGGAGTTGAAGGTGATTACACTGGATCCTGGTTTGGAACAGTTGTTGCTTCAGTCATCACAAGGTGCGCCGGAGGGGCAATTAGCCATTGAACCAGGCCTGGCAGAAAGGCTGCACACCACACTCAAGGAAGAAGCGCAGAAAGTGGAAATGTCAGGTCAGGTCGCGGTTCTATTGGTGGCACCGCAAATTCGTGCTCAGTTGGCGAGGCTGTTTCGATTCAGTCTGTCGAACCTGCATGTGTTAGCCTATTCGGAAGTGCCGGAAAATCGACGTATCAGCGTTGTGGCGAGCGTTGGTCAAGGAAACTAAATGAAATTAAAACGTTACTTAGCTCCGAATATGCGCCGTGCCATGGCATTGGTTCGTGATGAGTTGGGTGATGACGCCGTGATTATGTCTACCCGTCAAACCGATGAAGGGGTTGAGGTGGTGGCGGCCATTGACCCTGAGGCGAAGCAGTATCAAGCGCAATCTGAGCCAAGGCCGTCTGAAGGGCACAGCAGCTATCGCTCGCCGGAACTGGAAATGGCCTCTTTACAAAGTTCGGCGATGACGAACACGGATATTTCTAAGATGGCCAGTGAATTGCAGGCGGTTAAGAGTATGCTGGAAAATCAGCTCTCAGGGCTGGCTTGGAATCAAACAGAGACCCAAGATCCCCACAAGGTGGGGCTGATAAAGCGATTGATTCGATTGGGGATCGGTTGGGATTTGGCCCAAGAGTTGGTGTTGAACGTGAATGCGGAATACGACCAGGCCTGGTCCGAAATCCTGCGTTTGATTGAATCCATGATTCCGGTCGATGACCGTGATATTTTGGAGTCGGGCGGCATTGTCGCTCTGGTGGGACCCACAGGGGTTGGCAAAACCACCACCATTGCAAAAATGGCCAGTCGTTTTGTGATGCGTAACAGTCCCAGCCAAATCGCGTTAGTGACAACCGATTGTTATAAAATTGGTGCTCAAGCCCAGTTGAAGACGTTTGCGGATTTGATGGGGGTGCCGGTGCATGTTGTCAGTACGGAAGGCGAAATGTATAGCCTGTTGAGTTCGCTGGCAACGAAAAAATTAATTTTGATTGATACGGCCGGCATCAGCCAAAAAGACATTATGCTGACTCAGCAGCTGACAAAGGCGCACCCCGGCGTGAGCCACATTCGTAATTATCTCGTGATGTCGGCGGCCACGCAATTAAGCGTTATGAAAGACATAGTGCGTTCTTTCAGTCAGGTGGGTTTGCGGGGTTGCATTCTGACCAAAGTGGATGAAGCCTTGCAATTGGGCAATATCATGACGGTTTTGATTGAGCATAAACTGTCTTTGTCTTATATGTCGAGTGGGCAAAGAGTGCCGGAAGACTTAGAGCCGGTTAAGGTTAGGGATTTAATGGACAAAGCGATTGTATTAGGTCAACAAAATCAAAACGCAAGACAGGATGAGGCCTTACGCATGGGAATGGGAAAGGAGATTTCCGATGCTCAATGATCAAGCGGCTGGCCTTAGAGCAATGCAAACAATGAATAACGGTGACCGTAAAGTGAATTCTGTTAAAAAAAGCAAGCCCGTTCGAGTCATTGCCGTTGCCAGTGGCAAGGGGGGGGTCGGTAAGACAAACGTGTCGGTGAACTTGGGCGTCAGCCTCAGTAAGCTTGGGCGGCGAGTATTGTTGATGGACGCTGATATGGGATTGGCCAACGTCGATATCATGCTTGGTTTACAAACTCGGTATAATCTGTCACACGTGCTGGATGGTGAGAAAACACTGCGTGAGGTGATGGTGGATGCGCCGGGAGGCTTAAAAGTCATTCCGGCCGCTTCGGGCGTTAAACGCATGGCTCAATTGACCCCGATGGAAAATGCTGGAATAATTAACGCCTTTTCCGAATTAGACGGTATATTAGATGTATTGATCATCGATACGGCGGCGGGGATCGCTGACAGCGTAGTGAGTTTTTGTCGCGCGTCTCAAGAAGTCGTGGTGGTGGTGAATGACGAACCGGCGTCGATGACCGACGCCTATGCCTTGATCAAAGTGCTGAGTCGTGAGTATAAATTAACGCAGTTTCAGTTACTGGCGAACATGGTTCGCTCTGAAAAGCAGGGGCGTATGCTGTATGATAAGTTCGCTCAGGTGTGTGAACAGTTTTTGGAGGTTTCCATTCACTATTTGGGAACCATTCCGTTTGATCACGATTTGCGTGATGCCATCCAGAAGCAGACACCGGTGACAATCGCCAAGCCAATGAGTCCGTCGGCTCAAGCGTTTCGCGGGATTGCTCAGACCATAGACGATTGGCCTATCCCGACCGGTGTGACGGGATATTTGCAGTTTTTTGTTGAGAGTTTGTTTCAGGCTAGGCCTGAATAAATGAGGAAACGGATTTCATGACGGGTACCCAAGCTTACGCGAGTATACATAAGCAAACCTCATCGGCTGTCATGGATATCGAGGCATTTTTGCCTTTGGTCAAGCGAATCGCCTATCACCTGAAAGGCCGTTTGCCAGACAGTGTCATGGTGGACGATTTGATTCAATCCGGTATCATTGGTTTGATTGAGGCGGCACAAAAATTTGATTCTGGACAGGGTGCCAGTTTTGAGACCTATGCGGGTATCCGTATCCGTGGTGCCATGCTTGATGAAATTCGAAAAGGGGATTGGACGCCCAGATCGGTATATCGGAAATCGCGGGAAGTCTCTGAAGCCATTAATGCTGTGGAGTCTCGAAAAGGCGGTGAAGCACGCGATCAGGAGGTGGCCGAGGAGTTAGGGGTTTCTATGGAGGAATATTATCATATTCTTCAAGACACCAACTCGGCGCAACTTTTGTCGATTGACGAACCGGATCACGATGAACTGTCTGAAGACCGCATGGTCAGCGGCATTAAAACGCCCATAGCGGAGTTGACGGAATCGGGTTTCCAATCGGCGTTGGCCGAACAGATCAGTGCGTTGCCAGAAAAGGAAAAATTGGTCATGGCACTCTATTATGATGAGGAATTGAACCTCAAAGAAATTGGTGAAGTGTTGGAAGTCAGTGAATCGCGTGTCAGTCAAATACACAGTCAGGCAGTTAAGCGTTTGAAGTCACGCCTGAAAGATTGGATTTAAGAGTTAATAACAGGGTTTGAGGAAATAGAATGCAAATCGATAGAGACATGAATATATTGGTAGTCGATGATTTTTCTACCATGCGACGTATCGTCAAAAACTTGCTGAAAGAGCTGGGCTTCAGTCGGTTTGATGAAGCCGACGATGGTGCCACTGCTTGGCCGATGGTGCAAAGCGGCAAATACGATTTCATCGTAAGTGATTGGAATATGCCGCAGATGACGGGGATTGATTTGCTGAGACATGTTCGAGCCGATGCCAAGCTTAAGGATACGCCTTTTTTATTGATTACTGCCGAAGCCAAGCGCAGCCAGATACTGGAAGCCGCTGAAGCCGGCGTGGACGGTTATATCGTCAAACCTTTTACAGCGGCGACCTTGAACGGCAAAATACAAAAAATATTTGAGCGTGTTGAAGAGCGCAAGAAAGCGGCAGGTGGTTAACGCCTTGCTTGGAAATGTCGGTATTGGAAATAAAAGCCTTGTTCATGCAAAGTGAATAGGGCTTTTTTTTTATTAAATGGGGGCGGTTCTGTGGAACTGGACAATGACCTTAAAAAGGAGGAAGGATGCCTAATATTAACCTTGAGCAAGCCAGAGAGCTGTTAAGTGCATTGGAAAACGGCCAGTATGACGAGGCCTCGAAAACGCTGGATGCCATTATCGCAACGAGAGATGCCAAATTATTGGGTCAGGTGGAGGAAATCGCACAAAATTTGCACGATACGCTGGAGTCATTTGGCAGTGATGCCATGCTTCTGCAACACACCAAACACGGCTTGCCCGATGCCTCGGAACGGTTGCAATATGTGATTGAAACCACGGAAGAAGCCAGTAACAAAACCCTTTCAGCAGCGGAAAATATCGTTGCGCTGTTGGAAACCATGGAATCGAAAGCCCTAGACGATGACATGAAAGAATGGATTGCCGAAGCGCAGACGCAGGTTACCGACATTATGATGGCGCAGTCATTTCAAGATTTGACCGGTCAGGTTTTGAATCGTGTCATTATGTTGGTAACCAGTCTGGAACAAAGTCTGGTGGAGCTGATTGAAAAGTCGGGCATTGAGCTGGCGGCGATTCCGGATACACGAACGGACGAGCAGCGCAAAGCCGATGAAATGAAAGGCGTCGGTCCGAACGTCACCCGTGAAAGCCAAAAAGGCGCGGTTCAGTCACAGGATGACGTGGATGATTTGCTGGGTGAATTGGGGATTTAACCCGACTATTTCACAAATTTGCACGGATATTGTTCTCTCTTTACCTTTATAAGATGATTTTTCAACAGACGTCTTTGGATGTTGAGACATCTGTGCCCTGCGTAATCTCAGCCTAAATTCATGAATCGAAGAACCAAGGGTAAATATTCTGGCGTTCGGGTTAAATGGTCGTATTTACGTGCAGAAATGTCTCGGTGTTGCTGAAAGCATTCGAATGAGGACTTTGGCCGTGATTGGTTTTTTTATGGCATAATGATTGCTTTAGTCTATTCATTCAATAACTCTTTCAGTCTGGATGACGAAAACTTGGCACCAGACTCGATAGAATAGACTCAAAAGAGGGTGACGTTGTGGATGAGGATATTTTACAGGACTTCTTAGTTGAAGCCTCCGAGCTGGTCGAACAACTGGATGAACAATTGGTTTCGCTGGAAAACTCGCCATCCGATTCGGATTTACTCAATGCGATTTTTCGTGGTTTCCATACAATCAAAGGCGGTGCGGGCTTTTTGGGCGTAACACCATTGGTCGAAGTCTGTCATCGTGCTGAAAATGTGTTCGATAAAATTCGCAATGGTGATGTGAACTACGACTCAAATGCTGCGGACATTATTATGCGGGCATTTGACGTCATCAGCGATTACATTCAAGAACTGAACGATGGTGCCCGTGAACTGGAAGAGGCTGATTCAGGGCTTTTGTCTGAGTTGGATGGCCTGGCAAAGGGCAACAGCGCAGGCGTGGCTGAACCGGCAAAAGATTCAACCAGCGATGAGGCACCCGATGTGAAGTTGGAGCTGCCAGAAGGCGCAGATCCAGACGGTGATATTTCCGATGATGAATTTGAAGCCCTGCTCAGTCAACGAGATGCTTTAATGGGCGGAGAAGCCGCCGCATCGACCGAACCCAAGCTGGAGCTGCCGGAAGGGGTGGATCCGGATGGTGATATTACGGATGAAGAGTTTGAAGCTTTATTGAATCAACGAGATTTGATTGATCCGGGTGAGGCGTCGGCCGCGCCAGCCGCGTCTGAGCCGAAAAAGACGGAAATGACCAAGCCTGCCGAACCTCCGAAACCGGCTCCTGCGCCCGCCGCGGCTCCCAAGCCGAAGGCGTCTGATGAAAAAGCACAACCTAAAAATGCCAATACGGAATCTACAGTGCGGGTGGATACGCGCCGTCTTGACGAAATCATGAACTTGGTTGGCGAGTTGGTGTTGGTGCGAAACCGCCTTTTAACGTTGCGATCCAGTGAAGATTCTGAAGAAGAACTGTCCAATGCTGTGGCGAACTTGGATCATGTGACAACGGATTTGCAAGCCTCTGTGATGAAAACGCGGATGCAGCCAGTTAAAAAAGTGTTTGGGCGTTTCCCGCGCGTGGTGCGTGATTTGGCGCGTAAACTGGGCAAAGAAATTGATCTAGAGCTGAAAGGCGAAGAAACCGATCTCGATAAAAACCTGGTCGAGGCCTTGGCAGACCCATTGGTGCATTTGGTTCGAAACTCAGTGGATCACGGTATTGAAATGCCGGATGAGCGAGAATTGGCCAATAAACCCCGAAACGGCACCGTTATTTTGGCGGCAGAGCAGGAAGGCGATCATATTTTGCTGTCCATTACCGATGACGGCAAAGGAATGGATCCGGATAAGTTACGTCGTAAAGCGGTTGAAAAAGGCATGATGGATGAAGTCTCAGCCAATCAACTGGACGATAAGGCCGCTTTCGAATTGATTATGTCGGCGGGCTTTTCCATGGCGGATAAAATCAGCGACATTTCCGGACGGGGCGTCGGCATGGATGTGGTCAAGAATATGATCACCAAACTCAATGGCAGTGTGGACATTCATTCCGTATTGGGTGAGGGAACCCAGATCAGTATTCGCGTGCCTTTGACGCTGGCGATTTTACCCACCCTGATGGTGTCTTTTAATCACGATAGCTATGCCATTCCGTTGACGAGTGTGCAAGAAATTTTTGATTATGATGCGTCTCAGGTCAATCGTATCGACGGTCAGGTGATGGTTCGATTGCGAGACAAAAGCGTGCCATTACTGTTTTTATCGGAGTGGCTCTCTCCCGACATCATTAAAGAGAATTACGAAGGTGATAAGGTGGTGATTGTCTCCATCGGCAATCAGCGCGCCGGTCTGGTTGTGGATCAGGTTAATGGTCAGGAAGAGGTGGTGATCAAGCCGCTTGGCGTGATGATGAAGCATTTGGAAGGGTATGCCGGTGCGACCATCACGGGAAATGGTAACATTGCTTTGATTCTGGATTTGCCTGGCGTGATTCAACGCTTTCAATATTAATTAGGGGAGGCTTGGTAATGACAAGTGAGGGAAGTTTGACTTCAACCAATCAGTTGCTGGATGGTGTGATTACCGATGATGAGGAACAATATTCCGGCCCGAGCATACGTTGTGTGATGTTCGAACTGGATTCGGAAGTCTATGGCATTAATGTCAAGAAAGTACGTGAAGTATTGCGTGTTGGCGCTATCCGTAAAGTAGAGGGTTCCGCTCATAATGTGCTTGGCGTCATTAATGTGCGCGGCGTTATTGTAACGGTGGTGGATACACGTGCCACTTATGGTTTGCTCAGCAAGCCGGTGGATGAGCTGTCCCGCATTATTATCGTTGAACTGGATACCGACAACACCGTAGGGATGATGGTGGATTGCGTTATGGAAGTCAAAGACATTCCTGAAAAGAAATTTGAAGCCATGTCGGCCACCAAAGAGGGAGCCTCACGTTATCTACAAGGCATAGCGCATTTCAATGGTGATGTGATTATTCTGATTGATGTGGACAGTATGTTCGCAGGCAAAACCTAGCTGATCATTCGAGCCATTCAAACGCCCAGGCCTGGGCGTTTTCTGTTTTTTGCTGTTAAGCACACATCTGCGGCATATGAAACGGCCGCTCATTATTCCGCAGGTTTGGGCATTTCTTTATCGGAGATTTGATAAGCAAAGATCAAAACCTGCACCACCGCTTCGTAAAGAAGCTCCGGTATTTCCTGGTCCAGTTCTACTTGCGCCAGTAAGGCAACGAGATCGTGGTCTTCCTTGATTGGGATATTGTGTTCTTGCGCCAGTTTAATGATTTGCTCGGCGATCTGTCCAGAGCCTTTTGCAGAGACTTTGGGCGCGGATTGACCATCATACTCAAGTGAAATAGCGACTTTATCGTTAAGCGTGATGGGGGGATTTGACATAACGTCCGATGCGGCAAAAGTGTGGCACAATAATGAAAAAAACCACAATAGCGGCTTTTTAAAAATCAGGCCAGTTTAAGCTTTTCGGTTAGACCCAGCTTGGACGCGCCGGTAGTGATGGATTCGCTGGGCGATTGCCACAACACATTCTTCTGTTTCTCGACAGCGTCTTTAACCAGTATCAAAAGTGCCTGCAAGCCAGCCGTGTCAATGGATTCAACGTTGCTCGCATTAATTTTAAAGGTATCTGCTTCCGCCAGAAAGGCCATTTTTAAATTGCCATAATGCTCTTCAATATGATGAATGGTTAAGCTTTCGGGAAGGTCAATCACATATTCACTCATTTCAGTACCTTTAACGTTGACACGGCTTGAAGCTGAAAAATTATAAAACTCTGTTAATCACAGACAGGAGTTTTTCAGGGCTGAAGGGTTTGACAATCCACCCAGTTGCGCCAGCTTCTTTGCCTTTGGTTTTCATGTCGCCAGAGGATTCGGTTGTTAAGCACAAAATCGGTGTGAATTTATAATTGGGCAAGGTGCCTCTGACGGCTTGTATCAATTCGATACCGTTCATATTCGGCATGTTGATGTCGGTGACAATCAAATCGAATTGCTCTTTCTTGGCGATGTCGAGTGCTATGACACCGTCTTCGGCTTCGGTCACGTCATGACCGGCAGACTTGAGGGACATACTGACCATTTGACGCATGGATTTAGAATCATCAACCGCGAGGATTTTAGACATTATTACTTCTCACTTTCTTAACACTTGAAATTGGCTGTAATTATACAATTATTCGTCAATATGAAGGCTTTTTTTGATTTCGGATAGGATTCCGGTGGAAACCAGCTCATCCACATGGAGGACAATGACCATTTTATCGCCGACAGTGGCCAGACCCTTGACATATTCCGTATGAATTGTGCCATTCATTTCAGGAGACATCTGCAAGCTTCCGAGATCAATGCCATGAACATCGGAGACACCATCCACAACAATACCTATAATTTTCTGGGTCGAAGAGGACTCATCGTGGGCACGCAAAATAATCACGACCGTGCTTTCGTCATAAGTGACTTCGGACAGATTGAAGCGCACTCTGAGATCCACAACCGGAACCACCGCACCACGCAGATTAATCACGCCCATGACATAATCCGGCGCATTGGGAATGGAGGTGGTTCTTTCCCAGCCTTTGATTTCTTGAACGCGAAGAATGTCTACACCATATTCTTCGCCGCCGAGAATGAAGCTCAGGATTTGGTCGTCCGTCCCGTCTTTCTCGTCAATTTGATCCTGTAGGGCGTCTAATTCAGCACTCATGTGATTTTTTAGCCTCATATCTTCATTATAAATTGCAGTCGTAAAAATTTAAGCCACCTCTGATTCGATCAGAAGTGGCTGTAGATGTTCACTGAACTCAATGCTTAGGTTAAGTTAACTGATTTGCGTAAAAAATTCTAGCATTTAACCACAATATTTTACAAATCTACCCGAGATGGCACAGAGCCTTGCTTTCACAAATTAAATTTTTCAGTCGGCCGCATTCGTGGATACGACGATTCTTCATAAGCTTCCTTGTGAAAACAAGTTTCTGCGCGATCATGGTGTAGATTTATAAAATTTCCAGAGTCATAAAGTTACTACCGTTTTATGAAATATCGGGTTAACGGCCAGTCGATAAGACGCAAAAATCAAGCCAAAATGGTTGGCGCAGACGGTTGAGTCTCAAACATGCAGGTCAATGAGAGCGACTTTTTGTGCTTCAGGATGACTTTGTGGCTTCTGTTGGGTGATGAAAAGTTGTTTCAGTGGGATTCCGGCTTGACGAAACCCTTCTTCCAAAAGCGGCATTCGATTTTCAAGCAGGCTGGTCAATTGTGCGTTGTCCGCCCAGAGGCTGGCTGAAATATCCTCATCCATCAACAGCAGCTTGCTGGACATTTCCCCTTCCGTTAAATGCAGGTTGACAATGACTTCCCAGAAGGTTGGCTGGGTCTGGGTTTGTTTGCGAATATCAATGGCCACTTCTTCAATGAATGGGTTGGGTTGCAGCGGCAGTTGAATGCTCATAAGGTTGGGGTTTTCAATAGCCTGAATTTGTTTAAGCGTGATTTGGCTAAGGGTTTGTGTCAACAATTTAGACAGTTTGGGCAGTTCGGCGGCCTCGGTTTTGGCGGCTTGGCTGGTTGTGGCTTGTTGGGTGATTTGCAGCAGCTGCAATAAACGGGCTTTCAAGTCCCCCTGAACGGGTTTCTGGGATTTGGCCAGTTGGTTTTCCATAAACAGTCCGCTGGCAAGTAATTGGTTTTTCAATTCTTTTGCACTGGTCTGAGCCGAAGGTTTGAATAATTGATCAAACAGTGCGTTCAGTTGCGCTTGCAGGTTGGCAGGAAGTAAACCGGTCTGACTTAAGAATACAAGTTGTTGCAACCCCTGGTTTATCGGCATTTGCTGCGGTAATAATTGTCGATAGGCATTTTGAAGGATCTGTTGTGTATTGGCCTGCGAAGAAGGGGGTGGCGGTGGCGACTGAATTTGAAGTACGACATTCGGGGTGGTCTGGGTGACTTTGACCGGCACACTCTTGCCCGCTTCCAGCGGTTGTTGGGTGGTCGCCGTTAAGTTGCGACCGGCCAGGTTGAAGTTGACCTGATTACCATCCGTTTTGGTGATGGTTATGGCAAAGGTTTTCCCCAGCGTAAGCTTGATGTCTTGCGCGGAGGCCTGGCTAAGATTGAGAAGACCGCTGGTTTGAGTTGTCGTCGGGCTGAGTGCCATAGCCGTCCTTAAATTGTTTGGAAAGGTGAAAGCATTCATGCTCATAATAATCTGCACACCGAACCTGAAGCAACTATAATTACCGGGCGCAAAAAGGTTGATTGAAAAAAGGTTAAGTTCGAGCTTAGATAGCCCGGTAGCCCGATGGTAAATACTCGGGTTGGCGGGTCGTGCAATGAATGGTTTGCCCGGAATAGGCGCAAGTTGTAGTGTTTCAATAAAAGGTATAGGAAGTGAATAACGATCGTGAATTCAGTTTTAACGACAAGGATTTTGCACGTGTCAAAACGGTTGTATATGATTTTGCGGGCATAGACCTGAACGACTCAAAAAAGAATCTGGTTTATAACCGATTGGCCAAGCGGATTCGCTTTTTGGAAATGAATTCCTTTGCCGAGTATCTGGACTTTGTGGATCGGGAGGGTGAGGCGGAATTTGTGCATCTTATCAATGCCATTACCACCAATCTAACCTTCTTTTTTCGAGAAAATCATCACTTCGAATACCTTGCCAACACGGTGATCCCGATGTTGTTAGAGCGCAATAAGACCTCAAAAAAAATTCGAATCTGGTCGGCGGGATGTTCCACCGGAGAGGAGCCTTATTCCATTGCCATTGTTTTGAAGGAGGCAGTGCCCGCTGGCTGGAATGCGCGTGTTTTGGCGACCGATTTGGATACCAATGTGGTTGAAACCGGACAGGCCGGAGTGTACAAAATGGATCGCTTGAAAGGGGTGTCGGAAGCGCGCAAAAAACGTTGGTTTTATAAGGGCACCGGTGCTCGTGAAGGTTATGTGCGTGTTAAACCGGAGCTGCAGGAAATCATTGATTTTGGGCAAATCAATTTGATGAACGACTGGCCTATAAAAGACAAAGTGGATGTGATTTTTTGCCGCAATGTCGTTATTTATTTCGATAAAACCACTCAGGCACGCTTGTTTGATCGCTATGCGAATTTATTGCCGGATGACGGTCATTTGTTTATTGGGCATTCGGAATCCTTATACAAAGTCTGCGACCGGTTCGAATTATTAGGGCAGACCATTTATCGCAAAATCCGCTGATGATATGGACGTCACCCGTCACATTGAATTATAGAAAAGTAAGTTGAGTAGTGAAATGTCAAAAATCAAAGTATTAGTTGTCGATGATTCGGCCTTAGTTCGATCCATGTTGCAGGAGATGTTGAGTGAAGATCCCGATATCGATGTGGTGGGAACCGCTTCAGATCCTTACGATGCGCGTGATAAAGTCAAGGTGTTGCACCCGGATGTACTCACGCTGGATGTCGAAATGCCCAAGATGGATGGGGTTACTTTTCTGAAAAACCTCATGCGGCTTCATCCGTTGCCGGTGGTGATGGTTTCCACGTTAACGGAAAAGGGGGCGGACATTACCTTTGAAGCGCTGGAACTCGGTGCGGTGGATTTTGTGACGAAGCCAAAGATTGACTTGGCACACACCTTTGAAGATTATGCGGTTGAAATTCGTAAAAAAGTCAAAACCGCCGCCAAAGTGTCTAAGTACCAGCTTGAACGCCATTATGCGCGTTATGCCGCGAACTTGAAGCAAAAGCCGGATGTGCTACCCAGTGTGCCGCGTAGCCCGAGCAGTCGGAGTGTGGTTGAAAAGTACACAGCCGATGTCATCGTGCAGAAAAAAGCCCCATCTGCCGTGTCACGGGTCACGGACAAGATTATTGCGCTGGGCGCGTCAACCGGTGGAACCGAGGCCATCAAAGAAGTGTTGATGCGCTTGCCGGCGAACACGCCCGCTATTGTCATTACCCAGCATATTCCCGCTTCCTTCAGCTTGCCGTTCGCGCAGCGTATGAATACGGTTTCGGAAATGACGGTCACTCAGGCTGAAGATCGTGAGCCGATCTTGAACGGTCATGTTTACATTGCCCCCGGCGACAAGCACCTGCTGGTGGAGCGCAGCGGAAACGGCTATATTTGCCGTTTAAATGACGGCCCGCCGGTGAATCGTCATAAACCATCGGTGGATGTCATGTTTCGTACTGTGGTACAAAATGTTGGTAAAAATGCGGTAGGTGTTTTATTGACGGGCATGGGTGCAGACGGTGCTCGTGGCATGAAAGAACTGCAGGAAATCGGCGTTCCAACCATTGCACAGGATGAGAAGACCTGTGTTGTCTGGGGGATGCCGGGCGAAGCGGTCAAATTGGGCGCGGCGGATTTTGTATTGCCACTCGGTAAAGTGCCTGAAAAAATCCTTGAGTTGGTCAAGAAAAAATCCTAACCCGCCAGGCCTGGTTAAAACGGCTCAAGCGCTGTCTGGGCACGATGTTTTCAGCGATAATTGCACCTGTTCCAGAAAATGGCATATTACCTGCTTTTACATTCTTAATTCTGAGACTTCGCAAGTGCTTTGATGCTTGTTGAAGCCTTGTCTAACGTTTTAACTAAGGAAGTACGCATGTTACATACATTACAGCAATTCTGGCCGGCTTGGTTACTCACGCTGTTGAGTGTTGTATTAACGTTCCTCGATATTCCTTTTGTCGGAGCCATTGCATTGGTGGTTGTGTCATTGATTTGGACGCTGTCGGTGGCAAAGTTTGCCAGAGAGCATGGCGAGGAACCGCAAACCCGTTTGCCTGCTGTTTCCAGCGCAACCAGTGTTTCAGCCAGTCAATCCGCTAATTTTGATGCGGCGGTCATTGACGACTCGCTGCAAGTCATTATGAATGACATTGATTCGGTTGTGGATCAAGAGGTTGAGGTGGTGCGTGCCGAGTTGCTGCAGGTTAAGGACTTGGTGGCGGAGGCGATTGAGACACTCAATGACAGTTTTATGGGGTTGCACAGTCAAACACAAGCTGAATACAAAATGGTGGTGTCCCTGCTGGATAATCTGGGCGGTACCGGCGATGGCATGAGTATCCAAAAGTTCTCGACCGAAATCAAAGGCGTTCTGGAGTTTTTGATTACGTTATTGAGAAATTCCAGTCAACGCAGCAATGAAACGGTCGATAAAATCGACGATATGGTCAGTCAGATCGAATCGATTTTCGCCCTGTTGGAAGATGTTAAAGGCATTGCCGACCAGACCAATCTGCTCGCACTGAATGCAGCGATTGAAGCGGCACGAGCAGGAGAGGCCGGACGTGGTTTTGCCGTGGTGGCGGATGAAGTTCGCAAGTTATCATTGAACTCCAATCAACTCAATGACCAGATTCGCAAGCAGGCCGAAAAGGCCAAGCAAACCGTTGATCATGTTCGCCGCCGGGTGATGGACACCGCCGAAAAAGATATGCAGGAAGCGAACTCATCACAGGAACAAGTGACCGTGCTGATTGATGATCTTGAAGCGATGAATAACGGTATTTCCGACAAGCTAGGCGATGTCTCCGGCATTATTTCCGAAATTGAAAAAAGTGTTTCCAATGCAATGCGGTCATTGCAGTTTGAAGACATTGTGCGTCAGTTGGTTGAGCAGGTATTGCATCACTTGGAAAACCTAAGCGGTTTTTCGCATAAAATTAACCATTTTATTGAAGAAAGTAAAAACGACCCGGTGCAATCTGTGTCGGAGCATCGGGAGCGCTTGGAAGCCTTCCGTCAAACCATTCATGCCGAGCGTCAGGAAATTGAATCCAAACGGATGCGACGCGTGCAGTCGGAATCCATGGAAGAGGGTGAAATCGATTTGTTTTGATGGTGCTTCTTGTGTCCAAAGTTCATTGTTTAAGTTAAAAAAGCACCTTTTTAGGTGCTTTTTTATTGCGTTCAAAACGGTTAGCGAAGCGAAATTAGGGTGCCATATTGCCCATTTGATTATTCCAAAGGCTGCCAAACAGTAAGCTGAACAAAATACCGGTTGCAAAAACAATGTACCAATAACGACGCATCTTAGCCGCTTGCGCGATTTCAGTTTCGCTGAGTTCACTCTCTTTAGGGCGATCTTTAAAAAAGACCAGCATAAAACCAATGGCGGAAATGAATCCGGCAATATTGGCCAGATAGTGATTGCCGGTCAACATGGAAGCAATGCCGAGTGCCAGTATAATGGAATAGGTGATCAACAAGTTTTTCATAAGGCGCCCTTGTGTTATCGGTTAATGCGCTATTTTATTCGCTTTGAGGTGTGGATATGTATAAATTATGTTTTTTTGTCCCGGAAGATTTTGTAGAGGACGTCAAACAAGCGGTTTTTGCTGCCGGTGCAGGGCGGATCGGTAATTATGAGCAGTGTTGCTGGCAAGTTAAGGGGCAGGGGCAGTTCAAGCCTTTACCGGGCAGTCAGCCGTTTTTGGGACGGCAAAACGAATTGGAAAGGGTGAACGAGTATCGAGTCGAAATGGTGATGCAAGAAAATCTTGCGACAGAGGTCATTCAAGCCTTGAAGCGGGCGCATCCTTATGAAGCACCGGCTTATGAAGTGATGGCGTTAATTGACGTGCCCAGCTAACCCGAATGTTTCCCTTCGGGCTAAGACGCTGGATGATTACAGGCGTTTAAGCACCGGAGGGTGTTGCCTTGATTAATTCGATGGTGAAGATCAGTGTTTCATTCGGGCCAATAATGTCCCCAGCCCCTTTGGCACCGTACCCTAAAGCCGGCGGCACATAGATTTCCCATTTCGCGCCGGGTTTCATCATTTTTAATGCCTCTCCCCAGCCGGCGATGACGTCGCCCATCTGAAACTCGATGGGCTTGCCGCGAGCATAGGAACTGTCAAATTCCGTGCCATCAATTAAGGTGCCTTTATAGTTAGCGGTCAGGAGATCATCTTCATTTGGCGATTGGCCACTTCCCGGTTCAATGACACGGTACTGCAGGCCGCTGGAAGTCACTTTAACGCCTTCACGTTTTTTGTTTTTCGCTAAAAACGCCTGCCCTTTTTGAGCGTTTTCCTCGGCTTGCTGCTTGCGGGCTTCCGCCTGTTGCGCCAGCACTTTTTGCTTCACTTGGTTGACCGCTTCTTGCATTTGTGTCTCGGTTAGACGCAAGGGGGTTTGGTTTATAACGTCTTTCAGCCCTAGGGTCAAGGCAGGAATGTCAATGCTGACCCCTTGTTGTTGAAAGCTTTTGGCGAGATCGGCACCGAGGGTGTAACTGGCTTGTTGTTCAACGGTTTTTAATTGCGAGTCGGCCGCCAAGGCGTTCATTTGTGAGCCGATGAGGGCGGTAAACAGTAACGTCGTCGAGAGTGTTTTTTTCATTAAAAGTTCCGAGTTTAGGGTTAAAGAGCATTTCGGTTAGCGTTTCGTTCACCGAATTCGCCAAGCTGTCGGCGAATTCGGTCACGAAGGTTAAGCGGGGAGATCAGGCCTGGTGATCAAGGTGATCCAAGTATTTTTCAGCGTCCAAGGCCGCCATGCAGCCTGCGCCGGCAGACGTGATGGCTTGCTTGTAGACTTGATCCATGACATCCCCTGCTGCAAAAATGCCCGGGATGGACGTTTGCGTGGCATTGCCTTGCAAGCCGCTTTGCACTTTCAAGTAGCCGTGATCCATGTCCAGTTGCCCGTCGAAAATACCGGTATTCGGCGTGTGACCGATGGCAATGAAAACGCCGGCCACGTCGATTTCTTTGGTGTCGCCAGTTTGCGTGTTTTTCAAACGCAATCCGGTTACGCCCATGTTGTCGCCCAGTACCTCTTCCAAGGTGCTGTTGTATTCGATGGTGATGTTGCCATTTTCGGCTTTTTCTTTCAATTGGTCGGCGAGGATCTTTTCCGAGCTGAAGCTGTCGCGACGATGCACAATGGTGACTTCCGCGGCGATGTTGGACAGATACAAGGCTTCTTCCACGGCGGTGTTGCCGCCGCCAATGACCGCCACTTTCTGGTTGCGGTAAAAGAAACCGTCACAAGTTGCGCAAGCGGAAACGCCTTTGCCTTTAAAGGCTTCTTCGGATTCCAAACCGAGGTATTTGGCGGAAGCGCCGGTGGCGATAATCAGCGCATCGCAGGTGTACTCACCGCTGTCACCAACCAGTTTGAATGGGCGCTGTTGCAATTCGGCGGTGTGGATGTGGTCGAAAATGATTTCGGTTCCGAAACGTTCGGCGTGTTTTTGCATGCGCACCATCAAGTCCGGGCCGGTCAGACCTTCCACGTCGCCCGGCCAGTTGTCCACTTCGGTGGTGGTGGTGAGCTGGCCGCCTTGTTGCATACCGGTAATCATCACCGGTTCCAAGTTTGCGCGCGCCGCATAAACCGCAGCGGTGTATCCGGCGGGGCCGGATCCAAGAATCAATAGTTTACAATGCTTTGACATGGTTTCTTCCTTGTAACGGGTTGCATGAGTCGATCGAAATGCCGTGGCGACCGTTGCCATTCGGGCACTGCCAAGCCAATTGAGCCGCGGTGCAATAGAATCAACAGCCACCTTCAAATATGCTAGAATTCTAGCAGTTTTTGACGCGTCATTGCAGTTTTTATAACACTTGGCACCGCCATCTAAGGTGTCGGGAAACCTTGATTTTTGTCAGGTTTATGGCGTATTCACTTTAATCTGTCGGGCGCGTAACGTGCGCCAGTGTTACTTCAGCATTCCGAACCATAATCAGGTGAAATCAAGCGGTATGGGATTCAAACAACCAAAATCCTCTCAGGCAGCCGACTCGAAAGGTGCAAAATCGTCCGAAAAACAATCCGCCACATCAACGCAGGGCAAGTCGTCTTCAAACGGCGCTCATTGGGTTTTGAAAGATGCGATTTTGCTGGCGTGCATCGGGCTATCCGCCTTTCTATTTATTGTGTTATTCAGTTATCAGCCGAGTGATCCGGGGTTTGATACGGTCAATGAAGGCCAGATGGTGCAAAATTATGGTGGTCGCACCGGCGCTTGGGTGTCTTCATTTATTTTGTATATTTTCGGTGTTTTCGGATTTGCCCTGCCATTCGGACTGTTTGTGGCCGGAATCGTCACCTTAAAGATTCGCGCCGGGTCCGAAATGGACTATGCACGCTTTTTATTCAGTGTCAGTGGTTTGGTATTATTCATCTTATCCGGAGCAGGGCTGGCGGCTTTGTATCTTGAGCCAAATAACCGTCTAATTGAATTGCCATTTTCCGGCGGCGGTGTTTCCGGTTACGAAGTCAGTGCTTTCTTGGTGGATAAAATTGACCTGCTGGGTGCCACCTTGGTGTTGTTGATTGTATTTGCGATGGCGTTCAGTCTGTTGACCAGTTTTTCTTGGATTACCATTGTCGATTTTACCGGACTCTGGGCGTGGAAACTGATCGATCGAGTGCAGCTTCGGTTGCAGGCGTGGTGGGCGAAACTTCGGCAGCAACAAGCCGCTAAGCAGGCCGCCAAGCAGGCGGCGAAACGCCAAAACCAGGCTGAACAAGCCAATGCCGCCAAGACGTTGCCTTCGAAATCTCCCGTCGGGGCGACGGGTTCCGGTGCCGATGGCGAAGGGTCGTCCCTGCGAAAAAATAAGCCGAAAGTGGTTGAAACTCTGGCTGAGAAGGTGAAGGCGAAGAGTCGGGCGCTGTTGGAAAGCTACGGCGATGAAGTCGAAGCGGAAAAGCCTAAAAATGAGCCTTCCATTGATTTGGGGCATTTGGACGATGTGGCGGCCAAGCCAGAACGAAATGACGTCGCCGATTCCGGCAAGGTTTCTAATTCGGTGAAAGTCGGGAAAAAGGCGGTTGCCAGCCGTCATGCACCCTTGCCCGCCGGTGGTGCCTTGCCGGGGGTAGAGTTGTTGGACCCGGTGCCCGAGTATGAAGAAGGTTTTTCCGAGTCGGAATTGACCGAGCTGTCCGAACTGCTGGAACAACGGTTGAAGGAATTTGGTGTGGTGGTCAGTGTGGAAGCGGTGCAGCCTGGGCCGGTGGTGACGCGCTTTGAAGTCTTGCCGGCACCCGGTGTTAAAGTCAGTCAGATCAATAATCTGGCCAAAGATTTGGCGCGGGTGTTATCGGTGAAGTCGGTGCGTGTCGTGGACATTATTCCTGGAAAATCCGTGGTGGGCATTGAAATTCCCAATGCCGAGCGTGAAGTAGTCAGTTTCCGCGAAGTGATTTCCTCCGATGAATTCCAAAAATCCAAATCACCGCTGACCGTGGCGCTGGGCAAGGACATTGCCGGTAAGGCGGTGGTGGCAGACATTGCTAAAATGCCGCATCTGCTGGTGGCGGGCACCACCGGTTCCGGTAAGTCGGTGGGGGTGAACAGCATGATTTTGAGTCTGTTGTATAAGAGCACGCCTGAAGAAGTACGCTTGATTATGGTGGATCCGAAAATGCTGGAATTGTCAGTCTATGAGGACATTCCGCATTTGTTGACGCCCGTGGTCACGGATATGTCTGAAGCGGCCAATGCTTTGCGTTGGAGCGTGTTTGAAATGGATCGTCGTTATCAATTAATGGCCAAACTCGGGGTGCGTAATATCGCTGGGTACAATGCCAAGGTCAAAGGCGCAATCGAAAAAGGTGAACCGATTCTAGACCCTTTGTATCAGCAGCCGGCGAATTACGGTCACGAAATGAGTGAGCCACCGCCGACGTTGGAGCCGTTACCTTACATTGTCGTGGTGGTGGATGAATTTGCCGATATGATTATGGTGGTCGGTAAAGAAGTGGAGCAACTGATTGCCCGTATTGCGCAAAAAGCAAGAGCGGCGGGGATTCATTTGATTTTGGCCACTCAGCGGCCGTCGGTGAACGTGATTACCGGTTTAATCAAAGCCAATATTCCAACGCGAATTTCGTTTATGGTCAACACCAAAATCGACTCGCGCACCATTCTCGATCAGGGCGGTGCCGAGCAGTTGCTGGGCATGGGCGATATGCTGTTCATGCCGCCGGGCACTGGCAGCCCTAAGCGAGTGCACGGCGCCTTTATGACCGATGAAGAAGTTCACAAGGTCGCCGATTTTGTGAAATCTCAAGGGGAGCCGCAGTATCTGGAGGTAATTACGCAAGGGATGCCGCAGGACAATAACGATACACTGGCCGAAGACGCCGAACAGGATTTGCTTTACGATGAGGTGGTGGCGTTTGTGGTGGAAAACCAGCGTGTGTCGGTGTCGTTGGTGCAGCGTCAGTTTAAAATCGGTTACAACCGAGCGGCGCGCATTGTCGAAGCCATGGAATCATCTGGCGTGGTTTCGTCGATGAAGTCCAATGGCAATCGGGACGTGCTGGCACCAAAATCGCATGACTGATCGTGAAGAAAGCCATTCTTCCGTGAGGAAAGTCATTCCAAGAATTGACCAGGCCTGGCGATTTTCCGCAAAGGCACTGGCGGACTTAAAAAGGATAACAACAATGAAATTGCCGTTGTCACGATGGGTGGGGGCACTGTGGGTCGGGCTCCTGTGGATGAGCATGGCTCAGAACATTTGGGCGGCAAAATCCGAGATGGCTGTGCTGGAAAGGTTTGTGGCGTCGCTGCACACCTACAGTGCCGAGTTTGAACAGACCCAACCGGACGAAGCCCTGTTTGAAATGAACCGTTCCAAGGGCTATTTCGTTATGCAGCGTCCTGGGCGATTGCTTTGGGTGTATGAATCGCCAGATGAGCAGAAAATCATTTCCGACGGACGCAATGTCTGGGTGTACGATGTCGATCTGGATCAAGCCACGGTGCGACCGCTCAGTTCGGTGGAGGCGGATTTTCCGCTGAGTTGGCTGATTTATCAAGAGCCGCTTGCTGAACGCTTCGATATTATTCCGGGTGAGGTACGCAACGGCGAAAGCTGGTTTAATCTCAAGCCGAAAGACGGCACCTTTTTTCAAAGTTTAGAGGTGGCAATTGCTCATGGCCAAATGACGCAAATCTGGATGTACCAGTCGCCGGAAAACGTTACCAAGGTGCGCTTTCGGGACATTCAACAGAATCAGCCCGTTCAGGCCAGTCGTTTCGACTTTGTGCCGCCCAGAGGTGTGGATGTCATTGGTCAGCCATTACCTTAGGGGGATAGAGACTAACGTCATGGAAACCCACGTTTATCAACCGCTTTCCGACCGTTTGCGGCCGCAGGCACTGGACGAATTTGTCGGGCAGACGCACTTGCTCGGGCCGGGGCGCGCCTTGTCAAAAATGTTCGAATCTGGGCGCATGCATTCGATGATTTTCTGGGGGCCGCCGGGCACCGGAAAAACCACTTTGGCGCGGTTGATTGCCAAACAATCCGGTTTGCAGTTTTTGAGTTTGTCTGCGGTGTTGGATGGCGTGAAGGACGTGCGTGCCGCCGTCGAGCAGGCCAAACTGCATCGTTCCCAATTTCAGGAAGGTTCGTTGCTGTTCGTGGATGAGGTGCATCGTTTTAATAAAGCCCAGCAAGACGCCTTTTTACCCTTTGTGGAAGACGGCACTTTTGTGTTCATCGGTGCCACCACCGAGAACCCATCGTTTGAGTTGAATAATGCCTTGTTATCGCGGGCGCGGGTGTATTTCTTGCGCTCGCTGGACGACGAGGATTTGGCGGAAGTCTTGGACCGCGCCGTCCGCTTGATGAGCGATGAAATGGCGCAAACGCTGGTGTTGGAAGACGCGGCCAAGCAGTCGCTGATTCAGTTTTCCGACGGTGACGCGCGTCGTTTGCTGAACTTGTTGGAACAGGCGGTGGATTTTGCCGAGTTCCGTGAAGAAGAGAAGACACCACACCCTGAAGGGTATAAAGGTCGGGTGGTTTTGACCGAAGCCAATTGCCGTGAGGTGGTGCTGGGCGGCGTGCGGCGTTTCGACAAAGGTGGCGAAGCCTTTTACGATCAGATTTCCGCCTTGCATAAATCCGTGCGCGGTTCCGACCCGAATGCCGCCTTGTATTGGCTAACACGGATGTTGGACGGTGGCGTGGATGCACGCTATTTATCACGCCGTTTGATTCGCATGGCCAGTGAAGACATTGGCAATGCCGATGTGCGTGCCTTGGAAGTCACGGTGAATGCGGCGGAAGCCTATGAACGGCTCGGTTCGCCGGAAGGGGATTTGGCGCTGGCGCAGGCAGCGGTTTATCTGGCGGTGGCACCGAAATCCAATGCGGTGTACATGGGGTATAAAGCGGCCTTGAAGGACATTAAAGAACACGGTTCCTACGATGTGCCGTTGCATTTGCGTAATGCACCGACCAAGCTGATGCAGAACATGGGCTACGGCGAAGGCTACCGTTACGCCCATGACGAACCCGACGCTTACGCCGCCGGTGAATGTTATTTTCCGGAAGAAATGCGGGAACGCGATTATTATCAGCCCGTTAATCGGGGGCTGGAAATTAAAATCTTAGATAAGATGCAACGCCTCAAACAAATGGACGCGCAATCCTCAATCAAACGGAGAGAAATCTGATGCAAACGCTGCACATTGGGCAGTTGATCGCCGTTGGGCTGGGCGGTTCTTTAGGGGCGATGGCGCGGTTTGTGGTGTCCAATCAGGTGCATCACTGGTTGGGTCGAGACTTTGTTTGGGGCACCTTAACCGTTAATGTATTCGGCTCGTTTATTCTCGGACTCTTGACCATTCTGATGATTGATAAGGTGCAGTTGTCGGTGGAAATGCGCTCTTTTTTGATTGTCGGTTTCCTCGGAGCCTTCACTACTTTTTCGACGTTCTCGTTTGAAACCTATTCGTATCTACAAGCCGGCGAGGTGACCAAAGCCATGCTCAATATTGGGGTGAGTGTTGTATCCGCTTTGCTGGCGGTGTGGCTGGGGATTTTAACTGGCAAACATTTTTTCAGTGCGTAGAATATGAACCCAATTTCCTTTTATCAATTGTTAGAGATGATTCCATGTTAGATTCAAAATTGCTGAGAGCCGATTTGCAAACGGTGGCCGAAAAACTGAAAACGCGCGGCTTCGATGTCGATGTGGCACGCATTGAGGCGCTGGAAGCCCAGCGTAAAGAACTGCAGGTGAAAACCCAGGATCTACAGGCCGAGCGTAACAGCCGTTCAAAAGGGATCGGTAAGGCCAAGGCGGCGGGAGAGGATATTCAACCGTTATTGGACGAAGTGGCGAACCTTGGCGACCAGTTGGAAGAAGCAAAAACCGCATCCGACGCCATTCAAGCCGAGCTGGAAAACATCTACGCCAGCATGCCGAATTTACCGCATGATTCCACGCCGGAGGGTGCATCCGAAGACGATAATGTGGAACTGCGCTGCTGGGGGCAGCCGCGTGAATTCGATTTCGACATTCAAGACCACGTTGATTTGGCCGAAGCGCGCGGCTGGTACGATAACGACGCGGCGGTGAAAATCACCTCATCCCGTTTCTCGGTGCTGAAAGGGCCAATGGCGAAACTGCAACGCGCCTTGACCCAGTTTATGCTCGACACCCATGCCGAAGCCGGTTACGAAGAAGTTTATGTGCCGTTTCTGGTGAATCAGGACAGTCTCTACGGCACCGGCCAGTTGCCGAAATTCGAAGCCGACTCCTATAAGATCGACAAACATGAAGAACACGATACCTCGGATCGCGATTTGTATTTGATCCCGACCGCTGAAGTGCCGGTGACGAATTTATTCCGTGACGAAATCATCGACGAAGCACAATTACCGTTAAAACTGACGGCGCATACGCCGTGTTTCCGTTCCGAAGCCGGTTCCTACGGGCGCGATACCAAAGGCTTGATTCGTCAGCACCAGTTCGAAAAAGTCGAGATGGTGCACATCGTCCATCCTGATACGTCTTACGAAGCACTGGAAAATCTGACACAACAGGCGGAATCCATTCTGCAGAAACTGGAGCTGCCTTATCGAGTTATGGCGCTCTGCAGTGGCGATATTGGGTTTTCCGCCGCGAAAACGTATGACTTGGAAGTGTGGTTGCCTGGGCAGCAGGCCTATCGTGAAATTTCGTCCTGTTCCAACTTTGAGGATTTTCAGGCGCGCCGCCTAAAAGCGCGTTTCCGTACCGGGCAAGACAAGCCGCAATTGGTGCACACTCTGAACGGTTCCGGCTTGGCTGTCGGGCGCACGCTGGTGGCGGTGTTGGAGAACTATCAAAACGAAGACGGTTCCGTTACCGTGCCGGAAGTCTTGCGTCCGTATTTGGGCGGCGCAGACTGTTTATAACCACCGAAAGGGCTTGCTAGCCCTATTCGTCAAACTTGGCAAACAGCGCTATCATTCTAAGCAAAAACGCAGTCACCCTGAGCGGAGTCGAAGGGTCTCAAGCGGGTTTGCACGGCTTGATCGGTTTGTGTTTGTCGGTTTGAGATCCCTCCACGTCGGTCGAGATGACAGTGGGGTGCTTGGGGTGATACGCTTGACCGCCCAAAAAACTCAAAAAACTCTGTGTCTTCGTGTCTCAGTGGTTCAAAAAACCAATTCCCCAGGCCTGGCAAATATAACCGCCCCTATTTTTTTACTGAATGTGAGTCCAGCGGCCAACAATTGGGGTGCAAGGGGTGAAGTTTGTAAAAAAGAGTAAAAAAACACGTTAAGGCTTGCAATTATCCGGCAGCCTTCTATAATACGCACCTGTTTTGGTGGACTGGCTGAGTGGTTGAAGGCGGCGGTCTTGAAAACCGTTGTAGGTTTGTAGCCTACCTGGGGTTCGAATCCCTAGTCCACCGCCATTTCATTTCAAAAGCTGTGATGTTTGACGGCTTTTAAAATTGCGATGGGAAAAGGCATTAAAAGCACTGAAAATGGCTTGACAAAATGTTCTTAACTCCCTAACATACGCAGTTCATTTCGATATGCGCCCGTAGCTCAACTGGATAGAGTACTCGGCTACGAACCGAGCGGTTAGGGGTTCGACTCCCTTCGGGC
>NZ_JBNGDN010000002.1:0-47452 GCF_049975065.1 Hydrogenovibrio sp.
ACGAGCACAGCGCTGATCAGCACCCATAGAATATCAACCGATTGATCACTCATCGCTATCTGACCCGAATGTTTTATAAATTTGCATCGACCTTTCTTGCCCCTGTTTTCGCAAGAAATATGGCTCGATTAATCATTTACAAGCAATATTTATACCCTTTTTAGAATAGGCTTATAAAGCATGGGTATTGGATGTGGGCGGCGGTTTTGTTTGAAAAGTTTAATGTAAAGATGCACTTTTTTGGTGAAAATGTGATCGTTTAAGGTGCGATTGTTGGTGTAGCCATTGACATTCGGGTGCGTTGCAATCGTGCTCGGAAATCGACTGGGTTCCAATCGATTTCCGTGTGGCGTGTCATTTCGGTAGGCGGTCTCAGTAAGAGGAAAGCACCATGACACCGTCCATTTCCACATCGGTGCCTTTCGGCAGTTCTTTGACACCGACGGCGGCACGCGCCGGATAAGGCTGTTCAAAGTATTGCGCCATGATTTCATTAACGGTGGCGAAATGGCTGAGGTCGGTCAAGAAAATATTCAGTTTGACGATGTCTTGCAAGTTGCCTCCGGCGGCTTCACACACGGCGGTCAGGTTTTTGAAAACCTGGTGGATGCGTTCGGCAATATCGCCTTCTTGCAGAGTCATTGTTTCGGGAATCAAGGCAATCTGTCCGGAGAGGTAGACGGTGTTGTCGACTCTAACGGCTTGTGAATAAGTGCCGATTGCCTGTGGCGCTTTATCGGTGGCAATGATTTCTCGCATGACGTTTTCCTCACTATGGGGGGTTGAAAAGGGTAGCTGAAAAAAGCTTGGATTTTAGCACAAAATGCGAAGACGGTGGCTGACGAGCCGATAACGGTTTTTGCCAGGCCTGGTCATTAGCCTGGTTTACGACGCTTGGTTTACGAAGCCTGGGTTCAGTCATTATTTCTGCATTTCGCTGCGTTTTTCTGAGTTAAAGAGGGGATTTGTGAGGACTTTGGTTTGTGCTATACTGGCCGAGTTTTTAATTATTAGCCTTGGCTAAATTTTCAATCAGGTGGGTGAAAGAGTGAATGGATATTAATGGGTATTTGAGTCGTGTCGTGTTCGTTGTCGTCAGTCTTTTGCCGTGGTCGTTACAGGCTGAGCCGCTGAAGGTGGTTGCCACCACTGGCTTGGTGGGCGATCTGGTAACGCATATTGGTCAGGATCGGGTTGAGGTGACGGCGTTAATGGGCACCGGAGTGGATCCGCATCTGTATAAAGCCACTCACGGTGATCTGCGACGCTTGCAACAGGCGGACGTGATTTTCTACAACGGGTTGCATTTGGAAGGCAAAATGCAGGACATTCTGGAAAAACTGGCGCGAAAAAAGCCGGTGTTTGCGGTGACGTCGCAGTTTCCGAAGGATGCGATTTTGCATTTCGGGCAGGCCACGGATCCGCACGTCTGGTTTGATGTGCGCCTGTGGCAAAGAGCGGGTGAGTTTGTATTGAAAACGCTGGTCGAGCTGGATCCACGGAATGCGGTGCATTATCAGCAAAATGCAAAGGATTATCTGCAGCAATTGGCGGACTTGAATATTTGGGTCGCCGAGCAGATTCAAACGATTCCAAGTCAACAGCGGGTGCTGATTACCGCGCACGATGCGTTTGGGTATTTCGGGCGTGCTTACGGCATGGAAGTGCGGGGCTTGCAGGGCATCAGCACCGCATCGGAATTTGGGCTGCATGACATTAAGCGGTTAAAAGATTTGATTGTCGAGCGCCATATCAAGGCGGTGTTTGTGGAGTCCAGCGTGCCGAAAAAGTTCCTGCAATCGTTGGTGGCCGGGGTGAATGAGGCGGGTGGTCATCTGGTCATCGGGGGCGAGCTTTATTCGGATGCGCTGGGGCTGCCTGGCACGCCGCAAGCCACTTATATCGGTATGATGCAGCATAATGTGACTACCATCGTCGAGGCGTTGAAATAATATGGAGGCTTGGAAAACCATTGAAAATTCGCCGCTGACGGTGACGCAGTTGAGCATGCGCTATCAATACAAGCCGGTGTTGACCGATGTGAGTTTCGCCATTCCGGAAGGTCAGAACATTGCCATCGTCGGGCCGAACGGGGCGGGGAAGTCCACGTTACTGAAAGGCATTATGGGCTTGGAGCCGTTGATGAGCGGTGAAGTGCGTTTTTTCGGGCAACCGCTGAAACAGAAGCAGTTGTCGGTGGCCTATGTGCCGCAACGCGAGGAGTCGGATTGGGATTTCCCGATTAATGTGATGGACGTGGTGTTAATGGGGCGACACGGTCATTTGAGGTTCTGGCAACGTCCGTCGCGCGACGATGTGCTGATGGCCGAGCAGGCGTTGGCACGGGTCAGTATGCTGGATTTTAAGGATCGTCAAATCAGCCAGCTGTCTGGTGGTCAACAGCAACGGGTGTTTTTGGCGCGGGCTTTGGCGCAAAAAGCCAGCCTGTATCTAATGGACGAACCCTTTGCCGGGGTGGATGTCACCACTGAGAAAGCCATTATTGAGTTATTTAACGAGTTGAAATTGCAAAACAAAACCATTGTCTGTGTGCATCACGACTTGAACACCGTTGGCGATTATTTCGACTGGGTGTTGCTGGTGAATGCGCGTTTGGTGGCGGCCGGGCCGGTGCAGGAAGTGATGACGCCGGAAAACCTTAATAAAACCTATGGCGGTCGTCTGTCGCTGTTGAGCGAAATGACCGAAAAGCTCTACCGCTCCAATCTGGATAAGGTGCACGATGACGAGTGATTTTGTCGCCTATTCGCCGGATTACTGGGCGCTGTTTCTGGCGTTTTGGCGATTCGAGGATGCCAATGCCGTCTGGGTGATGGTCGGCTCGATTTTGCTGGGCTTCAGTGCGTCGGTGATTGGCGGATTTGCCTTTTTGCGCAAGCGTTCCTTAATGGGCGATGCGCTGGCGCATGCCGCTTTGCCTGGGGTGATGACAGCGTTTATTTTATTTCATGCCCAGTCGCCATTGCTGATGTTTTTCGGTGCGCTGTTTAGCAGTTTTATGGGGCTGTTCCTCATGGATTGGCTTCCCAAGCACACCAAAATCAAGCCGGATGCCGCCATGGCGATTACCTTATCGTTTTTCTTTGCACTGGGACTGATGGAGCTGTCGTACATTCAGGGCATGGAGGTGGCGGGCAAGTCAGGCCTGGACAAAATTCTGTTTGGTCAGGCGGCGGCGATGCTGCCGAGCGATATTTACCTGTTGTCAGCGGTGGCCGTCGTGGTGTTGCTGACGGTGGCGGTTTTCTTCCAGAAATTCCGTTTGATTGCCTTTAACCGAACCTATGCGCAATCGCTGGGGCTGAACATTGCGTTTTATGAATTGGTGCTGGCGCTGCTGATTGTGATGTCAGTGGTCATCGGCTTGCAGATCGTTGGGGTGGTGTTGATGGCGGCGGTGCTGTTGACGCCGGTGGCGGCGGCACGCTTCTGGGGGCATAATCTGTCGGTTATGCTGATGACCGCTGGGTTGATTGGCGGTGTCAGTGGGCTGTTGAGTGCCAACATTTCCTATATGGCACCGGCCATGCCCACCGGGCCTTGGATGGTGGTGGTGTTGTCGTTGGTGTTTGCGGTGTCCTTTTTATTTGCGCCGCAACGTGGCTTGCTTTCCAATGTGTTGCGGCAGCGTCGCCTGCGACGTCAGGTGTGTGATGAAAATGTGCTGCGCACTTTGTATGTACTCAATGAACGTCACCCAGCCAATCGTCATCATGCTCAAACCGATTTGGCGTTGGATTTGCCGTTTGGAGAAGAAGATATTTTGACGTTGCGCACCATGCCATTGGCAGAATTGAAAGAGACTTTGGCGCGAATGAAAAAACAGGGCTGGTTGACCGCAACGGAAACCGTGCGGGCGGTGGCACTTTCACCCGCCGGTGCGGAACGGGCGATGGCGCTGACACGCCGTCATCGTCTTTGGGAAAACTATTTAACCGAACAGCTGGCGTTAACGCCGGATCAGGTGCACACGCAAGCCGAACAGATTGAGCATCTGTTAACAGATGAAGAAACCCAAGCGTTGGAGCAAACATTGCGAGGCACGCATCGCCAGGGTTCGCTGAAAGATCCGCATGGACGACGAATTCCGGCGGCGCAAGCTTCATCCGAACCCAAAGGAGCCGAATCATGATCGGTGATATTTGGATTCTCGCTACGGCCAGTCTGGTGGCGATCAGTTGTTCGATGGTGGGGGTTTTTCTGGTGTTGCGCCGCATGAGTTTGCTGGGAGATGCCATCAGTCATTCGGTGTTGCTGGGCATTGTGCTAGCCTATTTGATTGTTGGGGGACGTTCGGCTGTGGCGATGATGATCGGTGCGACCGCCATAGGGTTGCTGACCGCCTGGTTGTCGAACACGCTGCACCGAGTCGGAAAGCTGCAGGCCGATGCCAGTATTGGAATTATTTTCACTTGGTTTTTTGCCGTCGGGGTGATTTTGATTTCGGTTTACGCCGGACAGGTGGACTTGGATCAGGAGTGCGTGCTTTACGGTGAAATTGCGTTTGTGCCGTTTGATACCCTTCTTTGGGGGGAAACCGATCTGGGACCGCGCGCTTTTTGGTTAATTCTGGCCGTCTTTGTGCTGAATCTGGTGGTTGTCTTAGTGGGGTTTGAGCGCTTTAAACTGGTGTCGTTTCATCCGGCGCTGGCGGTGTCTTTAGGGGTCAATGTGGTGTTTTGGCATTATTTGTTGATGACGATGGTGTCCTTGACGACCGTGGCGTCGTTCGATGCCGTGGGGGCGATTCTGGTGGTGGCCTTGCTGGTGATTCCGGCCAGTTCGGCCTATTTATTGGCCCAGTCTTTAAAAGGTATGTTGTGGCTGGCGGCGGCCTATGCACAGCTTTCCGTTTTGGGAGGCTACGCCCTTGCCGTCTGGTTGGACAGTTCGATTGCCGCATCCATTGCGGTGATGGCCGGGATACTGCTGATGGTGACAGTGTTGATTTTGCAAGCCTTGAAAACACGTCGTCAGGGACGATTGGTTCGCGCTTGACAAGGATATGAAAAAGCCTGCTCATAGCAGGCCTGGTGGTTTTCAATAATCGTGGTTGGTGGCGAATCAGAGTCGTTGAATTTTTTCGACGATGGATAGGCGTTTCAGTTTGCGCATGACATCCGCTAGGTGTTTTCGGGTGTGGACGCGGATGACGATGTTCATCAGGCTGTAGGTTTCGTCTTTGTCTTCGGAGCGGACACGGTCAATGTCGGTTTTCATTTCGGCGATATTGCTGGCAATGGTCGCCAGAGCGCCGCGTCGATTGTGGACTTCGAGTTGCAGTTCGACATCAAAGGTTTGAGTGATGTTGTCTTCCCAGTTCACATCCAGCCATTTTTCCGGGTGGTTTTTAAAATGGCGCACGTTCTTGCATTCCTGGCGATGGATGACCAAGCCTTTTTCCGCGCTGATGAAGCCGATGATTTCATCGCCGGGAATGGGGTGGCAACAGCCCGCGAAATTCACAGCCATCCCTTCGGTGCCGGTGATGACAAGTGGCAGGGCGGATTCGTCGTTGTCGGGCGTTCGGAAGACGGAGTCTTCTTTACCCAGCACGACGTCGTGGATTTGCTTGGCCACCAGGTTTGACAGGCGTTTGCCGAGTCCGATCTCTTCCAGTAGCTGATCCCAGTTAGATAGCTTTAACTCAATGGCTAAGCCTTCGCGTATGGCATCGGTCAAGCCGTTGTATGACATATTGAAGTTGCGCAGCGCTTTTTCCAGCAGTCTCTGGCCGAGTGCACGCGCGGATTCGGACTGCTGGTTTTTCAAAAACGATCGAATTTGCGAACGCGCTTTCGCAGTGGTAACAAAATGCAGCCAAGATGGGTTGGGCTGCAGTTCCTTACTGCGGATGATTTCCACGGTTTGTCCGCTTTCCAGATGGGTGCGTAATGGAATGAGCTTTTTATCGACTCGGCAGCCGACGGTGGCGTGGCCGATATTGGTGTGGACCGCGTAAGCGAAATCCACAGCGGTGGCGCCGGCCGGTAAAGTGACGATGTCGCCTTTCGGTGTGAAAACATAGATGACATTTGGGAAAAGGTCAATTTTGACGTTTTCCAGGAAATCCAGTGAATTGCCTGCGCCCTGTTGAATTTCCAGCAGGTTTTTGACCCATTCCTGAGCGCGGAGCTCAACGGCGGAAATGGGGCGTTCGACCTTGGTTAAAGAATCTTCTTCCAAGCCTTGTTTGTAGACCCAGTGAGCGGCAATGCCGTGTTCGGAGACTTCGTGCATTTCATTGGTGCGAATCTGGATTTCAATATAGGCACCGAAAGGGCCGAATAAAACGGTGTGCAATGACTGGTAACCGTTGGATTTGGGGATGGCAATGTAATCTTTGAAGCGCCCGGGAAACGGCTTGTAGAGTGAGTGCACCGAGCCGAGAACGCGGTAGCATTCATCCGCTGTGTTCACCACCACGCGGAAGGCGAAAATATCGAGAATTTCGTCAAAGCTCAGGTGCTTGTATTTCATCTTCTTATACAGGCTGTAAAGATGCTTTTCTCGCCCGATCACTTGTGCTGGAATGGTGTCTTCTTGCAGGCGCTGGCTGATGGAATCGTTGATCTGTTCAACGACTTCCGCACGGTTGCCGCGTGATTTTTTCACGGCGTTTTCCAGTACGGCAAAACGGTAGGGGTACATGGCTTTAAAGCCCAAATCTTCCAGCTCGATCCGAATGGCGTTAATGCCGAGTCGTGCCGCAATAGGCGCATAGATTTCCAGCGTTTCGCGGGCGATTCGGCGCTGTTTTTCGGGGCGCATGACGCCTAAAGTGCGCATATTGTGCAGGCGATCGGCCAGTTTGATGAGGATGACGCGAATGTCGCGCGCCATGGCCAGTACCATTTTGCGGAAGCTTTCGGCTTGCGCTTCTTGGGGGTTGTCGTATTCCAGTTTACCGAGTTTGGTAACGCCATCCACGATTTCGGCGACATTTTCACCGAAGCGGTCGATGATGTCTTGCTTGGAGAAAGGGGTGTCTTCGATGACATCGTGCAGGATGGCGGCGATCAGACTTTCGTGGTCGAGTTGGATTTCCGCTAGAATTTCGGCGACCGCGACCGGGTGCCAGATGTAGTCGCCGCCGCTTTTTCGGCTTTGCCCTTGATGTGCCTCTGCACCAAACTCAAAGGCGGCGCGCAGTTGTTTGAGGTGTTTTTTTTTGAGATATACCGACGCTTTTTCGATCAGGCCGTCAATGGATGTTGGGGTGGGCATAAACGTCGGAAAGGTCTCCTTGGCTGAGGTCAGGCGGGCGATCAGGTGAAGTAAGGCGGCGTGTCCGGGTCGGACATCACGACTTCTTTGTTAATGGTGTTGTCGGCCAGTTCGCGCAGTGCCATGACGGTGGGTTTGTCTTTTTCCCATTCCAGTGTGGCTTCGGCACCATTCGATAGCTGGCGTGCGCGTTTGGCGGCCAGAATCACCAGCTCAAAACGGTTCTCAACTTGGTCTAAACAATCTTCTACAGTGACGCGTGCCATTGGCGGTTCTTCCTATAATTTTCAGTAAACTATTATTTTACCGAATATCGGGCGGTCTATTCAACAACTAATTTTTTTAAAACGATTGGAGAGATTGCAACGATTGATTAAAGCAAAATGAATCGTCGGAGGTTATTGGCGGGTGTTGTTTCCCAGGGCGGCTAGATAGTCATCAAGCAGGTGCGATTTTTCGACCACCAGCTGGTAGGCGGCCTGCCCCATGGCTTGGCGCTCTTCGGGGTGGTCGAGCAAACGGGGCAGTTGCTGTTGCAGCTCGGTTAGGTGGCGGCATTGTAAGACGCCGTGGCGCTCTATTAACTGCTGGGTTTCTTCTTCGAAATCGGACATGTCCGGTCCGGTAACAATGCAGGCTTTCATTGCCGCCGGTTCCAGAAGGTTATGCCCGCCTTTTGCAACGAAAGCACCGCCCATAATGACCAGTTTTGCATGCTGATACAACGGCATGAGGCCGCCGATACGGTCGTAGAGAAAATAGTGGGTTTGGGGTGTGATGGGTTCGTTAAGACTGAGCACCGCCAGTTGTTCGCGAACGGCTACCAGTCGTTTGAGAATGCGCTGGCGTCGTTTAGGATGACGCGGCACCAGCACCAGTCGTTCGGGGCGGTTTAAGCCTTGCCAGAGTTCGACCAGTGCGGCTTCTTCTTCGGCATGGGTGCTGGCGGCTAAAACGTATTCAGACGTCTGTCCGCTTGAATCGGGGTTCGGCCATTTCAGCGGGTTGGGGTAGTCGGGTTGCGGGGTGAGTCCGGCGTACTTCAGGTTGCCGAGCACTTGGAGTGTATCGTCGTCCGCCCCCAGCTGGCGAAACCGATTGGCTTCACTTGGGTTGCGGGCATAAATGTGGCTGACGTAGCGCAAGGTTTGACGGTAAAGCCGTTTCACCCAAGCAGGGCTTTTGAGTGTTTTGATTGAAAGGCGTGCGTTAATCAGTTGGATCGGCACACCCTGTTGGTGGGTCAAGCGATAGAGGTTGGGCCAGATTTCGGTTTCCAGTACCCATAATTCGTGGGGGTGGTGGTGTTTGAGAAAACGGCGTATGGCAGACGGGTAGTCCAGTGGCAGGTAGCTGTGCATCACCTTTTGCCGGAAGAGTTCGGTCACCAGTTTGGCCCCGGTTGGGGTGTTGGTGGTGATGAGCAATGGCGTTTCTTGCAAAATAAGCGCGTTTATCAGGGCCTCGGCGGCTTTGACTTCGCCGACCGAGGCGCAGTGAATCCAAGTGGGATCGGCGCTTGTTGGCGCGGTTCGATAGCCACCAAAGCGTTCTGCTAGAAAGCGCCAGCCGCCTTGGCGGCGGGTGGCTTCCAGAAGCGTTATCAGGAAAATGACAGGGCTGAAAAGTCGGATCAGTAGCGCGTACAGCATCGCCTTAAAATACCGTTTGAGAGGTTTCACCAGGCCTGGTGGAATCAGTGACCCGCACTGAGTAAGGCTTCCATGATTTCGATATCGCCTGGCAAGTCCACTTCGGGCGAATCCCATTGGCTTTCAACCACTTTGATTTTATGACCGAATTCCAGTGCGCGTAACTGCTCCAACTTTTCGATGTCTTCTAAACGCCCCATCGGTAAAGCGTTAAAGGTATCGACAAACCGTTTGGTGTAGGCGTACACGCCCAGGTGTTTGAAGGAGTCGTGATCCCAGTAGTCGCGGCCATGCGGGATGGTGGCGCGTGAAAAATACAATGCAAAATCATTGACGTCGGTAACGAGTTTGACGTCCTTCGGGCTGGTGATTTCGGCCTCGTTGACAATCTTGAACGACAGGGTGCTCATTTCAAACGAACCGTCATAGTCGTCGGCTTTAAACGGGGCGATGACCGCTTCAATCGAACCTTGATGCACCAGCGGTTGGTCGCCTTGAACATTGACGATTAAATCGTTATCGTTTAAACCAATGGCGTTAGCGGCTTGAGCGATACGGTCAGTGCCGGATTCGGCTTCCGGCGGGGTCATAACAACCTGGCCACCGAAGGCTTCCACCACGTCCTTGATGCGTTCGTCATCGGTGGCGACGTACACCGCCTCAATCCCTTGTGCTTTTGATATGCGTTCGAAAACGTGTTGAATCATCGGCCGGCCGTTAATGGGTTTCAATGGTTTGCCGGGCAGGCGGGAGGAGCCGTAACGCGCCGGAATAAAAACATAGGTTTTCATAGAGAATTGGTGTCCTTGAATCGATCCGTTACGGCGGCAACGGATCAGAGATAGCCTGTAACAGGGGATTACATTTTCAGGTAAAGAGAACGCAACAGCTCCGGTGTGACCTTTTCTTTCCAGTTCGGGCCATAGACATTGTCCCAAAGGGGCGCCAAGCCGGAAGCCACTTGAATCATTTTGTCCATTTGTTCCTCGGAGAGATCCTGGCAAATACCGGTTGGCAAATGGATGTTGTGCTTATCCATCATCTGGCGGAATTTTGTTACGCCTTCCGGATAGAAATCGTCCAGAACGTTAAAGACAATGCAGTTGCCGATGCCGTGGTGGTAACCCAATACGTACGACAGGCCGTAAGATAGGGCGTGACAAGCACCGACTTGGCTGTAGGCAATGGATTGGCCACCCATGTAGGACGCCATCATCAGTTTTTCATCGGCTTCCGGGTGGTCGTTTAGGAAGACTTCATCGCACAGGTCGGACGATTTTTCACCGAAGGCACGGGCGAATTCATTGATGTAAGTACCGTTCAACGCCTCGACATTGTGGATGTAGCAATCCATGCCGGTATAGAACCACTGGTCTTTCGGTACGCCGGCGACCAGATCCGGATCCATGATGATTTGGTCAAAGACGGTGTAGTCGGAGTTCATGCCCAGCTTTTTGTCAGGCCCGGTCAACACCGTGGTGCGCGATGCTTCGGCACCGGTACCGGAAATGGTGGGAATGCCGACATGGTGAATCGCCGGGTTTTGGATTAGATCCCAGCCCTGGTATTTCACCGCACCGCCCGGATTGGTTAATAACAATGAAACCGCTTTGGCGATGTCCATGGAAGACCCGCCGCCGATCCCGACAACGCTGACCGGATCTTTACCCTTACCGAAGGCCTGAACCTGTTCGGTCAAGGCATCGACATAGGTGGTTTTCGGTTCGTCGGTGACGTCCAGCCAGATGACCAGATCGTGCGCCTGATTGGGTATGCGATCTTTAAGCGGCTTGTCTTGATGGACTTCGTCTACCAGAAACACCACATAATCGTCGGCATTTTGGCGTTCTTCCATTAAAACGTCATCCAGTTGGTCGAAAGAACCGCGTCCGAAAATCATTCTGGGCACGGTTTTAAAGTTGCGATGTTTCATTGGGTCATTCCTGTTGGTAATTCGTGTTTAAAAGAGGTACTGAGACTTATTTAAAGACTTTGGCAAACGCATCAATGCGCATTTGGATGTCGGCGTCTGACCAGGACAGATTAATGAGCATGGAAAGTGTCCGGCTCATAATGTCGTCGGATTTCGGGGTCGAGACCTGGGTGTAATCAGGACGGTCGGCAATCAGCTCGATGGGCAGCTTGGCCGGCCCCGTCATGTTGTGGATGTGATCCCAGTTTTTGAAGTAATGCCAGTTATTGGCATACCAGTAAAACACGCCCGGTACACCGGCGTCGCCCAACGCTTTGACCACCTCGCGGGTACGCGCTTCCGTGGGCAAAATAAGACTTAAAAAGCCTGCATTGTCACCGGCTTCGTCTGGGATCACCCGGAAGGAGACCTCATCGTATTGTGATAAAGCCTTTTTTAAGGCGTGTTTGTTTTTACGCTGAATGTCGAGAATACGATCCAACTTCTGCCATTGCGCCACACCCACGGCCGCGTTCATTTCCGATATGCGGTAGTTGGTGCCCATAATCGGGTGGCTTTCCGCGCCGCGATCCGAGCCGATGTGATCGTGGCCGTGGTCGGAGTATTGGTGGGCGTGCTTGTAGATGGTGTCGTCATTGGTCAGCACCGCGCCGCCCTCGCCGCAGGAAATGGTTTTCACCGAATCAAACGAGAAGGTGCCGACTTGGCCTAGGGTGCCCAAGGCTTGACCTTTATAGGTGCCGCCGGTGGCTTGACAGGCGTCTTCCAACAGAATCAGACCGTGCTTGTCGCAAACGGCTTTGATTTCGTCCATATGCCCCATGGAACCGCACATGTGTACAAAGTTGACCGCTTTGGTTTTCGGCGTGATGACGGCTTCGATGCCTTCGGGGGATAAGGTTAGGGTTTCGTCGATTTCCGCAAATATCGGGATGGCGCCCGCCAGCACAATCGCTTCCACCGAAGCCACAAACGTGAAGGGCGGCACGATGACTTCATCACCGGCACCGATTCCCGCAGAGGCCAGCGCGGTAGAAAGCGCCGCCGTACCGCTGGAGACCAAGTGGACGTGTTTGACGTTTAAGGTGTTGCGAATCAGGCCTTCCAGTTCGCGCGCTTTCCAGACATCGCTGCGCATGCCATCGAAGTTATAGCGAAAGGTAAACCCCTTGTCCATAACGTCGTCAATCTGTTGTTTTTCGGTATCATCAAAAAGTTCAAAACCGGGCATGGTGTGTTTCCTTAGTGTTAAATCATATGGTTTGTTCGGGAGCCAGTGGACTTGGATGGCGTCAGGCGTTGACTTGTGTCATTTCGTTAATCATCGTGGCGTGTTCGGCGTATTGGCGCGCCAGACTCTGACGGTTCGCCAAGAAGATACTGTGCAGTTCGTTGAGAGCGATGTCAAAGTTATTGTTGATGACAAGGTAGTCAAACTCTTTGTAGTGCTGCATTTCCGAAATGGCTTCTTGCGTGCGCTGTTGAATCACCGCTTCACTGTCGGTGCCGCGACCTTTCAGGCGGCGCTCCAGCTCTTTTAGGCTGGGCGGTAGAATAAAAATACTGATGGCATCCGGCATGAGGGTGCGAACCTGTTGCGCGCCTTGCCAGTCGATTTCCAGAATGACGTCTTTTTCGGTGGCGAGCAGGGTTTCGACATCGCTTTTCGAGGTGCCGTAAAAGTTATCAAAGACGTTGGCGTGCTCCAGAAAATCGCCGTTTTCAATTTTCTGCTCAAAGGCTTCGACCGATAGAAAATGGTAGTTGACGCCATCTTCTTCGCCGTCGCGTTTCGGGCGGGTGGTGCTGGAAACGGAAGCCTGGATACGGCTGTCACGGTCAATCAGCTTGGTGACTAATGAGGTTTTACCGGCACCGGAGGGTGCGGAAATAATAAAAAGCGTTCCAGCCATGGCGATTTCCTTTAACGGTTCTGGGTTCTGAGAATGGTGTTCTGAGCGTAGGTTTTTGTCGAAAAAAGACGAATTCTGAGTGCGAACATTTTATCAGAGTTTACCTAATTTTGTTGGGATTAGGCTACAATAGGCGCATGCATAATGAAAGTATTTTTTTAGTGGGGCCAATGGGTGCCGGAAAGTCAACCGTGGGTCGTTTTCTGGCCGAACGGTTGCGATACGATTTTGTGGACAGCGACCATGAGATCGAGGCGAAAACCGGCGCGACCATTCCGATGATCTTCGACATAGAGGGCGAGGCGGGGTTTCGTGCACGCGAAGCGGCGGTGATTGATGAACTCACGCAACGCACCGAGACGGTGGTGGCCACCGGCGGCGGTGCGGTGCTGTTGCCGGAAAATCGTCAATGTTTGCGTTCGCGCGGGTTTGTGGTGTACCTGAAGTCGTCGCTGGATGCTCTGGTGCAACGCACCCGTCACGACCGCAATCGTCCTTTGTTGCAAACCGAAGACCCGAAGCAGGTGTTGCAAACCATCATTGAACAGCGTGGCCCTTTATATGAAGACGTTGCGGATTTGGTGATTGAAACCGAGCAGATTCCGGTGCATCGGGTGGTTCGCATGATTGTTGATCAACTTCAGGAAAAACAGGTTATTTAATTTGAAAACACTCACAGTTGAGCTAGGGGAGCGCAGCTACCCCATCTTTATTGGTCAAGGCTTGATTGACCGAGCCGAATTGATCCAGCCCTATGTCACCGGTACGCAAGTGCTGATAGTTTCCAATACTACGGTGGCACCACTGTATCTGGAGCGGGTCAAACAGACCTTTTCCGATTACGAGGTGCAGACGGTGGTATTGCCGGACGGCGAACAGTATAAAAACCTTGAGATTCTGAACCGTATTTTCGATGTGGCCATTGAGCACCATTTCGACCGCAAATGCACTTTTGTCGCCTTGGGCGGCGGGGTCATTGGCGATATGACCGGGTTTGCCGCCGCGGCTTATCAGCGCGGGGTGAACTTTATTCAAATGCCGACCACCTTGTTGTCTCAGGTAGATTCGTCGGTAGGCGGCAAAACCGGCGTGAATCATCCGCAGGGCAAAAACATGCTCGGCGCGTTTCATCAGCCGGAGTGTGTGGTCATCGACACCGATACCTTGAACACCTTGGAAGACCGCGAATTGTCGGCCGGCCTGGCGGAAGTTATCAAATACGGCCTGATTGTCGATTATCCGTTCTTTGAATGGCTGGAACAAAATTTGCCAGGCCTGCTGGACCGCAAAGCGGAAGTATTGGCGGAAGCCATTGAACGCTCCTGTCAGAACAAAGCGGACATTGTCGCCAAGGATGAAAAAGAAGCCGGATTGCGCGCTTTGTTTAATTTGGGGCACACCTTTGGCCATGCCATTGAAGCCGGAATGGGCTATGGCGTCTGGTTGCACGGAGAGGGGGTCAGTGCCGGGATGATGCAGGCGATTTACCTGTCCAAGTTGATGGGGGATTTGACCCAGGCCGATCAGGATCGTGCTGCGGCGATTTTAACGGCGGCGCGTTTGCCGGTGTTGCCGCCGTCCACCGATGACATGCCCAATGAACGTTTTTTACAATTGATGGCTGGGGATAAAAAAGTTCAGGCCGGTAAAATCCGTTTGGTGTTGTTGAAGGCGATTGGGCAAGCTTATGTCACCGGAGATTACCCGCCGCAATTGTTAGAGCAAACCTTGACCGAATATCGTTAACCTGATTTTACCCCAAGTTCTATAAGTCCATAAGATGGGTTTGGGTTAAAGTCGCTAGGAGTCTTTTATGCAAACCCTTGAAACCCTGCAAACCGATTTTGCCGTTGACGGCGTGCGTTTTTATCAACAGGATCAGTTAGTCATGGTCGAAGTGGTCAATACGGCCGCTAAAGCGGTGTTGACCACACATGGCGGCAGCGTCCTCAGCTTTACACCTCTTGGCGAAGGAACGTCTCAGCAGGACTGGCTTTGGGTATCGGACACGGCGGTGTATCATGGCAAAAAACCCGTCCGTGGCGGCATTCCGGTTTGCTGGCCTTGGTTTGGTGCGGCCGAAAAAGACGGGCTTCCGGCGCACGGTTTTGTGCGCAATAAAGTGTGGGATCTGGTATCGGTGACGGCGCTGTCGCCTGCCGAAACACGGATCGAATTACGATTTGCCACTTCTTTTGAAACCTTATCGCTCTGGCCGCAGGTGTTTGAACTGCGTTTAACGGTCACGGTGGGCGAGACCTTGACGCTGGCCTTGGCCACGTTGAACCCAACGGACAAGCCGTTTGAAATCACCGAGGCATTTCACAGCTATTTTTCAGTATCGAATGCGCCGGATGTGTGGGTGGATGGATTGCAAGGCAGCGAACGTCACGATAAATTAACCCACGCTGAGCCTGTGACGCAAACCGAGTCGCTGGCGATTCAGCCGCCGATTGATTCGGTTTTCTTAAATCAGCCAGGCCTGGTGAAAATCAACGATTCGGGGTTGGGGCGTTGTCTTTGCATCGAAAAAGAATCGGCGCAGTCCTCGGTGGTGTGGAACCCCGGCGCGGAGATTGTCAAAGGCTTTGCCGACATGAATGACCAGGCCTGGCCGGAAATGCTGTGCGTGGAGGCGGGCAATGTACTGGACAACGCCGTGACCATTGCGCCCAAAACCGAGCATGTGCTGCGAATGGTGATTTCGGAAACGCCGCTTTAGCGCAACTAGTCGACTGATCCATCTTATAAAAAACGGCGCTGAACAGCGCCGTTTTAGTGTGTGAACTCGGTTTTGACGCCGAGTGTCAGAAGAGGTTGTTTAAGCGATTAAGCCAACACCATATTGGCGCGCAGCTTTTGAATGGCCTGCTGTTCAATTTGGCGGATGCGCTCCATCGACACGCCATACTTTTCCGACAACTCTTTCAGGCCGGTTTTGCTTTCGGTCAACCAGCGCAGTTGCAGAATGTCGCGGCTGCGGTCGTCCAGTGCTTTCAGTGCCTGTTGCATTTGGTTCAGGTCATAATCGGCCTGAGATTCGTTGACCAATTGCGTTTCCGGATCCAATTCGCGGCTGACCAGCAGGGGCGTGTTGTTTCGCTGGCCGTTTTCTTCGTCATCCGTTGGCAAATCGACTGACATATCCTGTCCGTAAAGACGGGACTCCATTTCCAGTACGTCCTTACGGGTCACGCCCAGTTCTTTTGCGACCGCATCGGCATCCTTGTCGCCAAACCATTCCAGCGTTTTTTTGGTGCTGCGCAGCTTGAAGAACAGTTTGCGCTGGGCTTTAGTGGTGGCAGTTTTGACAATGCGCCAGTTTCGGATAACGTATTCGTTGATTTCCGCGCGCACCCAATGCACCGCAAAGGTCATCAAACGCACATTCTCCGCCGGGTTAAAGCGTTTCACCGCTTTCATCAGGCCGATATTGCCTTCCTGAATCAGGTCGCCCAATGGCAAGCCGTAGCCTTTATAAGAGCGCGCAATCGGCACCACATAACGCAGAGACGATAGGATTAATTGGCGAGCCGCTTCCAAGTCCTGTTGGTAATACAGTTTTTCCGCCAGCGACATTTCGTCTTCCGCCGTCAGTTGCGGCAGGGCTTGAACGGTGCGGAGGTAGGTCTCCAAGTTTTGGCCAGGAGTCAGATTGTTCGCAAACCGGATTACATCATGAGTCATGCACTTTCTCCTAATCGAAATTGGGTTAAGGTTTAATACCTTCATACTACACTGTTGTTAGCACTCAAGTCAAGAGAGTGCTAGGGGTTTTTGGCCAGATTTTGCCGTGTTTTTATAGCGTCATGAACTCTTTTAAATCAATTAATTAATCGTTTTAAGTGAAGTGATTTGTCACGATGCGTGCGGCGGTTCACCTGTGAAATCATAGATCGAGCCGTTTACCAATCCGAGCCGCTGTTGCGCTCCATTTCGTCCATTTTTTTGCGCAGAGAAAGTGGGCGCATATCCGTCCAGACGTCGTCAATGTAATCCAGACATTCGACCTTTGAACCCTGAAAACCAGCGTCTTGCCATCCAATAGGGGATTCCCGATCCGCCAGCCAGATAGCATATTGCGCTTCACGATTGACAAGCACTTTGTAGGTTCTAGAGTTCCGTCTGTCGTCGTCAAAATAGGTGTCAATGTACACCAGTGCCGTGCCAGCCGTTTCAGGCACATTGCCGCGTAGAATCTCTGCACCATAGGTCAGTGTTTGGCGATCAGCGTCCCATTGCGGGCTTGAGAGTGTGACCAGAAGGGTGTGCAGGCGATTGTCATCCGTTTGCAGCGTCACAGACGCATTAGGGGGGTGGTTTGAAAGTTTTTTGGCCAGATGTCATCCACCCAAAAGTCGGTGGTGATGACGCTGAAATCGTTGTTTGGGGTGACGGGCAACATCAGTATCTCATCCAGCGGGTAGGAAAGGGTCAGGCGGTAACCGTTAGCCGTGCTTTGCAGCTGACCACGGGCGGCGGCTTGAAGAAAGGTGTGACTCTGGTCGGCTTTCAGCAAGCCGCCTTCATTGTCCAAATAGAGAATCGCTTGTTGCAGTACGCCGCTTTCCAGCAAACTGTCGGTTTGTAATGTCCAAGTCAGCTGTGTGGAAAGCGCATTCGCTTCCAAAGATAACACCTTGGCCGGGGCAATAAACCAGTCGCCATTGGCATCACGATACGCCAGACCGATATTCGGCGGATAGGGTTTGAAGTATTTTGGCCAGGTCTGCTGGGTGAAGCGCAATAGGTTTTCCGTGCCGGTATCGCGTCCGGGGCGGTCATGAAACCAAACCATCGGGTCTTGATGCTGCGCGGTTTTTAATTGATAGGTATTGGTCCCAGGAGCCGTGTTCAATTCCGCCTCGTTGGCTTCCAGCACATAGAGTTTTGTCTGATCGCTGTCTGTGTTATGACTGTTGTTGCCGTTGCAAGCGAACAAAAAAAGGACAGGGCGAGCATTAGCAGTACGCGAATTTGAGTAAGAGCCTTCATAGTAGAGCCTTTTTGAGTCGTTGGCTCGAAAAATTACCTTCGGTTTTTCGATTCATAAATGGGTACCAAGGCCGAACAGGGCATTGTTTTCACAAAAAATTTCGAATAAGCGTCGACTCTACGAGGATGAGCGACTGACAATAGGGTTTGAGGAATTAAACGGCAAGAAAGAAGATGCCTACTTTCTGATAATTTATGTTTCTGATAATTTATGAATTTTTTCGAGCTTAAAAATTATTATAAACACATTAACCCGACGATTTCATGAATTTGTGCTTCGCAAGGTCGGTGCAACTGTGTGAACTCGTCGGGTTAAAAGAGCGGGGATCGATTTACACATATTGGGATTCGATTTTAACTCCCTTGTATTCGCACCGGGTCGAACTTGCATCGTGTTGACTTTCGCGTTTAGGGTGTAACGTTCAGGATGTAACACCGATTGAACTGTTGCGGTATGATGTTGGTGACACAAATATATTAGGGTTTAACCCGTTTAATCCGTTTGATACGGACAAGGAAAACACGATGGGTCAGAAACTTGAAGCGTTAAACGACAAACTGACAGATTTTATCCAACAGCAAAAAATCTATTTTGTCGGCACCGCCACCCAAGACAGTCCCGTGAATGTGTCGCCCAAGGGGATGGATTCGTTGCGCGTGCTTTCGGCAAATCAAGTGGCTTGGTTAAATGTCACCGGCAGCGGTAATGAAACCGCCGCCCATGTGCAACAACAGCCGCGTATGACACTGATGTTTTGCACGTTTGAAGGTGCGCCTTTGATTTTGCGTTTATAAGGCACGGCGAAAGTGGTGCATCGCCAAGACCCGCAATGGAATGATTGTATCGCCTCTTTCACCCCCTTCCCGGTGCACGTCAGATTCATTGATTTAGCCCGAAAAATTCATAAATTAGGCACCATCTCGCTTGCCCCTTGATTCCACAAGCCATATTTTCTCAGTCGGTCGTAATCGTGGAGTCGACACTTCTTCGAAAATTTCCTTGTGAAAACAATTTCCTGCGCGATTTTGGCGCAAATTTATGAAATTTTCGGGTTAGTGCAAACCTCTTGTGGGATGGGTGTGCCGTTTTTCGACTATGTCGAGGAGCGCGAACAGCTGAACGAATGGGCGGTTAGAAAAGGCGAAGACGGCATTTCGGAATACTGGGAACAGAAAAACCAGACCAGCCTGGACGGCTTGCCGACGCATATAACGCCATTAAAAATTCATCGGTTTGCCCATCAAAAAGAGCTTGTGCTTGCATGCCCAAGGTCGCTAAGTCTGTCTCACCGACCTGCTCAGAAATCCAGTCGGATTGTGGTTCAAAGCTTAATGCGCCGAGCGCGCGCGACCCGACCAGTGCCAAACGATCCATCTGCGTCACTTGAGAGGGTGCAGTCCCCTGCTGACGAAATAATCGATCCTGCAACAGCAAACCCCAACCGTCTGGCAAGCAATCGGCAAAGACACCATGCAGTCCACCGTGAGGTGTTTTAGGCGCAGGCTGAAGATCAAGTGTTTCGTTTAAACTAAAGGGCGAAAGGTGGCCGAATTCACTTAAATAGGCCGCATCATATTGAAAAAACACGCCTTGACGATTTTGTGCCAACACACCGACGGCAACCTGCTCACCGGTTTCCAGGGTTCGATGCACCTGTAGTTTTTGAATCGGTTTAAAAGCCATCTTGCTCGACGGAACCTTTCGGGCGTTGGGTGCATTGCGTCTTCAGTCGGTCATAATCATGGCGTTCGAGTGGAAAGTGGAGGGGAGGAGACTAAAACACAGCAAAGCCGAATGTTGAAGGGGACATTCGGCTGAAACACGGGAGGGGCTTTTTAAGCGTTCGGTTGGTCGGTTTGCGTGATGGCTTCCTGCCAGGCGTCGCGCACTTCGGTCAGAATTTCAATGGCGCTGTCCAGATAAAAAGTGTCTTTTTCAAACACGGCTTCCTGAATGGCTTTATCGGCGTAGTTGTACAGCTCTTCCAGATCAAACGCCATCGGCGAGTTTTCCGCTAGGTTTAAGCGGTCGCGCAAGGCGTCCAGAATGGTGGTCATGCGTCCAAGGTGGAAGCCTTTTTCCACCAGCGCTTGGCTTTGGTGACACACTTTGGCCAGATTGCCCTTATCCACTACGCCTTGTAATAGCAGCATGACGGTTTTCATTGGGTTGGTGACCAGCTCGGCTTCAAACTGACTGTCTTGTTGGTAGTCTTTTAAAATCGGTGCTTTGGGTTGACCGGCCTGTGCGGCGGTGGCTTCGGTCGTGGTGTCTTGCATCATTTCGTTCATCATCATGGCAACAATCTCCTGTTTGTCCAAATGGATTTCGGTTTTTGCGTTGAAATGGCGTCGCGGTCAGCGACGGTTCTAAATCGGTTGCCTAGTACAAAGCAGTCACTGTGCCATGCGAGAGATGTGATTTATAACTGATTGAAAATAAACAATAAGTTTTTAGTATTTCCTGTATTTTTTTAGGGTTTTGACGGCGTTTCGACAGATGTTTGGCCTGCTCACAATGGCGCTTTATCAGAAAGTTGACACATCGGGATCGGGTGTCTGTTTTTCGGCGTCATCTGAGTAATGAGGCTTAATGAAAAGGGGTGAGCGATAGGGCGGGAGGCTGGCGGCAATTTTCGCCCTTTTCGTTTGCGATTGGTTTTGTTGGGGTCTTAAAACGGCGGGGTTAAATCAGTGGTTCAGTCAATTGAATGGCGGTAAACCCATTGACAAAAGGCTTCGTAGAAATTGGCACTGCCCTTGCTTGATCGTCTGCAAACGAGGCAAAATTGATTTGGGTCAAGCTGACGAGGGTCAAGCCGACCCAGGTCAAACTGACACAGAGCAAGCAATGATCGAGCTGATCGAAAAGGGTAAGTGATTATGACGCAGTTAACGCATCCTACCGCACGCAAGGCAAAACCCGGACGAAAACGTGACTGGTCATCGTCGTCGATGTCATCCGTGGTGACAGACGCCACCGCATCCGCATTGGACGATACCATGAAACAGGCCGGACTGCAGCGCCTTTTAGGCGAGTTGCAAACACGGTTTACCGATACGCCGGATGTGGCCTATCTGATTGAGTCGGAAGTGCAGCAGCGCACGGCGGAGTTGTATTACAAAGCCAATTTCGATTCTCTGACGCATTTGCCCAATCGCGGCTATTTTCACGAGTTGCTGGACGACCTGGTTCAGTCGGCCACTGAGGCGCAGACGGACTTTTCATTACTGTTTCTGGATCTGGACGGGTTTAAAAGCGTTAATGACACCCTAGGCCATCACATTGGCGATGACTTGTTGCGTTACGTCAGTGCGCGATTGCTGGCGGTGGTGCGCCAGCAGGATGTGGTTTGTCGCCTAGGGGGCGATGAGTTTGTAATTTTGCTGCCGGAGCGGGTGGCCACAGCGGAAATTGAATCCGTCTGCCAGCGCATTGTGGACGAGGTGGCGCGTCCTTACTGGTTTGACGGTCAGGAAGTGCGCACTTCCAGCAGCATTGGTATTGCTCAGTTTCCGCAGGACTCTAAGCTGGCATCTGAGCTGATCGAGCAGGCGGATGAGGCGCTGTACTTGTCGAAATCAAGAGGCAAGCGCACCTTTTGTTTTTATCAGGACGTTCAGTCGAAAGCGCCAGAGAAGTCGCAGGATTGGCAGCAGGCGTTTCGTGAGGCATTGCGCCACAATCGTTTTTTCACCGTGGTGGAGCCGCAGGTGGATTTAAAGCAGAACCGGGTTGTTGGCGGTTCCGTATGCCTGCATTGGACGCATGCCGAAGCGGTGAAAAAGCGGGAAGATGCGACGAATGCCACCTCGTCGCCCGTTCTGCACCCGCCGTATGAAGAGTGGCAAGGGCTGCTGCGCAGCAGTGGTCAGGAAATGTCGATCGGCAACTGGCTGCTGGACACCGCTTGTTATTATGTGAAACAGTGGTCGGCTTGGGATGCCGAGTTGATGGTGACGGTGCCGGTGTTCGAAAGCCTGTGGCAGCAGGACGATTTATTGGCCAAAATGCGTCAGCGTCTGCACCGATTTGATATTGCCCCCAATCAACTGCAACTGGCCTTTGCGCTGGCGCACCTAGAACAGGTGGAGCCGCATTGGATCGCGAGGCTGCAAGCCTTGTCTGAGGCCGGATTTCAGTTAACGTTGACCGGTCTGGGGGCCAGTCCGTTGCAGTTAGCGAGCCTGTCCGGTCTGAATGTGCAGGAAATGAAATTTGACCAGGTCTGGCTGAAACGTCACATGGTCACGCCCGAAGGGCAAAAGTGGATTCAGGCGTTGATTCAGATGGCGCAAGGGCTGGATGCCTGTGTGATGGCCACCGGCTTGAGTGAGGAGTCGGAAGTGAGCGCGCTGCGCGACTGGGGCTGTCACTTCGGCCAAGGCCCTTACTGGAGCTTGCCGATGGCTACGGAGCGCTTTGAGGCGTTACTGCGATAATCGGCTCGTCTGGCGAGCCGAACGGTTACGACTTCAATTCTTTGAGCATCTCCAGAATCAGCCTGGCCGAATGGGTCGCGGCCTTGTCGAGATACTGTTCAAAGGTCACCGCATTTTCTTTACCGGCAATGTCCGACAGCGAACGGATAATCACAAACGGCACCTCAAACGCATGGCAGGTTTGCGCCACGGCGGCCGCTTCCATTTCGCAGGCCAACATCTCTGGAAAATGACTGCGGGTGGTTTCCACGTCTTCCGGCAGGTGCATAAAACGGTCGCCGGTGGCGATCAATCCGTGCATGTGACTGACTTCCTGCAAAGCTTCAATGCTGTGAATGGCGATTTCCACCAGGCCTGGGTCGGCGGTGTAGTTTTCCGGGTGCCCCGGCACCTGACCCTTGACGTAGCCGAAAGGGGTGACGTCCACATCATGATGGGTGACCGCGGCGCTGATGACGATGTCGCCCACTTCCAGGTCTGGGTGAAACCCGCCCGCCGAACCGGTGTTGATGACACAATCCGGTTCGTAGAGTTTAATCAGCAAGGCGGTGCCAATGGCGGCATTCACCTTGCCGATGCCGGAGCGCAACAGCACCACTTCCAGTCCGTTAATCTGCCCGAGATAATATTCAAAGCCGCCGTGCGTTTCGGTGGTGCGGTTTTCAATCTGGTTACGCAGCAGGGCGATTTCTTCTTCCATCGCCCCGATAATCGCGACTTTCATTCCGATTCACCTCTTTTAAACGTCATTTAAACGTCATTGCCAAGTTGGCGCAGCGTTTCAGCATCCATTGCCAAGTCTTCGTTTTTGTTGACACCGATGCCGTGGTCGATAATATTTTGGGCAATCGCCTTGGCTTCGTCCAGCGAGTGCATTTTATAGGTGCCGCACTGGTACTCGTTCAGCTCGGGAATGTCTTCCATTTTCGCCACTTGCAATACGTCCTGCATGGCTTTTAGCCAAGCATCGGCCACGCGCTGCTCTTCCGGCGTGCCGATCAGGCTCATATAAAAACCGGTGCGGCAGCCCATGGGCGAGACGTCAATGATTTCCACATCGTCGGCATTGAGGTGGGCGCGAATGAAACCCGCAAACAGATGTTCCAGGGTATGAATGCCTTTTTCGCCCATCATGTCTTCATTGGGTTTATTGAAGCGCAGATCAAACACCGTAATGGTGTCGCCGCCCGGGGTTTGCATGGTCTTGGCCACGCGCACCGCCGGGGCTTTCATGATTTTGTGATCCACAGTAAAGCTGTCGAGTAGTGGCATAAGTCTTCCTTTTAATGATTTTCATTGAATTGCGTGAGCTTATTATAACGAATCATGCTCTGCAATGCCTTGACATATTCTTCTTTGCGGGCGGAATAGTTTACCAGCCCATTGGCCATTTCCAGCCCGGTGAGCGATTGGCCGTCGGCGCGTGCCTGGGCGCGGATGTCGCGCAATTTGGCATAGGTGTTATGGGTGTTGAGGTTGTGAATGTAGCTGACGACCGAGTCGTAAGGGTGTTTAAAGCGTTTCACTTCTTGGATCTCGCCTTGGGCACGCTGGCTGGGCACGAGGCCGCAGCCGGGCGTGTAACACCACTGGCCGAAATAATTGTGGCCTTCGCGGGCAAAGCGTGAGGTGCCCCAGGCGCTTTCATTGGCCGACTGCGCCAGCGCCAGCGCGGTGGGCACCTTGTCGATGCGTTGCAACAGCGCCTTGCGGTCGGCGGTGGATTCGGGGTTGAAAGGCTTCAGCCCGTAACGCGCCGCCAGCGTTTTCAGCCAGGCCTGGTCATTTGGTTGGCGTGTGGCCTGTTGCATCAGATTTTGCAGGCGCTGACGCTGGGTCAGCACTTCGGCATTGGCGCGGTGAACCAACGGTGCCATAAAATCGAAAAAGGCTTTTTTGCGTGCTTCTCCGTCCGGAATGGCGGCAAAGTTCGGTACGGCTGGCAAGGGCGCGTCGGATGTTGTGCTGTGTGATGTCGATGGTGACGGCGTATCCGATTGTGAGCAACCGCTCAGCAATAAGCCAAAAGTGAGCCCTACTAGCCCAAATAGTCCAAACAGGCCGAAAAAGCGACCTTGAAAAAAAGTGTGCATGGTGATTTTCCGCTAAAAGGTTGTTGTGATATTGTGATATTTGTTGTGACAGGGTAATGCGCCGTGCCGGCGTCAGCGACGCCGGTGCGGGCAGTGAACGTCGGTTATTTTCCGCTGGTAAAAGGCCCGTATTTGGCTTTTTCCAGTGCGGCTTGATCGCCGTTAAAATAGGCGGGCACCGGATAATCTTTCGGGCGGAATTTCGGGTTTGGAAAGTCTTTATCGCGCCCTGGGTGTTCGCTTCTGGGCAGCGACTCGATGTAACCCGCGATGTCATAAGCTTCTTCCACGCTCAGCACCGGCGATTTGTGGGTCGCGCCCAGCGGCATATTGGCGTAAATAAACTTGGTGGCGGTCATTAAGCGGCTCATGCCCGCGCCGTTATTAAACGAATCCGGTCCGGTCAGTGGTGGGAAGGTGTAGTTGCCATCCTTGTCGTAGCTGGCGGCTTTTAACCCCAGTCCATTGGCTTGATGGCAGGCAATGCAGTGTTCGGCATAGAGGTTTTTACCGGTTTTGGGATCGGCGGCGCGACTTGGGAAGTCGATATTCGGTAAGCCAGTGTATTGCATCGCTTGGTTGGGATGCGTGCCTTTGGCCAGCCAGGTAAAGTAGTCGATAATGCCTTTCATCTCTTTGGAGTCTTTCGGCAAAGGTTTGCCTGCGCCCTGGCTGCGCGTCATGCAGCCTTCCACACGGTCTTCTGGCGAACCGATGCTCATGCTGCGTTTGCGGAAATTCGGGTAGTCGTTCATCACATTCACAAACGGAATGCCATACGGCATGGTGCCCGGCAAGCCCTGGGGGCCGGAGATGTGGCAACTGGTGCAATTAAGGCTGTTGCCAGAATAGCGCAAGTTCGGGTTGGCCACTTTCGGTCCGATGGTGTCATTGGTTTGGTTGAGCACTTGAATGCCGTAACGAATCGACTCGGCGTTGGGTTCCTTATTAATGTCGGCTTTGTCCGGCACCGTCCAAGGCTGTACCAAGCGGTCTTTGTAGCGCTTCAGCAGTTCGCTGGCCTGCTCGGCGGTGAGGGTGTCACCGGGTTTAAACGGGCTGACATCCATTGCCATGGTCGTGGCGGTCAGGCTGCCACAGAACACCAGTGCCGTTAATTGAGTGAGTGTGCGAGTGGTTTTGCTGGGCGTTTTCATGAAATCTCCTGATTATGAGCCGCTGAAGTTGAACCGTTAACGTTGAGTCGTCGATGTCGCGCAATGCGCCTTGACCCCATTAAGGCTAAGGGTTTGGCGGCATTTGTCAAGCGAAATAAGGTATTTTGCGGCGGGGTGTGTGACCTCGGTTAAGATTTTCGGTAGAATGACGTTTTTGAAAAAGCGGAGAGACGTGCTTTTTCTTGCTTTTTGACGATCACGCGCACTTTGTTACGCATTGGCGACAAGGACGGAATGAGAATGAAGGATGCAAAACTGCGTTACGAAACGCTGCTACAACTGGTGGAAAATGCACAAGACGGAATTGTGATTGCCGAGAAGGAAGATCGTGACACGGTGTTGATTTACGTTAACCCGGCGTTTGAAAAGCTGACGGGCTACCAGTCGGATGAAATTCTTTATCAGGACTGTCGTTTTTTGCAGGGCGAAGCAACCGACCAGTTGCCGGTGAAACAGATTCGCAGCGCGATTGATGAAAACGCGCCGGTGCGCACCATTCTAAAAAATTACCGTAAAGACGGCACGCATTTCTGGAACGAATTGAGCGTCACGCCCTTTTATGATGAAGGCGACCAAGTGACCTATTACATTGGCATTCAGAAAGATGTCACCGAAATCGTCGAACTGCGCCAAGCGTTGGAAGCGGCGGAAACACGCATCGCCGAGTTGGAACAACAACTGGCGTCAGCGCAAAAAGACTCTTGATCCTCACGGCTTGTTGGCTTCATTCCTGATCGAAAAACGTCACACTCAAGCTGTGGCTTTCGTCCAGCGGTTTCAGTGCCGGGTGGGCAAATAGGTGACACTGAAAACTGGGGTGTGCCTGTGACCATTTCTGCCAGGCTCGGGCGTGAAAGTCCGGCGCAAAACTGGCCGCGGCCAGCCCTTTGCAGTGGTTGGCCTGCAACTGTTTCATAGCGTTGTCGTCCGGCGTCAGCGTTTCCGACGTGATAAAGGCGCGTCCGCCACCCAAGTTAATCTGCAGCGCCGCCAATATCTGTAACACCCTTTCCCGCTGTGTTTGTGCTTGTACCCAGATCAAAGGGCGGCGGCTGGTTTGCGAGCGTTGCGCGAGATACAGCCGCGAGTAAAGCCTGGGTAAAAGAAGGCTTTCCCAGAAATTTCGTTGTGTGGTCGCGGCATCGCGCAGGGCAAAGTCGGTTTTCAGTAACGCGGCGATCCAGAAGCTGTCGGGGAAATCGGCCAGTAAACTTTCCAGCAGTTGGTTGAGCTGCGTCGAATCTTGTTTTTCCACTTGCTGAATCAGCGGCTGGCGAATGTCGTCGTTTTGTGCGGGAATAGCCACCTTTGGCTCCGGCAGCAGGGCTTTAATCTGGCTGATGGGAATGCCCTGCTGCGTCAGTTTTACCGCTTCTTGCAAGGTAACGATGTGCTCGGGCGTGTAGAGACGATGGCCGGATTCGGTGCGAATCGGTTCCACCAGATCGTAGCGTCTTTCCCAGGCGCGGATGGTAATGGGGTTCAGTCCGGTGATTTTCGCCACTTCACGGATGGGAACCAAATGGGCTTCGGGTGCGGTTGAATTCATAATGTGTTATCTTATACAAACGTTATACAAAGGTCAATCTTGACGTTTTAAATCAGCGTTCAGTCGGGCGTTGCACGCGCTTTGAGCGCTTGCACCCTTTCCAGATGGCGTTGCCGACTGAGCGTGAGATCCACAATCGGCGGTGGCGCTTCGCCAAACAGGCCGATTTGCGGTGAGGCGTCTTTGCCCTTTCCGGCTTGCCAGGGTGCGTGAATCGCGTGTTTCGGCCAGGCCTGCAATGTTGGCAGCCAGCGTTTTAAGTAGTCGCCGTTCGCATCGAATTTTTCGCTTTGCAGCACCGGATTAAATAAGCGGTAATAGGGCGCGGCATCGACGCCGCATCCAGCCACCCATTGCCAGCCCATCACATTATTGGCGGGGTCGGCGTCCACCAGTGTTTGACGAAACCAGTGTTCGCCCGCGCGCCAGTCGATGTCGGCGTTTTTGGTGAGCCAAGAGGCCACCAGCATTCGCACTCGGTTGTGCATCCAGCCGGTTTCCCAGAGTTGTTTCATGCCTGCGTCAATAATGGGCACGCCGGTTTCACCGCGACACCAGGCCTGGTAGATTTCGTGCTGTCGCGCATTTTGTGTGTCCAGTGGGGTGTAAAAGCCACGAAATTTCGGTTGGAATGGCTGGGTTTCCGATTCGGGAAAGTGCCACAGAATGGAGCGGGCGAATTCGCGCCAAGCCAATTGGCGCAGCCAAGGTGCGGCGGCTTTTGGGGTGTCGGCCGCGTGTGGCCATAACGCCTGAAGCACCGCGCGGCTGTGCAGCTCGCCAAAATGCAGGTGAGGCGACAGTTCACTGGTGCCGGGTTGCGCGGGGAAATCACGGGTATCGGTGTAGGCGTTCAGGCGCTGGGTGACAAACCTATCCAGTTTTTGCCAGGCCTGGTGTTCGCCGATGCGCCAGTGTTGCAGAATTTTTTGAGCCCAAGGCTGGGCGCAGAGTTGTTTCAAGGGTTCCGGCGTGTCGGCGTAGGCGGGCGGGCAGGAAATTTGGGCGCTGGCGGTGACGTCTGGGCGGCTGTCGTCCAGCGTTTCGATTTGATCCAGTTGCTGCATCAGGGCTTTATAAAAAGGAGTGAACACCTTATAAGGTTGGCCGGTTTGATTGCGCAGTGCCTCATAAGGCCGCCAGTTTTCGCTGTCGAAGGCGTGCATTGCCACGCCGTGTTCCGCAGAAATTTGATGTGCCCAGGATTGCAGTGTGCTGAACGGCTGGCCGAGTTGCCGGGTGTAGTGCACCCGCTGAATCGGGTAGTCTTGCAGCAGTTTTGACCAGGCCTGGCGAAAGTCGCCCGCCACCTGCCAAAGGTCGCCGCCTTGTGCCTGCAGACTGTGTTTGAGCTGTTGCAGGCTCTGTGCCAGCCAGACGCTGTTGGCGTCGCCGACGGTCTGTGCCGGGTCGTGAAAGTAGGCCACAATCACCGCTTGACCGGTTTGCGCCGCCTGCTCCAGAGCACTGGACAAGGCCGGATTGTGGTGCAGCCGCAGTTCGCGCTGCAACCAAACCAAGGTGATGGCGTCAGACGATGCGGTCTTGGCGGCGGTGTTGCGGGGCGTCATGATTCGGTTCTCGTTTGGTCGGTGGATGGCGGCAGTTTTTCGGTCAGGTCGGCTTTTACGCTGTCGGATAAAGGCGCGTCACCCAGCCAAATGCCGAAATAAACCGCTTTGAACCCGGGGGTCTTGTCGCGGTATTGTACAACGTTATTGAGCCTCAGCTCGACACCGGTTTGCGGCGCGTAAACCAGTTGGTAGCAGTCGTTGGGTTGCACGGTTTGGTAGCGTTGGTGCAGGCTGTTCACCGCTTTTTGGTGCGCGGGGCTGAGGGACTTCGGCAGGGCTTGTTCGGCGGCCTGGATAAATTCGGATTGCGTCAGTTTCACCCGATAGCAGAGCTGCAGTCTCAACGGGGTGTCGTCCGACAAAAGTGTGTCCAGGGCGGCATCGCTCGAGGCTTCCAGCTGGGCGTCGTACACCGGAATGAGGCCGGCCCAATAGGCGGTGGCTTCACCCACCGGTTGCCATTCGGCGCTTTTCGCCAGGCCAGGCAAAAGCCCCATCAGGGCGCTGAGGGATAGGATTCCCAGTGTTGAGAAGCGCGGTGTCATTGCTCGCTTCCTTTGCGGAAAAACAGCGTCACTTCGCCCACTTTAAAGCCCCATTTGGTGACTTCCGCGCGATTGATGAGGGTGTGTTTGTCCTGCAGATACATCCAGTCATCAAACTGGACGTGAATACTGGCATCTTGATAGGGCAAGTCTAGGGTGTAGCGCCAGTTTAATGCCGGACCGGCGGATTCGCCTTGGGCGATGCCCACCACATCACCCGCTTGCCCCTGATATTGGTTGGGTGCGGTTTCCACAATGGTCCAGATGCGGGTTTGGCGTTCACCGTCGTCGTAGACAAAGCGTTCGTCAAGCGTCAGTTGGGGTTGCCCGTCTTTGGTTTGGGAGACGGTGCCGGTGATGTCCACGGTAAAGCGCCGCACCAGCTCGCCACTGCGGTTTTGGAATTGTCCCCAGGCCTGGGTGTTTCCGGCAAAGTAGTCGAACAGATCCAGCTTGGGTTCCAGCTCGGCGTATTGGCTGACCGGCGTGTGACTGCAAGCGGTGAGGCTAAAGGGGAGCAGACAAAGTAGCAGACGTTTTAACATGCGCACACCTCCTCGGGGGCTTGTTTTTGCAGGGTGATTTGATACACATTGATGTGGCCTTGTTCAAAACCGACCTGACAGTAATCCAGATAATAGCGCCACAGGCGGCGGAAACGCTGGTCGTAGCCGAGGCTGTCCAGTGTCGATGTCTGGCGGTTAAAGTGGGTGTGCCAGTGTTGCAGTGTGCGGGCATAGTCTTCGCCAAAGGCAAAATCGTCCTGCCAGTCAAAGTGATGCTGTAGCGCCAGTTGTTTGAGTTGGGTCACACTCGGCAGCAGCCCACCGGGGAAAATGTAGGCCTGAATGAAGTCCACGCTGTTTTGGTAGTCTTCCGCCACGGATTCGTCGATGGTGATGATTTGCAAAACCGCTTTGCCGCCGGGTTTGAGGGTCCGCTGCAGTTGGGTGAAATAGGTGTCCCAGTATTCACGGCCAACGGCTTCGAACATTTCAATGCTGACGATGTGGTCGTATTGTCCGGTTTCGTGACGGTAGTCTTGCAGCACTGGCTGCGCCAGGTGGTCGAGCGACTGACGTGAGAGGCGCTCCTGGGCGTAGGCGTGCTGTTCGTGCGACAGCGTCAGGCCTTTGGCGTGCGCACCTTGGCGGGCGGCGGCTTCCAGAAACCCGCCCCAGCCGCAACCGATTTCCAGCACTCGGTCGCCCGGTTGGATGGCAAGCTGGTCGAGAATGCGCTGGTATTTGCGGTGTTGGGTAATCGCCAGCGAATCGTTTTCATGGCGAAAAATCCCGCTGGAGTAGGTCATGGTTTCGTCCAGCCACAGGCGGTAAAAATCATTGCCGAGATCGTAGTGCGCCGAGATATTGCGGCGGGCATTTTTCACCGAATTGTGGCGGCGGCGATGTTGCCACAGGTGCCACCACCCCAGCGGTTTTTGGCTGGCCAACAGGTGCGCCAGAGATTCGCGGTTTTGGTGGGCAAAGGTCATCAGCTGATGCAGCGATGGGCTGTCGATGGTGTGCTCAATGTAGGCTTGGGTGACACCCAGCTCGCCTTGGGTTTTCATCAGAAACCAGAAACGCAGCAGCGAGGTAATGGTCAGGTCGGCATGGCAGCCGCTTTCAGCCCCTTCGAAGCGGTAGGCTTCATTGCGATAGCGAATGGTGAGGCTGCCAAAGCGAATGCCGTCAAACGGCAGACGTTGAATGACTTTTTGCCACACAAAGTTTGGCAGCAGTTGTTCCAGCGGGTGAGTGATTAATTTGAACATAGCGTCATCTCCGAATGGCTGTGTTGAATGTCGTTTAGATGTTTAGGAGTGCGGTGAAAACGGCCACCTTTTAGCCAGATTTTCAGCGCCCACCAGTGAATCAGTCCCAGCACCTTGAGCGCGTGCAGCGGAAAGCGGCCAAAGGCTTTCAGCAGGTTGGCATCGGTCAAGCACTGACGCACCCCGCTTTGGGTGGCGATCAGGCGCGGCTGCTGTTGTTCGAATTGCTTAATCCACACGTGATAATGATCGTCCGGTGCCGACAGGCGGAATTCGTAATGGCTGTCCATGCCGAGAAAGGGCGAGACGTGAAAGCGTTTGTCGGCTTGGGTGTGCAGGCGCTTACCGTCGCGATTGAGCGGTTGCCCTGGCTGTGTTGGATGGGTCAAAACATAATGGTGCCATTGCCCAAAGGTGTTGCTGACTTCGCCGATGACGGCGATCAGGCGGTTTTCGGCATCGTAGGCGTACCAGAGCGCCAGCGGGTTAAAGGCCTTGCCGAGAATGCGCGGGGTGCAGACGATTTCCACCCGGTGCGGCGGCTGTGGCAGCCCGTATTGCGCCAGCAGATCGTTGACCCATTCCCGCCAGGCCTGGCCGTTTCGTGCGCCGAAGTCTTCGGTGCGCACACTGATGAGATTGAAACGGTTGAATGATAGCCAGCGGTGGTGGGCGGCTTCCGATTCAAAGGTGTCGATGTCGATTTTCAGCGCCATCACCGCGTATTTAAAACGATAAGTGACCTCGCCGAAACGCTGGTGCATGACCTGGCAGGCGTAAAGGGCACTAGGCATGACGCACCTCAGGTTGGATGTCGCGATCAATTTTGGCGGTTTCCACGTTGGGCGTCCAAGGCGGGGTTAAGCCGAAGCGTTCGGCCAGATTCACCGCGCTGCGCAGGCCGTCTTCATGGAAGCCGTAACCGGTGTAGGCACCGGCAAACCAGAGGTTGTGCAGGCCTTGCAGTTTGTCGAGCTGGCCTTGTGCCTGCATGGCGGCGCTGTCAAACACCGGATGGTCGTATTCGAAAATGGCATGGGTGAGCGTTTGAGCCGGTGGCTCAATCGGGTTGAGGGTGACAAAGACATTCTGCTCGGTGGGCAGGGATTGCAGTTTGTTCATCCAGTAGGTGACCGCCACGCGGTTTTCCGCCACGTTTTTATCGCGCAGGTAATTCCAGGCCGCCCAAGTGAGGCGGCGTTTGGGCATGAGTTGACGGTCGCCGTGTAAATAGGCGGTGTTTTTTTGATACTGGAAGGCGCGTAAGGGGGCAAACTGATCCTTGAACTCGTCCGGCAGCAAGGCGTAGCTTTCATCGGCATGGCTGGCGAAAACAATGTGGTCGAAGCCGTCAAATCGCCCTTGCGGTGTGTCAATGGCGTAGCCGTCCGCCTCGCGGGTGATGTTTTCAACCGGGGCTTCGGTGAAGGCGCTGAGGCGCTTGTGGCGTTGGGCGTCTTCGAAAATCGCTTCGATGTAACGGTTGCTGCCGTTGTGAATGGTCTGCCATTGCGGACGGTCGTCGATGTTGAGCAATCCGTGGTTTTCAAAAAACTGCAGAAAGCTGTGGGCTGGGAATTTCAACATGGTGTCGGTCGGACACGACCAGATGGCGGCGGCCATTGGCAGCAAATAGTGGTGTATGAGGACGTCGCTGAAACCGTGTTGCGCCAGAAAATCTTCCAGCGTTAGACTGTAATCCTGCGGGATAACGCTGGCTTTGGCGGCGGCAAGAGTTTGCTTGGCGAGGCGATTGAAGCGCACAATGTCGGTGAGCATTTGCCAATGGGTCGGCGAAAACAGGTTGCGACGCTGGGCGAACAGGGTGTTGAGGTTGTCGCCGGAATATTCCACTTCGCCTTGGTTGATGGACACGGCAAAGCTCATTTCCGTTTTCAAGGTGTCGATCTTGAGGTAGCGCAGCATCTCGGTCAGCAAAGGGTAATTGGGTTCGTTGTACACGATGAAGCCGGTATCCACTGCCACTGGCTTGCCTTCGCCGGTATCGAGGTTGACGGTGTGGGTGTGGCCGCCGAGATAGTCGTTTTTTTCCAGCAGCGTGACGTCGTGTTTTTGGCTGAGCAGCCAGGCGCTGGCCAAGCCACTGATGCCACTGCCGATGACGGCAATGCGGCTGTTGGGTGGGGGGGTGTCTAATTGGCGGGTGTGTGTGGTCATGTCTGTAAGCCTCTGTTTCCTTTGCGGGCAGGATGTTTGGTTAGTTTGTATAACTTGTTGGATATATTTATACATAGGTTGTACAATAGATGCAAGTCTTATCGAACATTTCCTTGGAAAATGTTTTGGCCACATCGGCGATTGAGTCATGGAGAAGAGTATGAATAACGTAAACCAAATCGGGCGGGGCAGATCGTCAACAATGAAATCAACCGCGTCGCAACCAACCGTTATCTGGCTGGTCGGCGCTTCGTCCGGCATTGGCTTGTCGTTGGTAGAACGCTGGTTGAGCCAGGGATGCCGTGTGGTGGCTTCGGCGCGCACGGCGGAAACGAGCGAGCCTCTGGCCAGCTTGAAACAACGCTTTCCTGAGTCCTTGCAGTGCTTGAATTTGGATGTTACGGCCACGGCGGACGAGGCGGCGTTGAAACACGCCGTTGACCAGGCCTGGGCATTTTTTGGTCGGGTGGATGTGTGGTTTTACAATGCCGGTGTTTATGTGCCCGGTGCGTGGGAGGCCATGACATGGGACGATTATCGGCAGATGACGCAGGTGAATTATCTGGGGTGTGTCGCACTGCAACTGGCGCTGCGCGATGTTTGGTTGGCGCAGGGGCGTCCACCCATGCGTTGGGTGTGGAATCTGAGCATTGCCAATCAGGTAGGGCTGCCCTATGGCGGTGGCTATTCTGCGCCCAAGGCGGCGTTGCTTAATTTGGCGGAGTCGCTGCAGCCCGAGCTGGCGCAAAAGGGCATTCGCTTGCAGGTGGTGAATCATGGGTTTGTGAAAACCCGTCTGACCGAGAAAAACGATTTTGCTATGCCGGGTCTGATGTCGGTGGAGGCGGCCGCCGAGCGCATTGCCGATTGGCTGGATAGGCCAACGTCGGGGTTTGAATTGCATTTCCCGAAAAAACTGACGTTATTTTTAAAAGTGCTTCGGTGTTTGCCGTCTGGGTTGCGGTTGGCAGTGACGCGCCGCCTGTTGCATCCAAGGGAGAGTGAAGGATGAATTCGTTGATCGAGACACAGAATTATAAACGGGCGTTACGTGCCTATATTGAGGCTTATGAAACGCTGACGCCCCTTTCCTTGCACACGCAACTGTTGCCATTGTTTGCGCGCGGTGCGTATTTTGAAGACCCGTTTAATCGGGTGTATGGCGTGGCGGCGATCGGACGGGTGTTCGAGCATATGTTTGACAGTGTGGAGAAGCCTCAATTTAAAGTGACTCATTCCGCGTTGAATCAGTCGCAAGTGGTGTCCGGTCATTTGCCGGTGGCCTTTTTGGAGTGGCAGTTTACCTTTAGCCGCGCCGGCGGGCAGGTGCATTGTATTGTCGGTACCTCTAAGGTGGTGTTTGATGCCAATGGCCTTGTGCTGTCGCACATTGATTTCTGGGATACGGGGCGTTATGTGTATCAGCAGGTGCCGGTTTTGCGCAGTGTCATCCGTTGGGTGAATCGCCGTTTGAAAGCGCCGCTGGATAAAAAAGTGGATAAAGAGACAGGCAAAGAGCAAAACAAAAGTCCGCACCAAGGACAGGAAAGGTGATGTCGGAACGATACGCGCGTGGCGACAAACACCGGTTGCGGGTGGATTTGGCTTACGGTTGGCTGGGATGGCCGTTGGCGGTGCTGGGGTTGCCGTTTTATTTTTACATGCCCAATTATTGGTTTGAGCACTGGTCGGTGAGTCTCACGGCGATTGGGACGGCGCTGTTTCTGACCCGTTTGGTGGATATGGTGACGGATCCGTTGGTGGGATTTTATTCAGATCGCTGGTTGCAGCGGATAGGGCGATTGCGGCAGATTCAGTTGGGCGCTTTGATCTTACTGGTGGGATTTTGGCCGTTGTTTTTTCCATTTGATGCTTGGTTTCAGTCCGAACCTTTCGGTTATCTGGTGGTGTGGAGTTTGTTGGCGTTTTTGGGTTGGACGTTGGTGGCGGTGCCATATCAGGCGCTGGTGTCGCAATTGACGCATCAAAAGGCGGCAAAAACCCGTTTGACCAGTTTTCGGGAAGGCTTTGGGTTGCTCGGGGTGATGTTGGCCTTGAGTCTGCCGGTGATGCTATCGGCTTCGCCCACGTCGCCGGAGGTGTTTGCATGGTTGTATGGGCTTTTGGTGCTGGGGTTGGCGGTGGGGGTGTTTTGGCAGGCCTGGCAATTGTCGCCGGTGGTTCGCATGACAGAGCGGTTACGGCACCAAGTGTCGCAACCCCCGGCACGCATCCATTTAAGCACCTTGTGGCGTCAGCACCCTTGGGTGTTTCGGATTATGCCGTCGTATTTTCTTAATAATCTGGCCAATGCGTTTCCGGCGACGCTGTTTATGTTCTTTGTCGGTTATGCGCTGGGGCTTGAAGACCAAGCGGGCGTTTTGCTGGCGGTGTTTTTTGTGTCTGGCCTGGCGGGTTTGCCGTTTTGGTTCTGGGTATCGAAAAAGGTTGGAAAAGCCCAGGCCTGGGCGTTTTCCATGGTGTTCTCGGCGGTCAGTTTCAGTGGTTTGATTTGGGTGGACACCGGCGACTACACCGGTTATTTACTGATTTGTATTTTAACCGGATGGAGCCTTGGGGCGGATTTGGCGCTGCCGTCTTCATTGCAGGTGGACTTGGTGCAGAAGTTGGAAGCCCAGTCGGTGGAAGCCGCGGGCACCCTGTTCGGTGTCTGGGGGTTATTGACCAAGTTGGCGATTGCGCTGTCCATTGGCATTGCCTTGCCATTATTGGATGCACTGGACCTGGAAGCGGGGTCGCCTGCGGCCGTTTCCGCACTATGGTGGTTGTATGCGGTGGTGCCGGTGGGGTTGAAAGGCTTGGCGGTGTGGTGGCTGTGGCGAAAAGGCCACCGCTGAGATTGACCAGGCCTGGCGAATTCAATCAAACGCACCTTAACGCCGGCTCTTCAACCCAGAAATTCCTTAACCCAAATAGTGATCCAAAAACACGATGAGCAACAGCAATAGGCCGCTGGCCAACAGCGCTGGCCAGTAACGAAATTGCGACCGGATCAAGGTTTGGCGGCGTTTGGTGGGAAACGGCAGCTCGCCTTTGTAAATGCGGACGGCCTTAATGAATTCCGCTTTCAACGTCGGGTTCAAGCCATTGGCCACCTTGCGGGCGTCTTCCAGGGAAAAGTGCTTCGCCATCGCCTGCGCCAGCGAATTCAAGTCGCACTGCTTGAGCTCTTTTTGCAATGTTTCTTGTGGCAGATTCACCAGCCACTGAATGATGTCGTTATCCCGCTCGGTTTTAAATAAACGCTGACCCATCACCATCGCCTTTTCGACAATTTTTGTAAGGAAATCGTAAGAAATTATTCTTAGTTAGACATTAACTTTAGCACAAAACGCCCTAGGGGTGGGGGACAGGAATGGGCAAATAATGCGAAAATGCGGCGTGAGTGACCGAATTCGTAACAGCGCAAAGGCTAGCGGCCTAATCAAAACCCTTGCACTCTTTATTTATGTAACTACAATAAATCAATGAATATTGAATACGACCACAACAAAAATAAGAAGAACATTAAAGAGCGTGGTTTGTCGTTCGAACGGTTTTTACGGTTTGATCTAAGCACGGCAAAAGTCATTGAAGATACTCGTTATCCATACCCTGAAAAACGGTATCAAGTGTATGGCGTGGTAGAGCAACGGCTTTATGTGGCCGTCATTACCCCAATTACAGGCGGAGTAAGGGTAATCAGTTTACGCAAGGCTAATAAGCGAGAGGTGAAAAAGTATGGCGAATAAAACGGTAGTGATGCCAACCGACAAAGAAGACAAGCAAGCCACACAGCACGGCCTAGAAGATGGCACTTTAATGGATGATTTAAATCTGCAGGCAATGCAAAACCTGAGTAATGTTTTGCCGGATTTGGTGAAAGCACAACAACAAGGCGAATTAAAAGCGCGTCCAGTGGGCAGACCAAAAACACTGAATCCAAAGCAAGCGGTCACGGTTCGTTATGACGCGGAAATCATCGAGTATTTCAAAAGCACCGGCAAAGGCTGGCAAACCCGAATGAATGACGCGCTTAATGAGTGGATGAAAGAACACGCAACACACTAAACAGTATAGGCATTGCCTTGTGCAGTTCACCCGAAAAAATGGCCTATCCAGCCGCCTGACAAGGCCACCTCATTTAACTTCCTTCACAGGAGGGAGTTGTCAATGCTTGAATTCAATATGGGTGAAGTGGTGTGAAGAAAGGATGAAATAAAACAAAATACCGTATTGTTTGCAATATCGTAAATTTCAGGGAATAAAAAACCAAGAACATCAATGTCTTAGGGTTTAAATATGGTGCGGATGGGGAGACTCGAACTCCCACGGGTTTAACCCCACAGAGACCTGAACCCTGCGCGTCTACCAATTTCGCCACATCCGCTTGATGTGTGTTTTTAAATGAAAAAAGCCCGAGAGACAGGCTCGGGCTTTAGAAGCTGGTGCGAGCGGAGAGACTCGAACTCTCACACCAAAGGCACCAGAACCTAAATCTGGCGTGTCTACCAATTCCACCACGCTCGCGAAAATGTGGTGGCCACACCTGGAATCGAACCAGGGACACAAGGATTTTCAATCCTTTGCTCTACCAACTGAGCTATGTGGCCATAAAATGAATTCGCGTATTATAGGGAGCGGGTTTCGGGGTGTCAAATTTTATTTTCAAATAAACCGAAAAAGTTGAACAAGACCGATTTCACGGTTCTTGAATTCAACCATTACACGAATACAGTCTGACAAATTCGGTACCAAATGTTCGGTGCTTTTGATAAAGTCTAATCCGATAATTTATTTTTGATTTTTCGATTCCTAAATTTGCGCCAAGATCCTGCTTGGCACTTAATTAGGGCGTTTTTCGGGGTAACTGTTCACAAGGAAATCACGCCGTGAGTCTGATGCATCTTGCACGGGGTTTGGTGTATGCCGGCACCTTGCCTTTTTGGTTTTTGTTGTTCGCCAGTTTCGGCGGTGTGCCGAGCTCGTTGCTCGGTTTGATGGAGGTTTCGCGCTGGGGCCTGGCCTATGCGGCGGTGATTTTGAGCTTTATTAGTGGCATTCACTGGATGCTGGCGCTGGAAGCTAGCCAGACGGGTGAATCTAAGCCGATAAGTGAACCTAGGCAAATGACTGAACGCCAAGCGAAATGGCTCTTGCTCAATTCCAATGTTGTTGCCCTTTGGGCTTGGCTGATGTGGGGGTTGCAAGCCGAACCGCTCAGTTGGTTTGGGATGGCGCTGGGCTTTGTTTGGTTGCTTTGGCTCGAGGTGCGGCTGGCGAAACTGCCCCGTGTTTGGCCAGGGTTTTGGAGCTTGCGCTGGCAAGCGAGTGCGATTGCGGTGGTCAGTCTGGTGGCGACCGGTATTCATCAGTTGAATCAGGCGGCGTTATGAATGATTGGGCTGACGACCCAGCACTGGCGGATTTGGTGTTTGTGGATATTGAAACCACCGGCGGCAAGCTCAATGTGGACGACATCACCGAAATCGCCCTGATTCATATCTGCCAAGGGGAAGAAGTCGGGCGGTTTCAGACCTTTTTAAAACCACGCCGCACCATTCCACCTTGGATTACCCGCCTCACCGGCATTAGCCATGCCATGGTTGCGGATGCGCCGGATTTTGCGGAAGTCGCCGATACGTTGGCCAGTTGGTTTCAAAACCGAGTGTTTGTAGCGCACAATGCGCGTTTCGATTATGGCTTTATCAAAGCCGCGTTTGAACACGTCGGGCTGTCGTTTAAAGCGCCAGTGATGTGTACCGTCAAGCTCTCCCGCGCGCTCTACCCAGAACACAAGCGCCATGGGCTGGATCAGATTATCGAGCGGTTTGGGTTGGCGTGTGAACACCGCCATCGGGCGATGGACGATGCCGATATGCTGTGGCAATTCCTGCAAGTGGCTTTAAGCCAAAAACCACCAGGCCTGGTTTGGGAGGCGATTAAGCAGCAGCTTAAATTGCCCAGCCTGCCATCCCACCTGGACCCGCACAGTTTGGACGACTGCCCAGAAAGCCCCGGCGTGTATCGGTTTTACAATGCGCAGCGGCAGATTATTTATGTCGGCAAATCGGTCAACCTGCGCAGTCGAATCCTCAGCCACTTTAGCGTGGGGCGTAAAAACGCCAAAGACCTGAATATCGCCCATGAGATGACCGATGTTGATTGGATTCAATGCGCGGGGGATCTGGGTGCACAGCTGCTGGAAGCGAAACTGATAAAAGAACTCAGTCCGAAATACAATGTGCGGCTGAAAAAAACCACCCGGCTTTGGAGCTTTGAGACGGCGGCAGACGCACAAGGCTACCACCATCTCAAGCTGGTCAGCACCGAACAGCTCAGTGCGGAGCGCCTGCAAAACCGATACGGCTTATACCGCTCCAAAAAACAAGCCCTCAGCGCCCTGGAAAAACTCGTGCAACAATACCAGCTGTGCCAGCGGCTGACCGGCTTGGAAAACAAACGAAACGGTGCCTGTTTTGCATTCCAGCTCAAACGCTGCAAAGGCGCCTGCTGTGGGCAAGAGCCGCCAGATACGTATAATGTGCGACTGAATATGGCCCTAGCCCCACTTCGAGAAAAAGCCTGGCCTTGGCCGGGCGCGATTTTGGTCAAAGAACAACAGGCCGCGCTGGAGCAAGTGCATTTGATTGATCAATGGTGCTGGCTGGGCAGTGCGCAAGACGAAAGCCAGCTGCAAGACATACTGGCCTCCCAATCCACTTCCCATCAAATCGAGTTGGATGTGTATAAAATCCTCATCAAATTCCTGCTGAACCCCAGCCCAAAAATTCAGGTGCACCCGCTAACCCGAGCCGGGTATCCAGATTAAAACCCAAGCTCCGGAGATGACGCTGGCGTCGATTTACCGAGCAGTTGGATAAGCATAAAACCCGAAAAATTGGGTTTGTTTAGACGTTTTTCAGCCGCTTGATTCGCGTTTTGCCCGGTCTTTCACCACGGGTCGAGCGTGCGTATTAGTTTGCACCTTCATTTCATATCTTATTCTTCCAAAAACCCTTGAAGCGCTTCATTGAAAGCTTTGGGGGCTTCTATCCACGGAAAATGTCCGCAGCGTTCGAACACGGCGGTTTGTTTAAATGCCCAATGGGCTTGCATGGCGTTGAGGTTGTAGGGCATTAAGTAGTCGTGGGTGCAGTCCATAAAGTATTTTGGCAGTGTTTTGGGGATTTGGGCATATTGAATTGGGTTGGCGTCGTATTCTTTCCAGGCGTTGACATTGAGGTCGATATCGAAGTCTTGCGCGGTGAATTGTTGGGCATATTCCAGACCGAGTGCGTAGTCGTAAAAATAGGTGGGAAGCACCTGATGGATTTGGCGCAGGGTAATGGCTTCGAGATCAATGTTTTCTGGGATGCGGTTATCCCACATGGCTTCGGAGGTGTCGAATGCCTGTTGATCTTGTTCTTGATGGTTGCGATGGTGAATTTCGTCGGTCAGTTGTTGCATGGATTTTTTTTCGGGATCCACTGGGTTGAGCAGGATGAGCTTGGCCACGGCGTTGGGGTGTTCACGGGTGTAGAGCATTGCCATAAGAGCGCCCCAGGAATGCCCCACTAAAATCGCCGGTTGGTGCGGTGATAGGTGTGTCTTTAAGCGGTTAATTTGCGTGACCCAGCCGGTTAAGATGTGGGGAGGGGTTTGCGGGTTTTCGCCCAGGCCTTGCATGTCCGTTAAGGTGGCAAGATAGCCGTGTTGGGCAATTTGCTGTTGAATGGGTTCCAGATTCCAGCTGGAAAAGGCTGGGCCACCGCCTAAAACGATGACCAAAGGCGCTTGCGGTTTGCCGATGGCGTGGTAGTGAATGGTGGGGGCTTGGCCGTCGTTGAGTGCAATCGCCGGTGTGGTGTAGTTGGCCTGGCTGCTTGTGCCGAGAAGCGCGAGCAATAGGAAGGCACTCAGGTTGAGGGTGTGTTGGAAGGCGTGTCTCATAGTGTGTCTCTCATAAGGTGTCTTTCATCATGTGTCTGACAGTGTTTTTTGCAGAAAAACAATCTTAACGCGATTGGTTGTATTATTGTATAGCTAATATATAATTATTGTATAAGATTTTGACTGCAAGAAAACAACTAAAGCAACAACTAAGACAACAAGGGGGAGGGAATGCTTTCAACTGAGGAGGTGTCTCGAATCATTGAAATGGCGTGGGAAGACCGCACGCCGTTTGAAGCCATAGAGGCGAACTTTCAGCTGACTGAGGCGGAGGTGATTAAGCTGATGCGGCGGGAACTGAAGCCTGGCAGTTTTCGTTGTTGGCGTGCACGCGTCTCTGGGCGAAAAACCAAACACGCGGCGTTACGCAACCCAGCGGTGTCGCGTGCCTACTGCCCCACGCAATATAAACCGCGTTGAGTTGGGTGACGATATGAAGCCTTTGGAGACAAGCTTTTGTGATCGGGCGGCGCTCGTCGATTATGTGCGTCATTTATCCGGTGTGGCGGATGAGTCGGTGAGTGAACTGCGGGGCGGCGTGCAACCGGCACTTGATCGACTGCAGCAGCTGGATCCGGTGAAATATGGGCGTGAGCGCAATTATTTGGGCGGTGCGGTTTCCGGTTTGTCGCCTTACATTCGCCACGGTGTGGTGTCGCCCAAAACGCTGGCGGAGGATCTGGGTGAGCGGTTTGCGCCTGCAACGCGGGCGCGTTTTATTCAGCAGCTGGCCTGGCGCGATTTTTTTCATCGGGTGCATCAGGCGCAACCAGAGCGCATTTGGCAAGACCACGAGCCGTATAAAACGGGGCTGTGCGCGGCGGATTATGCCGAGAATCTGCCGGAGGACATTGCTTTGGGGCGAACCGGTGTTCGATTGATTGATCAGTTGATTGCGTCGCTTTTGTCGCAGGGCGTTTTGCATAATCATGGGCGCTTGTATTTGGCGGCTTATGTGGTGCATTGGCGTCGGGTGCGTTGGCAAGCGGGCGCAAAATGGTTTCTGCAGCATTTGCTGGATGGTGACATGGCTTCCAATAATTATTCATGGCAGTGGGTGGCTTCCACTTTCAGTGCCAAACCTTATATCTTTAACTTGGAGAATGTTCAGCGTTTCGCTGGAGAGCATCTGGATTGGGCGCACCCTAGCAATCGGTTGTTTGATGCGACCTATGACGAATTGGCGGCGCGATTGTTTCCGCAGCAAGGCGTTGGAGGCGAGCGATGAGTCGAATCTTTTGGGTGCATGACGAGTGCTTGCATCGCCCGGCGGATTTAGCGGCAGGTGATCGTTGGGTGTACATTTGGGATGCCGATTATATCGCTGACCAGGCCTGGTCATTAAAGCGGCAGGTGTTTCTTTATGAAACCCTGTGTGCCTTGGCGGAGCAAGGGTGTGAGGTGGTGGGCGGTGAAACGGTGACGGTGATGAAAAACACGGCCTTTCAGGCGGGCGACTGGGTGACGGAGTGTGCGCAAGACCCTGTGTTGCAGGCGTTGATGGCGCGTGCGCAGTGCGTCTTGCCAAGGCTGAAAATTCTGTTTCCACCAGGCCTGGTGGATTCGTCCGTCCCTTTGCCGTTGAGGCGGTTTTTTCCGTATTGGAAAACAGTCGAGCCATTGCTGTTGGGGGCGAGGCGGACAGAGACCCATCACCGTGTGCGTTGATCGGGTGGTTCGTGCAAATTGGCTGATGCAGCGGCATTGAAAAAATCAATATTATCTGGCTAAAAAGTATCTGCCCCTTTGGGTATACTGAATGTTTATGGTCATTAAAAGGCGTGACCTTGTAGCGTTTTTTGAGTATTAATAGGGGGCTTTGCCCCCAAAGTATGAGTAGCTGTTATGAATGAAAATCTCCGTTTGGCGGCCAATGTCGATTCTGAAGGCCGAATTATTTACATCAATCGTGATTATAAAAACTGGTTGGGCTACCAGAACGCCGACATCATTGGGCAGCCGACGGCGAAATTGCGCGCGAAGGATAGCCCGCCGTTGATTCAGGAGGTGATTCGGGAGCAGATGCACAAAAATCGTCCCGTGCGTTTTCCGGTGCATGAGGTGAAAAAGAATGGCGACACCTATTGGGCCGATATGGCGATTCAGCCGATTTTTACCCAGGGGCAGTATCAAGGCTATACGTCCATTAAGCGGATCATCACCGAGCCGGATCGCGTTCAGATCGCCGAGCGTTTGTACGACAAAATTCGTGCTGGAAAAATGGTATTTACCAATGGTATTTGGGTCGGGCGTTGGCAACACGCTTGGTTGTCGAAGACGGGGTTGCAGAAAGCCGGGTTGCTGACCAAAACCCTGTTGTCGCTGGCACTGGTGTCGGTGCTAATGTTGGTAACGATTTTGTCAAAACAGTCGGCGGATATGGCCGAATTGACCGAGGTGGCGATGCAGCAGGAAGCCAAAAAGTTTTCGGAGTTGATTGAGGATAAGGTCACCAAAAAAACCGAGATTGGCTTGACCAATGCGATAGGTTTGACCTTTCCGACCGAAATCAAAGCCTTGTCCGCCAAGGAGGACGCGGCCGCCTTATCGACTTGGATGGCGAATGTGGGCAAGGAGTATCGCGAAAATACCAACTTTAAAAACGTTAAAATGAACTTTGTTAATGAAGACGGTATTTCCTACTTTAAATCCTGGAAAAAGGCTTCAGAGCAAGTGCGTTCCGATTTAAGTGGTCGAGGCTATGTTCAAGCGAATTTAGCGGAACAGAAGCCATCAGCCACTCAGGCGCTGGGGTCGGCGGGGTTTAATATCAAGTCAACGGTGCCGGTATTTTACAACGGACGTTATGAAGGCTTTGTGGAGCTGATTCAAGGGGTCGGCTCCATTCGCCGAGATTTTGAACAGGTGGGGCGTCATTATATGGTCGCGATGTCGCGCGACTATGCGCTGGCCGGTGATAAATTCCGTCAGCGTAATGCAAACAACATTCCGTTGAGTTCCGACCAGGCCTGGGTGGTGGGTAATGATAAACATTTTTCGCTGGAAAACTCAGGCGAGCATATTGATATTCTGCGGGCGTTGGATTTGGAAGCGTTGTTTGCGCAAGGGTATCTGCTGACCGATCGCTTCTATCACGTGGCGTTACCGATTTTCGATTATTCTGACACGCTGATGGGGTATCACATTGTGAGCGAACCGGCGCAACAGTTTGCCGCGTTTGTGGAACAGCAAACGGCCATGGCGCGTGAAGCCCTTTGGCTGAATGTGGCGATCGTGTTGGTGATGGTGTCCTTGGTGGCCTTGGTGATGTGGTGGATGATTATTCGCCCGATTAAGCGGGCGCAGGCGACCATGGAAAAAGCGGTGTCGCAAACGGATCTGTTTGAACGCGTGCGCAGTTATTTCAAGGATGAAATCGGTCGTTTGGGCTTGGCCTATAACCAACAGGTGATGCATTCGCAAAGCCTGATTGCGGAAGCCAATGCCGCCATGGAGGAACTGGTGGAAGGCCGTCTGGATTATCGTATTCAGACACCGTTTCAGTCCGATTACAAGCTGTTGACCGATCGCATTAACCAAACCATGAATACCTTGCACGAGACGTTTGCGTCAGTCGATGACGCCTTGGGGAAAATGGCGGCGGGTGATTTTAAAGCCCGCATTGAAACGCATTTGCCGGGAGCGTATCAAGACGTGATCGATCAGGTGAAATCCACCCTAGTGAGTCTGGATCAGGTGTTTACCGAGATTAATGAGGTGATGGCCTCTGCGGCGCGCGGTGATCTGGATAAGCGAATCGAGTCGATTCAGACCGGTGAAATCAAGCAATTGCAGGTGGCGATTAATCAGTCGCTGGCGTTGATTCGCGATGGTTTTCAGGATGTGATTGCCGCCAGCGAACGCATGGCACAAGGTAATTTCAGCCAACCCATGGAAGGGAATTATGAATTTGCGTTGCAGCAGGCGCAGTCGGCCATTAACCAGAGTATGGACAGCTTGACGCAAACGCTCAGACAAATCGGCCAGATCAGTCTGGAAGTGAACGACCATGTCGATACCGTCAATGAAGGGATGGAAAGCTTAAATCAGCGCACTCAAGAGCAGGCGGCGTCGCTGGAAGAAACCTCTTCGGCGATGGAGCAGACCACGGCGCAGATTAAAAGCAACCTGGACAGTACCCAAGCGGCTTCGGTCATTGCTCGCAACCAAAATAGCCAGCTCAATGAGGCCAACCGTTTAATGGCGGACACCAAAGCGTCGATGGGGGCGATTGAAGCGGCTTCGAATCACATTAAGGAAATCACCACCCTGATTGATTCGATTGCGTTTCAGACTAATTTGTTGGCCTTGAATGCCGCAGTGGAAGCCGCCCGTGCAGGAGAGCATGGGCGTGGTTTTGCGGTGGTGGCCGGTGAAGTACGCAACTTGGCCGGCAAATCCACCGACGCCACCAAAGAAATTGAAAAGCTGATTAACGACTCTTCCCGTGCCATTGAAGAAGGGGTGTCGCGGGTGGAAAAAGTGGCGCATTCTTTGGAGAGCGTCACCCAAGAGACGTTGAAACTGGGCGAGTTGGTTCAGAGCATTGAACGCGCCTCCAATGAGCAAGCGAGTGGTATTGAAGAAGTGAATAAGGCCATCAGTCAGATTGACGGTGTGACCCAGCAAAATGCCGCTTTGGTGGAAGAAACCAATGCCAGCACCGATGCCTTGCGTCAGGCCACTCAGACCTTGCGCGAGGCGATTGCCAAGTTTGAACTGAAATAAAAGGAGCCAGTTCCGTATGAAAATGATGCGATTGTTTAAGTCCTTGTCTCGCTGGGTGATGGCGACTGTGATCAGCAGTGTGACAATATTTGCACCGAGTGTTCAGGCGAATGACGTGCTCGTCTCCGGCGATATGGCACCGGACTTCAGTCTGCCGAATCAGGCGGGTGAGACAGTGACCTTGTCAGACTACCGAGGCCAGTGGGTGGTGCTGTATTTTTACCCGAAAAACGATACCCCGGGCTGCACCACGGAAGCCTGCAGTTTTCGGGACAATATCAATCGCCTGATTGCGCAGCAAGCGGTGGTGTTGGGGCTGTCGCTGGACAGCCAAGCCAGTCATGAGGCGTTTGCGCGTAAGCATCAGTTGCCGTTTGACTTGCTGGCGGATGAAACCGGTGAGGTGGCCAAGCAATACAACGCCTTGTCGGACTGGGTGGTGATGCGGTTTGCCAAGCGCCAGAGTTTTATCATCGACCCGCAGGGGCGTTTGGTGACAGTCTATCGTGATGTGAACCCAGATGAACACGTCAAAGAGGTGATTCGAGATTTAAGCGCCTTGCAGGCTGAGGGCAAATGACGCTCGAAACCGCCTTGCTGATGGTGACGATCTGTTTGGTGGTTGTGCTGGCGTTGGTGGCGGCGATTCATGTCAGTTTTCGTGCGCCGCGACGGACAAATGACATCACGCCGGATAGTTTTGGCCTGTTTGCCCAGGCCTGCGCAATTGCAGATATCCGAGGTGGGCGGCTTTCTGGGTGGTGGCTTCCGGCCAGGCCTGGTGCTTCTTACCCAGACACGACGGTGGTGCTGATGCACGGTTGGGGCGCGAATAAAAGCGATTTGTTGCCGCTGGCAAACCCCTTCCATGCCGCCGGTTATTGCATTTTGATGCTGGATGCGCACAATCACGGTGACAGCGATGCGCGCGGGGTGTCTTCCATGCCCAAGTTCGCCGAGGATGTGCAGGCAGCGTTGGACTGGCTGCAACAGCAGCATCCCGATGAGAGCCGCCGGCGGATTCTGGTGGGGCATTCGGTGGGCGCGGCGGCGGTGTTGCTGGCGGCGGCACGCGGTGCGGAGGTGGATGCCGTGGTGGCGATGGCCAGTTTTGTCCACCCCAAGCGAATGATGAAACGGCATTTGCACCGACTGCGTTTTTTGCCAGGCCTGGTGAATTTGATTGCGGCCTATGTGCAATGGGTGATTGGTCACCGGTTTGACGACATCGCCCCCATCACCAGCTTAAAGCGCATTCAGGTGCCAGTGTTATTGGTGCATGGCGATGCGGATCGGGTGATTCCGATTGAGGATCATCAGGCGTTGTGCCAAGCGGCTCCAAATTCGGTCAAGTGTCTGTCCGTGCCCGGCGCCGACCACGATTCCATTGAGCGGATTGAAGCGCATTTCGGCGAGGTGCAGGCCTTTTTGGCTGGGCCTCACGCCACTGGCGCTTAAACCCGGTTGCGCAGAACCTGCTCCATTCTCGGGGTGAGTTGCTTGAAGAGTTCGGCATTGTAAGAAGCGCAATAGGGCACATTACTGGCTTCGCCGTAGTGGATGGATGGATCTGGGGTGTCGTTCTGGGGACGGGTGGGGTCCATGGCGTTGACCGGCACGGTTTGTTTGGGCAGCTTTTTTTCTTCGATATTTTTGTTGTTCAGGCGCAGATTGTTTTGGATGATTTGCTGGG
>NZ_JBNGDN010000002.1:47552-55187 GCF_049975065.1 Hydrogenovibrio sp.
ATTTGCTGGGGGAAATCTCGCAGCGAGGCGGTTTCCACCTGCCAGAAACCGCGCTCCGGTTTATTGACCGGGTCGGGTGAGACGAAGGCTTTGACGGTATTGAGATGGCGGTGTCCGGCGATCCACATCAGCAGGTTGGGCGCGTCTTGCAGGGTGGCCACCAGCTCGGCCAAGGTGACGGCGTTTTGCTCGGTGGCATTGGGGTCTTTGTCGGATTCCCACCATTCCATGGCGGAACCAATGGCGGCGACGGCAATGGGGATGTGCGCGGCAATGATCATGAGCTGGTCATTGTCCTGACCGGCTTTGAGTTCGGTTTTGAGCCAATTCCAGCGTTTTTCATCAAGAAAGCCGTGGCCGTGAATGTCCTGGGAGCCGTCGGTATCCGACTGGGTATTGTCGAGCACAATCACTTTCAGCGGCACGCCTTGGTTGGGGATGAAGCTGTAGCAGGCAAAGCCGTTGTCCAGATCGGTGGGGTCAAGGTGATTGAACCCGTGTCCGCGCGGTTCGCTGTCGGTATTGAAGAATTCTTGCATCCATTCGGTGCGATGCAAGGGGCGGCGGTTCGGGTCTGCAGCAATGGTGGCCGGTGGCGCGTCACCGTAATTTGCGGTGTGGGTGATTTTGCCATAGGAGCTTTCGCCGTCGAGAACGCCCATGTAGTAAGTGGGGGTGCCGAGGCTTTCGCGGGTGTTGTAGTTCGCCGGAAAGGTGCCGGAATTGGGTTTTAACACATTGCCCACCGCCCAGACCTGGTTGGACGTGTAAGACTCGCGCAGCTCGTCATCAATGGCGAAAGAGCCGATGCAAAAGTGGTCGTGGTTGCCCAGCACCTGATACCAAGGGATGGTTTTGTTTAAACCGGCGGCTTGATACGGGATTTGATAATCGACTTGGCTGGCGCCCAGATGGTCACCGGAGCTGGGGCGAATCGGCTGGCCGTCCATGACATCAATGTACCAGCGTAATTCGTTGTATTGACTGCTGTTGCAGACATCGCCCAGTGAAATGCCGAAGTCAAACGGCGTTTTCTCGTGCAACACATTGAGGGTTTGCACCGCCGCATCGAGGACGTGAGTGGTGTAAGGCATGATGGGCGAGTAGATGGAGGTCATGGCGGCGGAGTAGATGGGGTCCATCTGTTGCAGGTAGATTAACTGGTTCGGCGCTTCTTTGTCGGTGATGTGGACATCGGTGATGGCAAAAAAGTGCCGTAATGTTTTCGAATCTTGAGTGTTCGGTGGCGTGTCCGGCTGGGTGTCCGCCATGATGTCGAAGCGTGGCTTGATCGCCAGTTGGCCACCGTAAGTGTACTGTCCGTATCCGTATTGGTTGTAGAGCGGTACTTTGGGAAGCTCTGTTTTGTAGAGTCCGGTGCCGGAATTGGGGGCATCTGGTTGCGGCGGCAAGTCAAATGACAGCATGCGTTCATTGGTTTTGGTTACATTGGGGTCGATGGGTTGTCTGGGCAAGGCGCTGCTGCGGCCATTGCCACTGCTGCACCCTGCGGCCAGTGATCCCAGAAACGTCCAAGAGACGGTGCCAAGGGAAAATTTGAGGAAATCACGGCGTCCCATATTGGAGAAGGCGGCGCTGATAGGCTGTTTGGAATCGTCTTGGCGGGTCATGGAGTTTCCTTTTTGGGCGATTGCGGTGATGAGCGAGGTGGTTAAATGGCCAGTCCTGCGGTGTTTTTATTCCCTGCTGAGCGGGGGTTCCACATGAAACCTTGCTGCGGACGCGGACGTTGTCCGTGCTTTACTGGAACCGGAGCCGCGACATCAACTGGAACTGGAACTGCAAATGGAGAAAACTTCAGGTAAAAACCGTCCATTCAGTTTTCTACTATAGGCTTAATGGTCGGGGCTGGCAATGAAAAAGGATGGGCACGTTTTCGCCAGGCCTGGTAAAAGAAGCCTAAAAGCCCCAAGAAGCCTTCAGGACTGTCGAGATAAGAGGGTGAAGTCGCGTTGATAATCGTTGAGTCGATTCAGCAAATGGGCTTGCTGCGCTGGACTGAGATTTTTGAGTGTGGCGTTCAGCAGCGTTACCAGCAGGGCGACATTGTGGCGGTATTGTGCTTTAAGCTCGGTATCCCAAAACAAACGGCGTTGCTCAAACAGGGTCAGCAGCTCGGTTTGGTTGACGTTGGGGGATGACGTTAACAGGGCTTCCAGCCGGTCGGCCCACTGTTTGCGTGCCGCCAGCAGACCGGGCGACATCCACTGGGTTTGTTGGGTAAAGGCTTGGATTCGCTGTTGCTGTTCCGGGCTTAACGCGCCCAGCCAATCGTCGAAAATTTCTTGCATTTTTTCCGCGCCTTTGCGACGTGCAGCCGCCTCGCCAATGGCGATATAGTCGTTGGCATAGTCTTGGTTTTTGGCACGGACATTGGTGATGAGTTCGCTTTTTTGTGCCTCCGTCAAGCTAGCAATCAGCGGGACGAAATCCACGCCGAACTGGTGGTAAAGCTGGTTAATAAACCCGTCCAGCCTGTCGATGTGCCGCTCAATGTCGTGCGGTGTCGGCTGGGCGACCACCGGCTTGAGACTGGCTACATACTGAGCATACAGCGGCAATTGTTCGGCGCGGTGCCAGTTTAGAAATTCGGTTAAGGTGGCGTCGAAAGCAGGCTGTTGCTGCGATTCGACCGAGACGTAATCCTCAAGATACCAAGGCAGCAGCCAATCCAGCTGGTTATATAAAAAACGGGTGGAACAGCTCGTCAGCGTCAGCGCCATCAGCAGAACTGCAATCATTTTAAACACCGTTTTCATATTGATGACTCTCGGTCTTTAAGGGGCGTGTTGGCGTCAACCGGCAGCAGTGCTTGCCATTGCGCCGGTTGGTTTTCATTGAGCCAGTTTTCCAGTGCAAATGCCGTCAGTGGGCGGTTTATCCAGTAGCCCTGTAAGGTTTCGCATCCGGCTTGGTGTAGATAGTGTCCTTGTTCGGCGCTTTCGACCCCTTCGGCCACCACCGTCATGCCGAGGTTGTGCGCCAGCTGAATCACGGTGTGGGTGAGCACCGCATCGTTGTTGTCCAGTGGCAGGCCATCGATAAAGGATTTATCAATTTTTAAAATGTTCAGCGGAAACGCCTTCAGGTAGTTGAGCGACGAGTAACCGGTGCCAAAGTCATCCACCGAAAGGCGAAACCCGGCCTGTGACAGTTGGTTGAGGCGGTGAATGTTCTCCTCCGCATCGGTCATAATGGCACGCTCGGTCAATTCCAATTCCACCGCATCGGCGGGCAGGTCGTGGTGAGCCAGCAAGGTTTGCAGACGCTCGATAAAGTTCGGTTGAGCCAACTGGATGGCGCTGAGATTGACGGCGATGCGCTGAATGGCGCAGCCGTTACGACGCCATTGGCTCAACTGGTGCAGACTTTGGTCAATGACCCAGTCCCCCACGGAGTTAATGCCGAGGTTTTGTTCCAAAATCGGGATAAACCGATCGGGCGGGATGGTGCCCAGTTTCGGGTTGTGCCAACGCAATAACACTTCTACCGTGTCTAAGCGCCCAGTGTGCAAATTCAGTTGGGGTTGATAGACCAATGAAAATTCATCGTTTTCCAAGGCGTTGTAGAGATGGGACTCTAAGGCGCTTTGTTGCAACAGGCTGGTTTCCAGTTCGGGATAAAAGTGCTGATATTGTCCGGGACCTTTTTGACGGGCAAACGACATGGCGGCGGTGGCGCGGCGGACAAGCGTTTCCGCCTTGCGTCCATCGCGCGGGTAGTGACTGAGGCCAGCATGGGCGGTGAAATGCAGGTCTTCGACTTCGATGACTGGAAATTGCTCAATCGCTTGCAGCAGTTGCTGGGCGAGTGTGTCCGCCTCGTCGCCATCGGGCGACACCAGCACCACGGCAAATTCAGCGCCTTGGATGCGTGCCAGAAAGGCGGGTTGATCGGATGGCATGACCTGTTGAAGGTGGGCGGCCAAGTGTTGCAGCAACCGATCGGCGACGTCGTGTCCGCGCGATTCCTGTACCTTGCGAAATTGGAAGATATTGATCACCATGACGTGCAGATGGTCGTCGTGATCCGCCTGCATTTGTTTTAAGGTGTCGATAAAATTGAGCTTGTTGGGCAGGCCGGTGATGCTGTCAAAATACGCCAGTTCGCGGATGTGTTCATTTTCTTGGCGTAATCGCACGCCGCGTAACCGCAGGCTGTAGAGCAAAACGACCATCAAGCTATAAGCCAGTAAGGCCGCCAGCGCGGTGAACAGAACCGGGGTGAAATCTAAGTCATTCGCGGTGATGCGGTGGCGGAACTGAAATTGCCAGGGCTGTTGATGGAGCAGCAGTTGTGTCTGATTTTGCAACTGAAACTCAAACGGCAATAACGCCAGCAAGCGGTCGGTGTCGTCCGGGACTTCGGTGAACGCTTGCGTGCTGGCCTGTGCAATGGCGTTGCTTTGATGGCGCGGGTTGAGTGACAGTTGCAGGGCGTAGTCGGGGGCGACGGTGTCGATGAGCGCCTGCGCCATGGCATCGCTTCGAATCCAGGCAAAGGCGATTCCAATCGGATCTGATGAGTGCTTATCAGGCGGGTTGAACCCGACCTTGAGCACCGGCGCAAAATAGGGGCGGATGACCAGTTGTCCGGCGTGGGGCGTCAGCGGCGGGGCGATAAACAGGCCGGTCGCTCTTTGGGTTTGCTGCGCCAAGGCTAAGGTTTGCGCAAAGTCTGTCAGGCTGGCGAGATCCTGTCCCAGATAGGGGGCAAAGTGCGGTCGAAAGGGAATGATCAGTTGAATTGGAAAATGCGTTGGGTGCGATAGGGTGCAGTTGGAGGGCACGGTTTCAAAACAGCGGATACGGTAGTTTTCAAACCCGGCGGCTCGCATGGTCTCGGTAAAGGTGCTCAGCTGCGCTTGCGTGATCGTGGGAGCCAGCCCGAACAGCGTGACCTCAACCACTTGTTTCAGTTGGCTTTCGGCGAATAAAATCTGGTTGTACCGATTCACTTCGTGGCTGTTCTGGTGCACGGAAATTAAGCCGCTGAGGGCGATTTCCAGTTTTTGATTTTGCGTTTGTTGCCAGGCCAGCAAACGCTGGGTTTCGAGGTGGAAATTGTCTTGTATCGGTCGCAGTTGTAATTTTAACTGCGCCAGCATGGCCGCGGCGATAAACAGCGCCCCCACCAGCAAAATCCCCCCTGTGAGCGACAGCGGAAACACATCGCGAAAGCGAATGGGCTTGAGCGGCGTCATTGCGACCACCCGGATGTGGCGATATTGCTTTGCAGTGAGATGGGCAGATTCAGGTGCAATTTATCCCAGATAAGTGGGTTCAGCGCAAACTGAAACCGCTGGTTCGCCACCACCGGAATGCGGTTTGGCGGCAGCCCTTCCAGAATCGCCAAGGCCGACAGTGCCGCCCACTCGCCTTGTTCTTCCGCACTGTTGACCACGCCGAGGGCGGCGTAGGGCATCATCCATTCATAGACGGTGACGCTGAGTTTTCGGGTGTGTTCCGCGACCCATTTCGGCAAGGCGTTTGTTTGCAACGATTTTGAATCCTGTAGCTCGGAATCTTGTCGCTCTGAATCCTTTTGAATCAGCGGAATCATATTACCGAGAATGACCGCATCCACCGAATCGTCTTGTTGCAATGCCAGAAATTGCGCTTGCCACTGCGTTAAATTGGATACCCAATGCACTTGGAGGGGTTCGGGCAGGTCGGGTGATTTTGCAAACGCCTGTGCATTTTTTTGCGCGGTGACGGTGGGCGTGCCGAGAAAGGCCATGCGTTTTATGCCCGGTGCGGCGCGGTGAATGAGATAGAGCAGATCGGAGATTTCTTTTCGCTCGATCATGCCGGTGGTGTTGCGGTAAGGCAGGCCATAGCTTAAGGCGGTGTCATTGACGCCGCAGAAGACAAAGGGGCGTTCGTGGTTACGATAGTGCGGTTGTAACACATAGCGCACCGCATTGTCGTCCGAGACAATCACCACGTCGGGATCGAGGCGTTCGATGAAGTCGCGTGCCGCCTCGCCACGCGCTTGGCGGTAGGATTCTTCTTTGAGATTTTTGGTGTCCATGTAAAAGGTGTGCAATTCGCACTGACCCACCAAATTGTGACGCAAGCCGTGTTCAATGCCGTCCTGCCAGACATACCCAGGCGTGTAAGAGGCCACGTAGACGCAACGGGGCATTGGTTGAGCCAAGGCGGATCCGCTCAACAACAGCCAAATCAGCAACAGGACAAGCTGCCAATTCGATTGCAAAGGTGGCAGAAAAGACGTTTGACGTTTTTGAGGCATTGCGCACATCATTAAGAATAGTTTCCATTTAAGGTTTTTTGATTTTAGCACCCTTTTTGCGAACCAACAATGACGAAAACTTGAGGGGCCATACTCTGACCCCTACTCAGTTTCGAGCCGCGACACAAAAAGGTTTTTGGGTCGGTTTTTCACCCCAATGGCATGGACAGTTTCGTAAAATGATCGCTTGGTTCAATGACAAGGAGCACCGCCGTGTGGCCGACATCCGATCATCCTTCTGAGCGATTACAGCACTGGTTTCCCCAGCGGCGACTGAGCGATTGGACACCGCTGCCCGCGGCGTTTGCCGACAGCAGCCATCAAGTGTGGCTGTATGATGATGGTCAAACGCGGGATGTGGTCAAGCTGATGGCGTGCGAGCCTTGTGCCGCAGAGGGTTTCTGGGGCGGGATGAAGGCGCTGTTTGCGGTGACTTTGCCACAGCAGCTGGCGCAATTCGAACGCTTATACCCAAGGGTCGCCCAAGCGAGCGAGTTGGCCATCCCGCTGGTAAAACGGCTTTTAAGGGTCACCACTGTGGGAAATGACCTAGCAGACCACAGCCTCACGCTGGGGGTGCAAACCGATTTTTTACCAGGCCTGGCGGTTTCGCCGCAGCATATAACAGAGCCGATGGTGCGGACGTTGGCGCGGCATTTGGCCGCACTGCATCAGGCGCCCGTGACGTTGGCGGAGCGCGAGGCGCTTCAACAGACGTTTTTACCAGGCCTGGCAAATTGGCTGACGTCTCTGGTTGGCGGCGGCGTGAGCGCCAGCGAGGTGGCGGGTTTGCAACAGCAAGTGGCCTCGGTGGGGGAACTGGGCGCACTTGGCTTGATTATGCCCGATTTACGCTGGGATCAGTTTTTGCAACAGGACGGGCGCTTAACCGGTTTGACCGATTTGGATGCGATCGTCGCAGGCCCGGTGGCCTTTGAGTGGGTGCTGCTGGAATTGCTGCTGACGGCGAAGGCGTTTGATGTCTTGTGTGACGAGTATCAGAAGTGGGCACCGATCCCGAGTGTCACCGACGTGCGTGAAGTGTATCGCGCGGCCTTGTTTGGCATGAACGTACTGGGTGGAACGAATTACCAGGCCTGGCAAAACCGCCCGCTGCGCTTGTGAGGCGTGTCAAAGGATGTTTCTCCAACCCCACCTGTTGACCACCGTTTAATGCACCCTCTGGCCACTGCTCGGGGTTGCAATCAGTGGTGGTTGGGGTGGTCGAGCTGGTTGAGGCGTTGTACCAATTCATCCAATGGGATTTGCAGCTTGTCGGCCACGTCTTTTGCGGACAGCTGAAAGTCGCGAATCATCTGAATGGCCGCTTCAAGCTTACCTTCTTGCTTGCCTTCTTGC
>NZ_JBNGDN010000002.1:55287-73653 GCF_049975065.1 Hydrogenovibrio sp.
CCTTCTTGCTTGCCTTCTTGCATGGCAAGGCGTTCCACGGATGTTACATAGGCCATCTGTTGCTCCTCTTCGATTTGATCCAGCGTACGTTTAAATAGAATCTCCAGATTATCCGGTAATCGAATCATCCAGTCAATAAAACGAAATAATTCAATGACCTCTTCTCGCGAATACCCCCGTTGATACAGCAATCGAATCAACTGGATCTTGGCCTCCAGCCTTTGCCGAGGTTGATTAAGTCGTTTGGCTTGCAACTGTGCCGCCACAATCAATGCAAAGACGTTCTCACTGTTCAACAGTATTTCGAGGTTGTCTTGCCAGTCAAGCAACTTCACCATTGGGAAATCAAATCGGATTTTGCAGCCACTCAAAGCGAATTCATAACAACTTGGTCGGAAGTTTGGGTGATTGTCGCTCAGAACGGCGAGGCTGATGACGTCCTGATTGTATTTATCTTGAATGCGGTAATAATACCGAAACATGCGTTTGGCAAAGTTTTTTTCTGGCTCCCCTTGGATTTCGACATGAATCAGCACCCAATGAGTATCCCCGTTTTTAAAGGCTACTTGAATGAGCTTGTCCGCATAAGTACGGCCATTATGTGATTGGGGAAAAATCTGTTGCAGTTCCTTGTCCAGAAAGGAAATGGGTTGCTGCCAATCAATTTGTTGAAACACCTTAGGGAATAATAATGACAAGAATTCAGGAAAACGTCGTTCAAGGGCTTCCTTCCAAGGGCTGTCATGATCTTGATGCGCGGTATCCTGGGTCGGGTCAGTCATTTAGCCTCCATGCCATGACGGGTGTCAAAAAAAGTTCACCGAGTCAGTCTAGCAAAATAAGGTTTGCAGACCCAGTGTTTTCAGTCTATTCAGTCATGGAAGCGAGGTGGGTCGGAATGGTTGGATGAATTTTGCCAGGCCTGGCGCCATTCGCGATAACCGACAATTGCTAAACCGAAATAGAGCACGAACATCACCAGGGTGACGTAATAGCCGGTTTGCCAGTAAAGCACGATGGCGGCGGAATTAATCACCAGCCAGTAGAGCCAGTTTTCCAGCACTTTACGCGCCATGAGAAAGGTGTTCATCACCGAAAACACCATCACCCCGGCATCGAGGTAGGGCAATCGCGAGTGAGCGCCGTTTTCCAGAAATCCGCCCAGTGTGAAGGTGACGCCGAAACCACAGGCGAGGTACAGCAGGTGAAAATACCAAGGTTTGGTGTGCACGGTGACGCCGCTGCGCGCTTCGGCATCGGGTGTCGCCGGTTGCCGCCACAGCCAGAAACCGTAGAGCGCCATCATCAGATAATAGGCGTTCAGCGCCGCTTGCAGGGGCAGTTGCCCTTGCCAGAACAATAGGGTGTAAATCAAGGTGCTGAAAAAGGCACAAGGCCACGCCCAGACGGACTGGCGGATGGCAAAGAGAATGTAACCCATCCCCAGCAGGGTGGCGGCGATTTCCCAGCCGGACAGGGCGGTGAATGAATTCAACCAGGCCTGGAGAAAACCGTCAGCGGCTGGCTGGGTCATAGGCTCTCGGCACTGCAGCGTTCAATGTCGGCTTGCGAGCGGTCGCCGCCCACCAGCTTGAGCACGAAAACGGTTTTTGGTTGCTGGGTGAGCGCGGTTTCGATGTCCTCGGTGAGTGCGGCCATTAAGGTGCGATAGTCGCCGAAAATTTGGGTGCTGAGGGTGTTTTGCACCACTTTAATGTTCGGCTGAGCTTTGAGGCGGTTGATAAAATCAATGATCGGCTGGCAGTAGCCTTCTGTCAGTGGGTACATGCTGATGTCAATGGACGCTTGTAAGGTCATAGTCTTTCCTTAGTGATGAGTGAATGCGTGGTTAAGCGGGTTTTTGCGCTTTGGCCACCACAAAAGCGCCGTCGCCAAACCCCGGTTTAAACGGTAGGGTGTCTGTTTGATCCATGTCCTGCGGACACAGGGTTTGATAACACTCGGGCGCGGCAAAACCGGCGTGTTTCAGTTGCGTGGTGATGTCGTCCACGGAAACAAATTGCGCCTGAGCATAGAAAGGATTATCGGCTTTTAACTGTTGATACTGCTGGCCGAGTTCACTGTGTTTGTCAATAAACGCCACCAGCACCCAGCCATTCGGTTTGACCACTCGAAACGCCTCCGACAAGGCTTTTTCCACCGAATCGACAAAGCAGATGGCGGTGACAAAAAGGGCGAAATCGTGACTGGCTTCGGCCACTGGCAGGGCTTCCGCCACGCCGTCCAATGCCTGAATGCCGCGTTTGGCGGCCAGCGCGCGCATGGCGGCGGACGGCTCGATGGCGGTGGCGATGTGCAAGGGCGCGGCAAACCGCGCCGTGCCCGCACCGATTTCAATGCCTTCGCCGGATGGCAACAGATGCTGAAGCAGCGCCAGTTCCGATTGATAGAGGCTGGGGTGATCGTCGTACCATTGATCGTATTTTTCTGAAAACCGGTCGTAACCTTGAGTCTTGGGCATAGGTTTCTCCTAAGTGGTTGGCAGTGGTTGCAAGGGAGCTGGATAAGGACAGGCGGCTTGGCCAGCGAGCGTGACGCTGGCCGCTGACATTCCATGAGATGTCTGCGCCAGAAAGGGAAGCAGTCGTTCGCTCAACAGCGGCATCAGCCGGTGATAGTCGCCGAACAGTTCCAGCCCCATCGGGGTTGGCGCACAGTGAATGTCGTGCATGTTGGCGGCTAGCTGTGCCGTCAAGGCGCGAAGCGTCACGTCGGCGTCCGCCCCGTGCAAGGTAACGGACACCGACACCCGCATCGCTTTTTTTGGCGAAGCGGTGGCGTTAGTAGTCATACGCCACCGTTACGCCGTAGGTTCTGGGGGCACCTTGTTGGGTGTAAAGTGCCGCGTCCGGCGTTCGGGGGTCGGCATTGAAGTAAAAACCTTGGGTGGCGTATTGGGTGTCGCCGAGGTTTTTGCCCCAGAGCGTGACGGTCCAAGCTTTGCGTTGGTAGGTCAGTGCACTGTTGACCAGCGAATAGGCTTTGGATTTCTGTGGCTTGGTGTTGGAGAAATAGTACGCATCCTTGCCTTCAATGTTGGCCGACCAGGTCCAGTGGTGGTTGAGATAATATTCGCCGCCGAGGTTAAAAGTGTAGCTGGGTGCGCGCTCCACATCGCGACCGTCGAGGTTTTCGCCTTTATAAGTGTAATCGGTAAAGGTGCTGTGCAGCAGGCCGAGTGAGGCCAGTGCGCGGAAGTCGTCCACGATCAACCAGTCGCCTTGCGCTTCCAGACCGTAGTATTCGCTTTCAGCGGCATTGTCGGTCCACAGAATCCAGTCACCGTTGGCTTCTTCTTTGGAGTTTTGCAGTTGTTGGTCTTTGCGCCAGCCGTAAAAGACGTTTAAGCGGGTGTTCAAACGGTTATTCAGCAGGGAGGAGTTTAAGCCGCCTTCCAGATTCCACAAGTATTCGGTGTCAAACACCACTTCATCGGCCGGTAGCTGACTGTCATCATTCACTCCGCCGGGTTTATAGCCTCTGGACAAGGTCACAAAGCTTAAATGATTTGGGTTGATTTGATAACGGGCGCCGACTTTGCCGCCATAGAGGGTTTCATCAGCTTTTTTACGGAAACCGGTGACGGTGCCGTCGTAATCATAACTGTACAGCTCGGCGCGGAGACCGGCAATCAGTGTCCATTTCGACGTCAGGTGATGATCCAGCTGGCCGTAGGCGGCCTTACTTTCGGTGTTGTAGCGATAGCCGGATGGGTATTCTTCGTAGTAGTTTGTGTGGTAATCGTCGTAAACGTAGTGGCCCTGGTATTTTTCATCTTGTTTGAGGTAATACAGCCCAGCCACCCATTCGGTAGTGTTGTTGAAAATGCGACCGTTTTCAGACGATAGAAAGCGCAGATCCAGCGATTGATTGCTGCGTTTGCGTTCGGCATAATCGGTCTGGGTGGCGTGGGTCGGTGAAAAGCCGGTGTAGGCCCAGTCGGCATCGTAGGAATAGACGCTTTTGCTTTGGGTCTGAGTCACCACCGCCACCATGTCCACGGCGTTGGTCATGGCATAATCGGCTTTGAGGGCAAGGCCGTCGGTTTTGAGGCTGTCTTGACCGGGGTTATCGGACAGGGTGGTGGTGCCGTTATCAAAATTAAAGGCATCGTAGCCGTTGTCGATATTGATGTGCAACAGCTTTAAATCCAGCGTTAAACGATCATTGACGTCCCATTTTAAATTGGCGCGTGCCGTGAGTTCATCGTTTTTCTGGGTATTGTGTTTGTCGAGATGATCGTTGTCTATATAGCCGTCGGAGTTGTATTGATAGACGGCGAGACGACCGGCCAAGGTGTCGTCGATAATCGGGCCGTTGAGCATGACGCCACCGGCATAGGTGTTGTGTGAGCCAACGGTGCCTTCCAGTCGCGCCGCAGGTTGATAATTGGCTTCATTGGATTCCACCGCAATTACCCCGGCCAGCGCACTGGCACCGAAGCGGGTGCCTTGCGGGCCGCGCAACACATCCACCTGTTTGACGTCAAACATCGTCGCCGCCGCACCGGTTTGGCTGTAGTCGAAATCGTCCACCAGCACGCCGACCGACGGGTTAATCGGGGTGGTGAATTGTTCGGTCACGCCCATGCCGCGAATCTGAAAATAATTGGCATGGGACGCGCCGCTGGAGGCATTGACATTGGGCATGAGGCCAATCACATCTTCTAGGTTCTGCGCATTGCGTTCTTCCATTTCCACTGGGGTCACAACGGTGACGCTGTTGCTGCTCTGTTGGATGTCCTCTTCGCGGAAATCGGCTTCCACGGTGACGGCTTGCAGTTTGACGGTTTGGTTGGCTGTGTTGGTGGCGGTTTCATTCGCCAGTGTGGGGGTTTGGTGCAGTAGCCCAGCGGTGAAAACGGTGGCCGGCAGTGCGGCAAAAATCGGTTTTAAAAGCATCGTAACTTCCTTTTTAGGTTAAAAAGGACAGGAATGCCGTTCGGTTTTTCAGCGGAGAAGTGAAAGGTCGAGACGTGCAGCCTGTTCCTACGCCAGTATTAACTGGATCAGGTGTTAAGGGTTCTCCTTGCGGAATCTCAGGCCTGGCCAAATTGCTTGGCGAGACCACCCCTCGGCTAAAGGCAAGACATGGCTGTCTTGCGGTGCGCACTTTGTGGCGCGAAATGGATTATAAACGAATTTTGGTCGGCATTGAAAGTCACTTGGGTGTTTTGTTGCACGGTCGGCTCCCATGCCAAATCCACCTGGCCTGGCAGAAAACGTTAAAATAGCTTGATAACGGAATGGCAATCAGGAGGCGACATGACGGAGAGCGTTCAGCGGCGGATGAGAACAGGTCTTGGAATCGCGTGTTGGCTTTGGGCGCAAATGGCGGCGGCGTTGCCTGCGACCGCGCCGAAACCGCCACAACCGCCGCAGCCGTCATCAACAGAACCCTTGTTAACGGTCGGTTGGGTGGAACGGGTGCAGTTGGAACCCTATGAGTTGATGGTGCTGGCGAAGATGGACACGGGGGCGGATCATTCGTCCTTGCATGCCGTGGGCATACAGCCGTTTCTGAAGAATGGCCAGGCCTGGATGCGGTTTCAAACCGTGCAGTCCGTTTGGTTGGACGCGCCGTTTCTGCGCATGGCGCAAATCAAAACCAAAAACGGTGGGGTGCAGTTTCGTCCGGTGGTGGCCTTGCCGGTGTGCTTGGGGAATCGGCAGCAGACGCTGGAAGTGAATCTGGTGAATCGCAGCCATTTGAATTACCCGATGCTGATTGGGCGTTCCGCCATGCGCGACCCGTTTCGGGTGGATCCCAATCAACGGTTTTTAACCCACCCGGATTGTCGTTAAACGCGATTAAAATCGGGTTAAAACGATGGAATATCGTCCGAGTCGTAAGGCAGGCGTTCATCGGTATAAATGGCTTCGGAAAAGGACTCCACCCGTTCTTCGGCGATGTCGGTGCGGGCAAACTGGGCAATGTGGAAGAGGGCTTCGCCTTCATTGACCAACGGCATCACCATCTGCCCGATCACAATGCCGCTGGCATTGGCGTAAATTTCAAATTCCGCTTCACCGAAGGGGTCGGAAATCACCCCCAGTAAGGTTTGGTCTTTTTGCACCCGGTCGCCGTCCTTGACCAGTGCTCGGAAAATGCCGCTGTGCGGCGCACGCACCCAATAACTGGACCGCGCAATGACCGGGTTTTTAACGACGGTTTTGGGGGCGCGGCCGAGTGGAATCATGCCAAGATGCTTCATCACATTCAGGATTCCCTTAACGCCCGCGCGAATCGCCAGTTCATCAAACCGTAAGGCTTCGCCCGCTTCATACAGCAGAATGGGAATGTTTTTTTTGACGGCGGCGGCGCGCAGCGAGCCGGAGCGCAAGCTCATGTTCATCATCAAGGGTGCGCCGAACGCGGTCGCCATGGCCAGGGTTTCTTCGTCTTCGAGATTGGCGCGAATCTGCGGCAGATTGGTGCGGTTGATGGCGCCGGTGTGCAGGTCGATGCCGTGGCTGCATTGCCCCACGATTTCATTGAGAAACAGGTGTGCCATGCGTCCGGCCAGCGAGCCTTTTGACGAACCGGGAAAGCTGCGGTTGAGATCGCGGCGATCCGGCAGATAGCGGCTTTGATTGATAAAACCGTACAGATTCACAATGGGCACGGCAATCAGAGTGCCTTTCAGGCGTTGCAGCGACTTGACTTTCATCAGTCGGCGAATGATTTCCACGCCGTTGAGTTCATCACCGTGAATGGCGGCGCTGATAAACAGTGTTGGTCCTTTGCGTTTGCCGTTAATCACTTGCACCGGCATATTCAGTTCGCCGTGGGTGTACAGCTTGCCGACTTGTAGATCGACGGTTTTGCGTTCACCCGGGTGAATCACTTCTTCGCCAATGGTGATGTCGTGATTGGCCAGCTTTTTCATGACGGTGGCTTCCTGATGATGAGTGGTGTTAGCCTTGTCCACGGGTTTTGGTGTGGTGGGGTTTGGCATTTTTTTCAATGAATTCAATGATTTGTCCGGCGATGTTTTTGCCGGTGGCGGTTTCAATGCCTTCAATGCCGGGTGAGGAGTTGACTTCCATCACCACTGGGCCGTGATTGGAGCGCAGTAAATCGACACCGCAGACATTCAGCCCCATGATTTTCGCGGCGCGCACGGCGGTGGCGCGCTCTTCCGGGGTGATGCGTATTAGCGTGGCGCTGCCGCCCTGATGCAGATTGGAGCGAAATTCGCCTTCTTTGGCCTGACGCTTCATGGAGGCGACCACCTTGCCACCGATGACGAAACAGCGTAAATCCGCCCCGCGGGCTTCTTTAATGAATTCCTGCACCAGAATATTGGCTTTTAGACCGTTAAACGCTTGAATGACCGATTCGGCGGCGGAATGGGTTTCCGCCAACACCACGCCAACGCCTTGGGTGCCTTCCAGTAATTTGATGACCACCGGCGCACCGCCGACGGTTTGCAGTAAATCATTGACATCGTCTGGCGAGTGAGCGAAACCGGTCACCGGCAGGCCGACCCCGCGGCGTGACAATAGTTGCAAACTGCGCAGTTTGTCACGCGATCGGGAAATGGCGACCGATTCGTTCAGCGGATAAACCCCCATCATTTCGAACTGGCGCAGCACCGCCGTACCCTAGAAGGTAATGGACGCGCCGATGCGGGGAATCACTGCATCGAACCCCTCCAGAATGTCGCCTTTGTAATGCACTTGCGGGTGATTGGAGGAAATATTCATGTAGCAGCGCAGGGCGTCAATGACATGCACTTCGTGACCGCGCTGTTCAGCGGCCTCAATCAGGCGGCGGGTGGAATAGAGGTGCGCATTGCGCGATAAAATGGCGATTTTCATAAAGGACAACTCTTAGTGCGGTTTGTACGAGAGATTGGATTGATCTTCATTTTACTCCGATTGCGTTTCCAGTGAGATGAAAATGCAGTGTTGGTTGGCATTGTGGTGCAAACGCTTTTGTTTAGCGTGTTTTTAGGGTATAAAGGCCTTCCGAAAACGTCTGACCTTGCTTTAGAATTGATTATGTCCCATCAAACGAACGCCCCAAATGAGCTTCAGCCAGAAACCGATGCGCTGGCGGCCGATGTTCAACCAAGAACCGAAGACAAACTGATTCAGTTGCAAACCCTATTGGCGGAAGCTGACCAGACCAGGGTTTGCAGCTTTCTGGCCGAACAAAGCGACATTGAAACCGCCCATTTGCTGGCGTCCTTCCCCAGCCATGATCGCGCACGCATTTGGGTGTGTGTGCCGGATGACCTAAAAGGGGAAGTGCTGGCGGAAGTCGGTGAAGACGTTCGAACCGCGTTAATGTTGGATATGGCCCCGGCGGAACTGTCGGATCTGACCAAGGATCTGGATGCGCAGGACATTGCCGAGATTCTGGAAACGGCGGAGCCGGAGGTGAAGGAAGCCGTTATCGAGTCGCTTGATGACAGTATGCGTGAACAGGTGCAGGTGCTGCATGCCTACGACGAGGATGCCGTGGGGCGTTACATGGATCCGAATACGGTGAATGTCAAATCGGATGTGACCTTGGAAACCGTGCAGCGTTACATTCGCATCAAAGGGTTGCTGGATGAGCGTTCTCAGGAGTTTATGGTCACCGATAAAGAGAATCGGTTGGTGGGGGCGTTCAGTCTGGTGGATTTGGTGAAAAATCCTCAGGAAACCCAGGTGGCGGATGTGATGTATCAATCCGAGTCGCTGTTGGATGAAATGGATGTGCACGATGCCGCAGTGGTGTTGCGCTCTAAAGGATTACGTTTTGTGCCGGTGGTGAATGCCGAAGGCCTGCTGGTGGGGCAGTTAAATATCGACAACATTATGGAAATCACGCGTGAAGATGCCGACAGTACCCTGTTGGGGATGTCCGGTGTGCGCGACGATGAAGAGCTGTTTGCCCCGATTATGACCAGTGCCAAAAGTCGCGGCATCTGGCTGGGCATTAATCTGGCGACTGCCTTTCTGGCGGCCTATGTCATTGGTCAGTTTGAAGCGGTCTTGTCTCAGGTGGTGGCGCTGGCGGTGTTGATGCCGGTGGTGGCCAGCATGGGCGGCATTGCGGGGAGTCAGACGCTGACGGTGATTATTCGCGGTCTGGCGATGGGGCAGATCGGTGGCAACAACCGTTGGTGGCTGTTTAATAAAGAGCTTTGGGTCGGTGCGGCCAACGGCTTGGTGTGGGCGCTGGTAGTGGGTGCGATTGCACAGCTATGGTTTGCGAATTGGACGGTGAGCCTAGTGATTACCTTGGCGATTGTGATTAATATGACGGTGGCGAATGTGTCCGGCATTGCCATTCCATTGATTTTAAAGCGCATGAAAATCGACCCGGCGCTTTCCGGTGCGGTGATTCTCACCACCGTCACCGATGTGGTCGGATTTTTATCCTTCCTCGGCCTGGCGACCTTGCTGTTGCTGCATTAAGTGTTCATGAGCCGTTAAACCCGAAAGTGCCCAGGCCTGGGCATTTCCATTGTCAAAGTAGTGTGTCGATTTGGGCTTTGGCGGCCGCTTCCGAAGCGGTTACAACGTCTTCGCCCATCGCCATGCCAGGGGCTTCAATAAAGGTGATGTCTTCAATGCCGATGAAATTCAAGGCGGTTTGCAAATAGGGTTTGACGAAATTCAGTGCGTCCATCGGTGGCTGGGTGTAATCCCCGCCCGAAGCGATAAACACATAAACTTTTTTCCCTTTCAGCAAGCCTTCCGGCCCCTTTTCGCTGTATTGAAAGGTTTCGCCGACCCGCAGAATATGATCCAGATAGGCCTTTAAAGTGGATGGAATGCCGAAGTTGTACATGGGCGTGGTCAGCACTAGGATGTCGGCTTCGCGGATTTGCGCGACGTATCGGTTGGACAGTATCAGGGCGGTGTTTTGCGCTTCCGTTCGTTGCTCGGCATGGGTGTACATGGCATCAATCATGGTTTGATCCATGTGCGGTGGCGGTGAATCGGCTAAATCCACGGTTTGCACTTTGGCATTTCGGTTTTGCGCTTGCCATTTCGACATAAAGTAATCCGCCAGTGCTTTAGAGTGTGAACCTTGTGAAAGGGCACTGCTGTCAATGCGAAGTAGAGTGGTCATGTTATGTGGCTCCTGAAAGTGAGGCATTGTAGGAGGTTTGTATTGTAGCGAACGCGATAACGAGAAAAAAGACGTGAAGCCGCAAATCACTGTTGCGTGTTTGGCAATAATACAGATATGGAAAAAATACCGGTATGAACCGTTGGATTTGCCCAGGCCTGGGCAAATCCGGATGTGTGGGTTAGGTGGGTTTGCGGTTTATTTCAAGCCGGACAGAATGGCGTTTTCCACTTGATCAATGGTTTGGGTGCCATCGACTTTGATGTATTTCAACGAGGGGTTTTGAGCCGCTTCCTTTGTGTAGTAACCGATTAAAGGTGCGGTTTGTTCGTGATAGACGTTTAGCCGATCCAGCACCACTTCGGGTTTATCGTCGTCGCGTTGAATCAGGTCTTCACCTGTGTCGTTGTCTTTGCCGTCCACTTTCGGCGGGTTGTAAGTGAGGTGGTAGGTGCGCCCGGAAGCCGGATGCACGCGGCGTCCCGCCATGCGGTTCACGATTTCGGAATCAGGGACGTCGATTTCGATAATGGCGTCGATGGCGACGCCAGCGTTTTGTAAGGCATCCGCCTGTGGCACCGTTCTTGGGAAACCGTCCAGCAGGAAGCCGTTGGCGCAGTCCGGCTCGGCAATGCGGTCTTTGACCAGCCCGATAATGATGTCGTCTGTAACCAATTTACCGGCGTCCATAAATTCTTTAGCTTGCTGGCCGAGTGGCGTTTGCGCTTTGATGGCGGCGCGCAGCATATCGCCGGTGGAGATTTGTGGGATGTCGAATTTTTGCGTCAGGAATTGGGCTTGGGTGCCTTTTCCGGCGCCGGGTGCGCCCAGAAGAATGAATTTCATAATCGCGTCTCGCTTCAGGTTATAGATAGGGCTTTGCCCGATGTCAGTGGCGGCTATTTTATCAAATTGAACAGGGAAGCCTTTATTAATTCGGCCGCGATTGGGTGTTAAAAGGCGTTAAAAGGCCACTTATTCAGGGTGAGCGGCCTCTCTTAAAGCGTTTTTAAAAGCGTTTGCATCAGGGTCTCGGCTTGGAGCCCATAGCCGCCGCCAAATAGGTTGAAATGGTTCAGAAGATGGTAAAGGTTGTAAAGGTCTTTGCGCTGGGCGTAGCCTGTGTCCAGCGGAAAAACGCTGTTGTATCCTTCATAAAACGCGGCTGAGAAGCCCCCGAAGAGCTCGGTCATGGCGAGGTCGGCCTCGCGGTCGCCGTAGTAGCTGGCCGGGTCGAAAAACACGGCATCGCCGTCGGCGGTGAAAGCGCTGTTGCCGCCCCAGAGATCGCCATGCAACGGCGACGCTTCGGGTTGATAGTCACGGAAAAACTGCGGCAGGCTGGCAATCAGACGTTCACCGGCCGTGATTAAGCGGGCGGGTGCGCCATTTTGCTGCGCCAGTGTCAATTGATGTTTGAGACGCTGTTCGCCATAGAAGGTGATCCAGTCGTCCGCCCAGTCGTTGGGTTGCAAGGTGTGACCAATGTAGTTGTCTTCGAACCAGCCGAAGCGTTTGTCGGGGTGAATTTGATGATGGAGCAGCGCCAGATCCTTGCCGCGTTGCGCATCGTCACCGCGCGTCGTGAGCGGCAGGTATTCCAATAATAACCAGGCCTGGCTGTTTTCGCTTTCGGGTGACAGAAGGCCGTGCGTGATGACTTTGGGCACCCGAATGCTGAGGGTGTCGGTCAGGGTTTCGAGGCTGTTGGCTTCAGTTTCGAATAGTGGGTACCATTGAGGTTGATTGGTTTTCAGAAAAAAATCGCCCTGCGCGGTGTGCAGGTGATAGGCCGTGTGAATGTCACCGCCGGAAACGGCCGTGGCACTTTCAATGTCAAATGGGCTGTTGGTCATGTCGGTGACGGCGTCCGATAGGGCGTGCCAATTCATGCAAACTCCTTGAGCGGGGGATTCGGGGTGCCTGTTACTGAAACAGTTCCTGGGTCATTTGCTCCAGCGACGTATCTGAAAACTCGGGGATTTCGGGGGCATTGTCGGTGCGGAAAATTTCAAAAAACGCGCCCGGAGTGTCGGCGGTAACCGCCAAACCGGTGTCTCGGTCAATCGGCACATTCACCAGCCCTTCCGGTAAGCTGAAGGGGGCGTTTGGGTAAGGTTCGAGCGCCGCACGCATAAAGTCGATCCAAATCGGTAAGGCCGCGCGACCGCCGACTTCAGCACGCCCGAGTGTGGTCGGGCTGTCGAAGCCGACCCAGACGGTGGTGGCGATGTCGGGGTTGAAGCCGGAAAACCAAGCGTCTTTTTGATCGTTGGTGGTGCCGGTTTTGCCCGCAATGTCCTGTCTCTCCAGAACCTTGGCTTTGCGCCCCGAGCCGTATTGAATCACATCCTGCATCATGGAGGTCATTAAGTAAGCGTTTTGCGGCGTAATAACACGCGGGGCATTCAAAGGGTCGTCTTCCAAGCACTGCACGGTGCAGGCGCGTTGCGGCTCAGCGCGATAGAGGGTGTCGCCATTGAAATCCTGCACCGACTCAATCAGATATGGGTCGATTAAAAAACCGCTGTTGGCAAAGGTGGCGTAGCCGCGCACCACCTGTAACGGGGTTAAGGGCACCGACCCCAGCGCCAGAGAGAGATTACGGTGAGCGTTTAACTGGTTCGGCGGAAAGCCGAAGCGTTCGAAATAATCCACCGCAAAACGAATGCCAATGTCTTGCAGAATGCGAATCGATACCAAGTTGCGCGAATAGGCCAGTGCCTTGCGCAGACGGGTGGGGCCGTAGAAACGGCCGGAATAGTTTTCAGGACGCCAGGTGTCTTCCAGCGCACGGTCGTGGAAAACCACCGGGGCATCATTAATAAGGGTGGCGGTGGTCATGCCCTTGTCGAGCGCGGCGGAATACAGAAACGGTTTGATATTGGAACCGACTTGCCGTTCGGCCTGAATGACACGGTTGAATTTACTGCGGAAATAGTCGAAGCCGCCCACCAGTGAAATAATGCGCCCGGTTTTTGAGTCAACGGAAATCAGTGCCGCTTCCGACTTGGGGTCTTGCGCCAACAGCCAGGCATCGTTCAGCTTTTGCAGATAAATCACGTCGCCACGACTGAGTACGTCGCCGACGGTTTGGGGTTCACGACCGGTTTTATTAACGTCGATGTAGGGGGCGGCCCACAGCATGTCTTCCAGTTTTAACTCGGTGGATTCACCGTTTGTCATGAGGACTTCGGCGCTCTTCTCGGTCACGCCGGTGACGACACCGGTTTGCAGGAATCCGAATTTAGGCACTTCGTCTAAATATTTCAGCGTCTGCGCTTGATCGGTGAGCACCGTTGGGGCAAGGCGCTGAATCGGGCCGCGATAGCCGTGGCGGCGTTCGTAATCCTGCAAGCCGTTGCGCACGGCGAGATTGGCGGTGTTCTGCAACCGGCTGTCGATGGTGGTGACAATGGTTAGGCCATTTTCCAGTGCGGCCTCGCCAAAGTTTTCAATGGCAAAGCTGCGCGCCATTTCCGCCACGTAACCGGCTTCGATGTCAATGCGCGCGCCGGTGAGTTTGGCGTGTACCGGCACGGCTTGCGCCGCTTTCATCTGTTGTTCGGTGATGTAGTGGTTTTCGTACATACGGCGCAACACATAGTTGCGGCGGATTTTCGCCCGCTCGGGGTTGTAGATTGGATTAAAGCGTGACGGCGCTTTCGGCAGACCGGCAATCATGGCGTATTCGTCCAGCGACAATTGATCGATGGGTTTTCCGTAGTAAGTCTGCGCGGCGGCGGCGACCCCGTAGGAACGGTAGCCGAGGAAAATTTTATTCAGGTAAATGGCAAGGATTTCCTGCTTGGAAATCTGGTGCTCGATTTTGTAGGCGAGAATGATCTCGTTGAATTTACGCAAATAGGTTTTTTCATTGTCCAAAAAGTAGTTTCGTGCCACCTGCATGGTGATGGTGGAACCGCCGGACTGTTTGCTGCCGGTGGTAATGAGCTCGTAAACCGCCCGCGCGAGGCCTTTGTAATCGACACCGCCGTGCTCGAAAAAGCTTTCATCTTCGGAAGAAATAATCGCTTGTGTCATGCGTTCCGGTATCTCGGAGTAGTCCAGCGGAATGCGTTTTTGGGTGCCGATTTCACTGATGAGTGGCCCGTCCTGCGACACGATTCTCAGCGGCACTTTATAGGTGACATCCTTTAGAGTGGAGGCATCTGGCAGGGTGGGGTAGATGGTGATGACGTAAACTAGCACCGCGACCAAGGGGGTGACGAACCCCCCAAGAAACACCGAAAGCCAGAAAAAACGTTTCAGGTGCTTACGTTTTTTTGTTGGTTTTTTGGCGGCGTGTGCGGTGTCTGTCGGGTGTTGTGAAGCGTCTGAGGTTTCAGATTCCGGTGCGGCTTTGGGCGGGGTTTGCTGGTTGTCATCGCTCATTTTGGGGGTGTCTGGGCTCGTTTGGGCTGAAAGTATAGGCCGTTTCGGTGGGGGCAACTGACCGTTTTTGTTGAAATTTCTGCGAATTATACGGGAAATTCGCCTCAGACAAAAGGGCGATTCAATTGGGGTGGATTTGAGTCAGTCAGACCAGGCCTGGCAAAACGACTGACAATAAAAACCCGGCGGTTGAGGCCGGGCTGGATGGGCGATGTGAAACCGCGCCGCGATTCGCAACGCTGTATGGCTTTACTACTTGGAGTAACGCTTGGTTTTGATGTCGCTGTAGATCAGGTAGAGGTTGCCGCCCACGATAATGACGATAGACGCCACAACCGCCGCCAAACCAATGCCGACTTGCAATGACTGCGGCAGGAAACCGGCCCAAATACCCAATAAAATGGCCAACGGGATGACGACTGTGACCACCAGTACGCCAATCATTTTTAATAAATTATTCATGTGTTTGTTCCTCAGATGAGTTGTGAATCCTTACAACAGTTTCGAACTATACTGGCGTTACCCTGAAAATTCAAATAAAAATCTTGATTGGGGTCAAGAAAGAATCCTTATGGCGGTGAAAAGTTTTACACCCCACATTCGTCAAGTGAGTCATTAATTGAACCTGAATTAAACCGTAAATTATTAAACCGCGATGGCAAAATAGGTTTTGATGCCTTCAAGAATGCTATTAGTGGCCACGGCGGCGAGAATCAGCCCCATGACACGGCTGATGACGCTGGCACCGGCGTCCCCAATCAGCCGATGAATGACGGTGGCCGCCAGCAGCAGTGCAAAGGTGATGACAATAACCAAAAGCATAAGGCCTGCGGTGACGGCTTGTTGCGTGATGTCGAAGCGGTGGTTGTCTGTGAGCAGCACCACCGCCATCATGGCACCGGGAGAGGCAATGGAGGGAATCGCCAGTGGAAAAATCGCCTGATTGACGGCGTGGCGATGGCTGTCGGCTTCAGAGTGTTCGATCAGCTGTTTTTCGGTTGTGGGCTTGCCGTCACCGAAAATCATGGTGAGGGCAAATAGAAACAGGACGATGCCACCGGCAATTTGAAACGCGGAAAGCGGTATTTCTATGGATTCGAGCAGCAGTTGTCCGGCGATAATGAAAAACAATAAAACACCGGCGGATGTCAGCGCGGCGATGGCAGCGATTTTGCGTTGTTGAGTCGCGGCGTACCCGGCGGTGACAGCCAAAAAAACCGGGATGCTGCCAATCGGGTCTATGACCGCCCAGAGGATAATAAATTGCTGAATCAGGTCGTGCATAATCACTCGGTCGTTGTTTAATTTTGCCAACCAGTCTACTCGATGTGTTGCTTCTTTTTGTGAATAATTCAGGTTAACGATTTTTGAGGCTGGTTTCCTAGGGCGGGCTTGTTATAATTCGGCGGAGCTTGTTAATCATGCGAATTTAAATCATAGGTTCCATTAAATCCTGTAGAACCTGAATATTATGAGACCCCTATTTTATGAGACCCAGTGGCCGCCAGACCGACCAATTACGAGAAGTTACCCTGACTAAGGACTTTACCAAGCACGCAGAAGGCTCGGTGTTGATTGCCTTTGGTGAAACCAAAGTGATCTGCAATGTCACGGTGGAAGAAAAGGTGCCGCCGTTTTTGAAAGGCAAAGGGCAGGGGTGGATTACCGCAGAATACGGTATGCTGCCACGTTCTACTGACAGTCGGATGCGTCGTGAAGCCAGTGCCGGGAAACAGGGCGGGCGCACGGTGGAGATTCAGCGGCTGATTGGTCGCGCCTTGCGTGCCGGGGTGGACATGCAAACACTGGGCGAGCGCACTTTGTGGGTGGATTGCGATGTGATTCAGGCCGACGGCGGCACCCGCACCGCCTCCATTACCGGCGGTTTTGCCGCCTTGGCCTTGGCGGTGGAGCGTTTGATCGCCAAAGGCACTTTGACGGAAAGCCCGATTCTGCATCATGTCGGTTCGGTTTCGGTGGGTATTTATCAAGGTACGCCGGTGCTGGATTTGGATTATGCGGAAGATGCCAATGCCGAAACCGATATGAACCTGGTGATGACCGACGACGGTCGTTTTATCGAAGTGCAAGGCACGGCGGAAGCGGAACCTTACTCGTTGGACGAAATGAATGCGATGATTGCTTTGGGGCAAAAAGGCATTCAAGAATTGATCGGTTTGCAGAAAGCCATGTTGGCGGGCGTTTGAGATGACGATGCCGCGTGAATGGGTGCTGGCCACCGGCAATGCCGGTAAGCTGACGGAAATGCGTGAGCTCCTAGCGCCGCTGGGGGTTCAGCTACGGGCGCAATCGGAATTTTTTGCCGAAGAAGCCGTGGAAGACGGCTTGAGCTTTATTGAGAACGCCATTATCAAAGCGCGTTTCGCCAGCGCAAAAACCGGCTTGCCAGCCATTGCCGACGACTCCGGCCTGGAAGTGGCCGCCTTGCAAGGGCGACCGGGGATTTATTCGGCGCGTTATGCGGAAGGCTATCACGGCCATTCGGCCACCGATGCTTTAAATAACCAAAAACTGCTGGACGAGATGGCGGGGGTGGAAAATCGCCAGGCCTGCTATTATTGCGCCATGGTGTTGGTGCGCCACAGCGAAGACCCGGTGCCGCTCATCGGACTGGGGCAGTGGTGCGGTGAGGTGCTGACCGAGCCGCGCGGTGACGGCGGTTTTGGCTATGATCCGGTGATCTGGATGGCGTCTCACGGCTGCGCCGTGTCAGAATTGCCGAAATCGGTTAAAAATCAGATCAGTCATCGTGCGCAGGCGATTCAGGCTCTGTTGGCACAATTTGAATGATAAAGGGGTGAGCTTATGAAAATTGTAGCCTTGGTGGCCATCGTGCCGGCGGATTTGGAATCGGATTTGAAAAAGGTGGCCAAGGAGGCCGGTGCCACCGGCGCGACCATCTTTAATGCACGCGGCAGCGGGGTGGAGGATAAACGCTCGTTTCTGTCTTTGACGTTTGAAGGGAATCAGACGGTGCTGCTGTATATCTTGGAAGAGGGCATGTCCAAAACGGTCTTGAAAGCTCTGCGCGGCTTTATGGATACCAATGAGGATCGCGGCTTGGCGTTTACCGTGCCGATCAATCATATTATTGGCCTGGATAAAGCCTTGCTGCATAAGTTTGAAAAGAACATTCAGGAAGAGGAGCGGTTCTCATGAGCGATAGAATGCTGGTAGCGGATGTGATGAAAGCTGAGGTGGTGACCATTAAAGCGCATGCCACCTTGAAAGAAGCGTTGCAGTTGATGAAGCGAAAAGGGTTGAAGTCGCTGGTGGTGGATAAAAACTCGCCTAGTGATGCCTATGGCATTATCACCAATTCGCAGATTTTGCAGACGGTGCTGGTGGAGGACGGCGACATTGAACTCTTTAATGTGTTTGATGTTTATAAAAAACCGGCGTTTTACGTTTCGTCGAAAATCGACGTCAAATACGCCGCCAAAACCATGTTGGAGCAGAATGTGAAACGGGTGGTGGTAACGGATGATAATGAACTCAAAGGCATTCTGAGCATTACCGACCTCAGCGATTATGTGCTGTCGTTGGTGGATTCTTGATGACAGTCGAACGCGGAGATGTCTGAAATCTTGAAACAATTGCGCGAGGCGCTGTGGGATTCTTTGCGCAATATTCTGCCCATTTTGCTGGTCATTGTCGGCTTTCAGCTACTGGTCTTTCAGACAGTGCCGGATCAGTGGTTGGCGATTGCGTTCGGCTTTTTGATTGTTGTGCTGGGGGTGGCGTTTTTTCTGGTGGGGTTGGAAGTCGGCGTGTTTCCGCTGGGCAACTCTCTGTCGAATGAATTTCTGCAAAAGCGTTCCGTCACGTTATTTGTGTTATTCGGGTTTGCGATTG
>NZ_JBNGDN010000002.1:73753-94085 GCF_049975065.1 Hydrogenovibrio sp.
TGCGATTGATTATCGCTTTTTCGGTGGGGGCGATTACCGCCTTTGGCATCCTGCGCGCGCTGTTTGGCTGGTCGGTTTCGAAAATCATTATCAGCGGTTACCTGTTGGTGCTGGCGATTACGGCGATGACACCGTCGGCGATTATTGGGCTGGCGTATGATTCCGGCGGGGTGGCCACCAATGTGGCGACGGTGCCGATTATTGTCGCCATTGGCATCGGCATCGCCTCGTCCATCCAAGGCCGCAGTGTATTGCGTGACGGCTTTGGCTTTGTGGCGCTGGCGGCGATTACGCCGATGCTCAGCATTCAGCTCTACGGTATTTTTGTACTGGGCGATGCGTTTGATCTGCCCAACGCTGGAACGGTTCCGGAAGTGGACGCCCTGCAGGCAGCGGCGAATTTTACTGTCTTTACGGTGTTGAATGGCTTGTTTGACACCTTTTTGAATATTCTGCCGATTTTGCTGACCATTTTGGTATTTCAGTATCTGGTGCTGCGTAAGAAACTGCCGAACCTGACCCATGTGGCGGTGGGGTTTGCATTTTTAGTGTTGGGGCTTTACGGGTTTATTCTGGGGATTAAACTGGGGTTGTTTCCGATTGGTGAGTCGATTGCCGCCAATCTGGTGGAATTGAATAACCATACCTTTATTTATCTGTTTGCGTTTTTGGTCGGCTTTGGCACCACCATGGCGGAACCGGCGTTGGTGGCGGTCATTAAGCAGGCCGACCGTTATTCGGAAATTCGTTTAAACGTGAATCTCATACGCGTCTTGGTGGCGTTGGGCGTGGGTTGCGGCATTTTGCTGGGCACCTATAAAATTGTCCAGGGCTGGGATATTTGGTTGTTGATCACCTTGCTCTACGGGGTCGTGGTGCTGCTGGTGTTTTTTTCGCCCAAAGAAATGCACGCCTTTGCCTTTGATCTCGGCGGAGTCACCACCTCGGAAATCACCGTGCCGCTGGTGACGGCGTTCGGGATTTATCTGGCCACCAATATTGAGGGACGCAATATTCTGATGGACGGTTTCGGCTTGATTGCGTTTGCATCGGTGTTTCCGATGATTACCGTCCTGTCCTACAGTATTCTTGCGCGGTATTTCACTGCTCGCTCAAGAGAGGAACCGGTGCCGTGACGATGGTGCCTGTTCGTTGTTATCGTTTGATTATCTGACAAGAAAGGCCGATTTACGCCATGAAAAAGGTTTCGTTTCACGACGTTGTTCAGCATGAACGCTTCAACACCAAGGTCATTACCTATAACGAATTGACCTATTCGCCGGAAGCGGCGTATCAGAAATATAAAGTCACCCGCACCGATGCGTTTCGGCTGTTACGTCCCTATCTGCAGTCGCGAGTGTGGGAGCAGGCGAAGGCGGTGATGCCGCTGACGCTGTATCTGGTGCTGTTTCAGATTCTGATTTTGCATCAGCCGATCAAAGAGGCGTCGATTATTTTCGGTGGCATGCTGGCGGTCATTATCGGGCTGATGTTTTTTATGGAAGGGCTGCGACTGGGGCTGATGCCGTTCGGTGAGGCCATCGGTAATAAACTGCCGCAAAAATCCACTCTGCCGGTGGTGTTGCTGGTGGCGTTTTTATTGGGCATTGGTGTGACCTTTGCCGAACCGGCGATTGGTGCGCTCAAAGCCGCCGGGTCGAATGTGGATCCGAACAGTGCCCCTTACTTATATGTGCTGCTCAATCATTGGGCGGATACGCTGGTGCTGGTGGTGGGCGGCGGCGTGGGGCTGGCCGCCGTGCTCGGCACTTTGCGGTTTTTGTACGATTGGAGTCTGAAACCGATGATTTTTGCCACGGTGATTCCCACCTTGCTGATTACGCTCTATTCCATGCAGCACGCCGACCTAGTGCATATTGTCGGCCTGGCGTGGGACAGCGGCGCGGTGACCACCGGACCGGTGACGGTGCCGCTGGTGTTGGCGCTGGGCATCGGCATTGCCTCGGCGGCGGGCAGTGGCAACCAATCGCTGTCCGGCTTCGGGATTGTGACCTTGGCGTCCTTGTTTCCGATTATCGGGGTGCAGTTGCTGGCGATTTACATTTATCACACAGTTTCGGTGGACGAAATCCTGGCGTTGAGTCAATTTGTCGCCGAGACGGAAGTCGATTGGTATGAGGCCACGCCGTTTGTGGAGATCATTGCCGGATTGCGTGCGATTGTGCCGTTGATGTTGTTCCTTGGCTTGGTGTTGCTGATGTTGCGTGACCGGCTGCAGAATGGCCAGGTGGTCTTGTTGGGGTTGGCGTTTGCCGTGATTGGGATGATTATCTTTAACTTAGGGTTGACCTATGGCCTAGCCAAACTCGGCGGACAGGCGGGCGGCATGATTCCGGGCGCCTTTACCGGTATTGAATCCGTGAAGGACTCACCGATTTATTGGTTCAGCATGGGCATTGTGATTACGGTGATTTTTGCCTTTGCGCTCGGCTTTGGCGCGACCTTGGCCGAACCGGCCTTGAATGCTTTGGGCATGACCGTCGAGCGTCTGACGAATGGGGCTTTCAAAAAACAAACCCTGATGATGGCCGTATCCTTTGGGGTCGGTGTCGGCATTGCGCTGGGTGTGGCGAAAATCATTTTCGACTGGTCACTGGCCTGGCTGTTGATTCCGGCGTATCTCGTCGCGCTGGTGTTGACGGTGTTGTCCACCGAAGAATTTGTCAATGTCGCCTGGGACAGTGCCGGGGTGACCACCGGACCGGTCACAGTGCCGTTGGTGCTGGCGATGGGGCTTGGCTTGGGTCAGGCGGTCGGGGTGGTGGAGGGCTTTGGCATTTTGTCGATGGCCTCCATCGGGCCGATTATCAGTGTGCTGTTAACCGGATTGTGGATTAAGTGGCGCTGCCAACTGCGTGAAAGCGCCAATTTAAAAGCCGAAGCGGCGGCTGGGCACTCGCACAGTTGAAGCGGAACGAAGAACGCGGACAGCAAAACAGAGCGGAGACGATATGAAATTACAAAAAGAAATGACAATTTTGACCGACGTGGCCTTGATCACCTGCATGGTGCCGCGTGGCAAGGGGGATGCCATAGTGGCGGCAGCCAGAGCGGCGGGCGCTCAGGGCGCCTCCATTCATTATGGCCGTGGCGCGGGGGTGCGTGAGCGTCTGGGGCTGTTGAGCATCACCGTGGAAGCGGAAAAAGAAGTCATTCAAATCATGGTCTCCAAGCAGCAGGAAGAAGAGGTGTTTGCCGAAATGTTTGTGGCCGGTGAACTGGATGTGCCCGGCATGGGCATTATGTTTGTGACGCCGCTGGAAAAAGCCGCCGCTTACATTCCGCCGAACGTGATTGAGCGCATTGAGAAAGAGCGGGCGCTAAAAGTGGCGGCCACCACCATCGCCATGCCGGAACAATAGCGAGGCCTTTGAGATGCTGAATCACGATCATTGCCTGCAGGCGAAATCCATTGTGTGTATTCTGTCGCGGGGTCATTCCAAAGCGATTCTGGAGGATTTGTATCAGCAGGATCATGTGCTGGCGACGGAATATGTGTCGGTGCGCAATCAACACTCGCTGTTGTCGGAAAAGGATTGGGAAGAAATGGATATGCTGCGCGTCATCGTCGCACCGCAGTATGCCGATCAGGTATTTGAACATCTGTATTCTCTATGCGACATAGAAAATGTGGAAGGCGCTTATATGTTTCAGCACAATGTGCCTTGGGTGACGCACTTTGAAATGCCCGACTTGCCGGAAGGCGGCGTGCATATGAAGGATTTGGATCATCCCGATAAATGGCCCGACGAACTGGATGAGGCCAAGGTGACCAATCTTAAAAAATTAGCCTCCGATTGAGGCATCCGGCGCAACCGGTCGCACGGAATCCTCGTTTCGTATCCTGTTTTAGTTAAAGGCCGCCTCTGGCAATCCAGCCGAGATAAAGTCGGCTTTAGCCGCTTCCTGCATGGCCCAGGGGCCGCAGAGATAGACACGGCTGCGGCTGAGATCGGGAAAATCGTGCAGCACCTGATGATGCACCAGTTTTTGCGGGTCGGCGGTGCTGACATCGCCGGAAATCACGGTGTGAAAGTGCAGACGGTCGTCTTTTTCGGCCAGCGAACGCATTTCCGTTTGGCGGTAAAGCCCCGCTTCGGTTTGCGCACCCCAGTAAAATTCAATCGGGCGATTGAAATGGCGGGTATCCAGTTTCAACAGGTTTTCCAATAGCGCAAACATCGGTGCAAAGCCGGTGCCACCCGCCACCAGTATCACCCTGTCTTTGGCGTTCAACTCGGTGGCCGCATCCAAACGGTATTGGTCGTTCGGGCCTTGCACATAAAGCGTTTCACCCACGTCAAGCGCAAACAGATCCTGCATCCATTGCGACTGGTCGTGATCGCGAATGTGCAGTTCAATGCGCCCCGAGGTGGTCGGTGCACGGGCAATGGAAAAGGGTTTTAAGGTTTCCAGCGTCATGCCGAGCAGCACATATTGACCACTGTGGTAATCAAAATGGGTCGAAGGTTGCAGTTTGATGAGCAAGGTGTCTTCCGTAAGCCATTTTTTTTCCGCAATAATCATGGGTTGGGTGTCGGTGTTCGGCATGGTGCGTCCTGTGTCAGTTAGAGGGGGTGGCAGGCCTGGCGAAATACACCAGGTCTGGTAAAGTTCGGTATTAGAGCTGAAAATCCGTCCAGACCGGCGCGTGATCGGAGGGCTTTTCCATGGCGCGGATGTCGTAAGCGACACCGCTGTCGGTGGCTTTTGCCGCCAGCGGTTTGGTCGCCAATAGGGTGTCGATGCGCAGTCCGCGTTTCGGGTCGTCGGCAAAGCCTTTGGAGCGGTAGTCAAACCAGCTGAAAATGCGATCTTCCTCCGGGTGGATTTGACGGAAGGTGTCTTTCAGTCCCCAGTGGATGAGCGTACTCCACCATTCGCGTTCTTCCGGCAGGAAACTGGTTTTGCCGTCCCGCAACCAACGTTTACGGTTGGGTTCGCCGATACCGATGTCTTTGTCTTCCGGCGAGATATTGAAATCGCCCATCACGATGAGGTTCTGTTCCGGGGAGCACTTTTCGTTCAAGTATTGCATCAAGTCCTGATAAAAGGCTTCTTTGGCCGGAAACTTCGTCGGATGGCTGCGGTTTTCGCCTTGCGGAAAATAGCCGTTGACGATGCGGATTTCATGGCCGTTGGCATCGACAAAATCGCCGATAATCATGCGTTTCTGAGCGTCGTCGCCATCGTGATCCCAGCCGAATTGACGGTCTTTTAATGTCAGGTCGTTTTTGAACAGTAATGCCACGCCGTAATGGGTTTTTTGCCCCATAAAGATGGCTTGGTAGCCCATGGCTTCGATGTCGTTGACCGGGAATTCATGATCCTGAACCTTGGTTTCCTGCAACCCGATGATGTCGGGGGCGTATTGATCGGTTAAGGCTTGAAGTTGGTGCAGACGCATGCGCACGCTGTTGACATTGAACGATACGATTTTCATAAGTGATTTCTTGGGATAAAGACGGTTTGATGTGATGAAATTGGGGATCAACCTCGGACATAACTTAGGTTGGGTGAATAAATACAATTCTCATTTAATTTTATGATTGTATCAGAAACCTATCTTATACCCAAGATCCGCCTTTAGGAATACCAAAAAAATGCTGACCGAAAAAAGACGGACGTCAAGAAAGTCTTGCCGAGTTTGTCAAGATGGTAAGCTTTTTACGCCTTTTTGACAGTTTTATGACATTGCTGTAAACTCGTGGCCTTTTTTTTCGTTGAGGATTTACGGTGCTTTATGCGAACTGTGTCCGTGTTTAACAAGCCTTCGATTCGATGGACGATTTTCAGTCTGTTTATCCTTCTCGTTATGCTGACGATTGGTGTCTTGCTATTGACGCAATATGTCTTCAACGAACGCTTTGCTTACACCCAGGCGGAAGCACGGTTTGTCACCTTGGTGGAGCGGCTTGAAGCGCAACGGCAGGCCTTGAACGATGAAACACGCCGTGATTTAAAGCTGCTGGCGCAAGTGCCGAATTTGAACAACCGCGTCACCCTGTCTGAATCGCATCCTGCCTTGACGCCGTTTGTGCAGCTGCTGGCCAATCGACCCCAAGCCTATGCCGTTTATGTGGCGCGGGAGGAAGGTGACTTCTACGAGGTGATTAATCTGGCCAGCGATCCGCGTGTTCCGGCGCTGTTGCAGGCACCCGCTGGGGCGCGTTGGGCGTTGGTATTGCTCAGTGATGAGGACGACTATCAATTTAAGCATTTTCACTTTCTCGATGAGCGTCTCACCCAGTTGAGCGAGCGCCGTGAGCGCACGCGTTATCAGCCGCAGAAACGCCCTTGGTTTCAGGCCGCTCGCCAGCAGCAGGCTGAAGTGGTGTCGTCTAAGCCCTATCTGTTTAATCATTTGAATGCCACGGGGGTGACCTATTCCTATGCGTTGAAAGATGGCAGTGTGTTGGCGATGGATTACACCCTATCGTTTCTCGCCAGAGATCTGGCGCGCTTCAAGCCCACGGCGGATTCTCGCGTGTTTGTGTTTGATGAGCATGGCCGTATTCAATTCAGCGAAGCGGGCTGGGCGTCGGATGCACTGAGTCAGGGGTTTCTCGCCGATATAGAACCCATGTCGTTGTCGCCTCAGGAGCAGGCCTTTGTCGAGGCCGCACCGGTGATCCGGGTGTCCAATCAACGGGACTGGCCGCCGTTTGACTTTGTGGAGGCTGGACAGCCAAAAGGGTTTTCCATTGACTTAATGCGGGTGCTGGCGGCGAAAACGGGTTTACGGTTTCAGTTTGTCAATGACTACACCTTTCGAGAAATGCTGCAGGCTTTGCAAAATGGCGGTTTGGATTTGGTGCATACGGTGTTTAAAACGCCAAGTCGTGAAGCGCTGGGCGATTTTGGCAAGGCACACTTTGACGCGCAAAACAGTTTTATTACCCGCCAAAACGTGCCGGTGATTGACGGCTTTTCGGAGCTGAAAGGGCAAACCTTGGCGATGGTGGACGGCTGGTCCACCACAGATTACATTGACGAGCATTACCCCAATATCAAGCTGCTGCGCGTTCCGGACATTATGACGGCTTTGGATGCGGTTCAGCAGGGCAAGGCGTATGCAACGATTGATACACCAGAAAGTTTCTATCACTTGCGTTCAATTTATGGGTTGGACGATTTGACGGTGAACCAATCTCTTCCTTTGCGACACCCAATCCACGATGCGAGTCTGTATTTGCTGGTTTCGAACGATTTACCGGATTTGCGCACGCTCTTGAATCGCGCGCTTTCTGAAGTGTCGCCGAGAACCCTAAACACTTTAAAAAAACGCTGGAACCTGCGTGAAAATGCTAGGGAAGACGCATTGGAAGTGCGGGTGCCAGACGCTTTCGTGCAAACGGTCAAACAACAACAGCCCTATCAAGTATTTGGTCTTCATGACGAAAATGTCAACTGGCTCGCGGCCTATGCGACACTGCCGGAAGCCAGTCGTGAGAATTTGTACTTGGGGATGATGACGCCCAAGAACACAGTGTTGGGGCCTTATCGGCACATGATGTCCTTGTCCGGTCTGGCGGGTATTGTGATTTTCGTGCTGATGTTGCCAATTATTTGGTGGGTGACATCTCGTCTGGTGCATCCGATCTATCGGTTGCGTCATATGGCGGCGCTGGTGAAAAAGAAACGTTTTGACGAAGTTAAGGCGGTGGACAGTCACATTAAAGAGTTGCATCAGTTGTCGTATGCGATGCACGATATGGCGTTGGGCGTGCGGGATTATGAAGCGGAACAGCGCAAAACGGTTGAGTTGCAGAAGATGTTTGTCGATCATCTAAAAGAAAACGAAAAGGTGTTGGAGTCGCGGGTTCAGGAGCGCACGCGTGCGCTGGAACAGGCCAATCAGCAATTGCAGGACAGTCGCGAGAAATTGCGTTACCAAGCCTTTCACGATGCCTTGACGGGCTTGCCGAACCGACAAGCCTTTAATCATTTTCTAGCCGACGTTCTGTCCACCTCCGTTGGGTTTGCCTTGGTCATGGTGGATTTGAACAAGTTTAAAGCCATTAACGATACCCATGGACACGCGGCGGGGGATCACATTCTGGTTGAGGTGGCCAATCGGTTACAGCAGGCGGTCTCGGCGGGGGTGCGGATCGCGCGGATTGGCGGAGATGAATTTGTCATGATTTGGCCAGGCCTGATGGAACAAGCCGATGCCGATCGGATGAAGCAACGGCTGGTGGACGAGGTGGAGGGGCCGTGCGAATACATAGGCACTCGGTTGGAGGTGAGTTTGAGCATTGGGGTGGCGCGGTATCCGCAACAGGCCACCACGGAAGTGGAGCTATTCCGGTTGGCGGATGAAGCCATGTACGAACACAAAATGGCTCGGAAGATGGTGCGGCGTTCGACGCTGTGATGGTCGCAACCGAATGGTTGCAGAAGGTTTTTTAACCAGGCCTGGCCATTTCGGTTTTTATGTGGTCGTCCGGTGCATCTGCTAAAATAGCCGTTTTTGACGGATGAACAGAGAGCATCAGCGCATGAGTCGTGTATTTCGTTTAATCATTTCCTGCCCCGATCAAGTGGGCATTGTCGCCAACGTGGCCGGGTTTATCGCCGAAGAAGGCGGTTCCATTATCGAGGCCAATCATCATACCGACGCCATGAATCAGCGATTTTTTATGCGCCATGAAATTTTGGCCTCGTCCCTGAATAATGATCTCGACGGCTTTAAAACGCGCTTTGCCGCCATTGCCGAACGATTTGACATGACCTGGCAAGTGACCGATTCGGATCGACCCAAGCGCATTGCGCTGTTTGCGTCAAAAGAGTCGCACTGTCTGGCGGATTTACTCTATCGCTGGCATGAAGACGATCTGCCCGGTGAAGTGGTGTGCGTGATTGCCAATCACGATGATCTGCGCCGCATGGTGGAGTGGTACGACATTCCGTTTCATCATGTGCCGGTCACCCCGGACACCAAGCCGGAAGCCTTCGCGAAATCGCAGGCACTGGTGGCGCAGTATGACGCGGATGTGATTGTGCTGGCACGGTATATGCAGATTCTGCCGCCGCAGATGTGTGTGGATTACGCCGGAAAAGTGATTAATATTCATCATAGCTTTTTGCCGTCGTTTGTCGGTGCCAAGCCTTATCATCAAGCCTATGAGCGCGGAGTGAAGCTGATTGGCGCCACCTGTCATTACGTCACCGAAGAGCTGGATGCCGGGCCGATTATCGAACAGGACGTGATTCGGGTGAGTCATTCGCACAGCATTGACGATATGCGTCGTCTCGGGCGCGATGTGGAAAAAACCGTGCTGTCGCGCGGCTTGCGCTATCACTTGGAAGATCGTGTGTTGATTTACGGTAACAAAACCGTGGTCTTCAGTCCTTAGTCTTCAATCTTCTTAACCCTTCAATCCTTCGTCATCATTCGGGCTAGCCAGTCGGCTAGTTCAATGAAAAATTCACCGGCACGGTCAGTTGCCACTGATCCCGCTCGATTTCGTCGTAAAAGGGTTTGAAACGCATTTGCAGTTTTTCGGCGATAATGCCCAGCGCGGCCTGGTTTAACACCCTGCGGCGATGCCCTTCCACCACTTCCAGATGTTTGATGTCGCCGTTGCGATAAAGCACAAATGTTAAGACCACTTTACCTTCCCAGTGACGACGTTTTGCGGTTCTCGGGTAGCTGTCGTGTGCCAGTTGTGCCAGAGTGCGGCTGAGTTCGCTGAGGTAGCGGTCTTCGGCTTCGGCCATTTCAGCGGCACTGTAGGTCGGCATGGGCGGTTGCGCCAGAATGGCCTCCTCAGTGGCAGGCGCTTCCACGACCTTTGGCGCGGCGGCGGTTTCCATCGGCTCAACGGGACTGACCGCTTCCGGTGCATTTGCCTTGGGTTCTGTTTTCGGTTCTGGTTTTGGCTCAGGTTTTGGCTTCGGTTCCTGTTTCGGTTTTGGTTCTGACTTAGGTTTTGGTTCAGGTTTTGGCTCGACAATGGGTTTTACCGGCGCAGGCTCGGTAATCGGTTTGTCGATGGGTTGAATGGGTGCCACCGGTGCCGGTTGCGCGGGGTTGACCGGTTGAATGGGTTTGGGCGGGGGTGTGTCAGCCGGTTGATACATGCTCAGGTGAATCGGCACAGTGCGGGTGTCGGGCGCTTTTTCGGTAGGCGTGTGGCGGTCTAGTTGCCACACAGCGGCGAGTAGCGCCGAGCTGTACAGAAACAGCGTCAGGGCAAAGGCTTTGAGTGTCGTATCAGCGGGTTTGCGCATGGTGGCCTCTTAGTTGGGGTTGCCGGACGCTTTTTCGGTTAAAAACGTCAGGTTAGTGAGGTTGTGCACTTTGAGCGCGTCCACAAGGCGGATAAACTGACCAAATTCGGCTTTGTCGTCCACCTTTACAATCAGTGGTGTCTCGGGATCCAATGGCGACAGAAGATCGCTCAATGCGGAATAGTCGGTTGGTTTTTCATCCACAAACAGTTGCCCTTTGGCATCGATGGCAAAGTGCAGCGGGTCTTTTTCCGGCGGCACATATTCGGAGGTGTTTTCGGTTTCCGGTAACTGTATCTGCAAGGAATCCTGCACAATAAAGCTGGCGGAAGTCAGTACCACCGCCAGCAGCACCAGCATCACATCGATTAGGGGGATGACATTGATGTCGTCAAATCGCTTCATGGTGCGGCGCTTCCATTTAAGGCTTCGTGGGCGCGATACTGTGCCTGAAACACTTCCACACGGCGCATCAGCAAGTTGTAGGCGACAATGCTGGGAATGGCCAGCGCAATGCCGCCGGCGGTGGCTTTCAGCGCCAGCGCCAGCCCCATCATAATGGCCCCTGTGTTGACACCGCTTCCGGCCATGCCCAGATCGTAAAAGGTCACCAGTATGCCCAGCACTGTGCCCAGCAGGCCGACATAGGGCGCGTTGGCTCCCACAGTGGCAATCAGCGTCAGGTGGCGGGTGAGATCGACGGTGAGCAGGTCCATATGGGCATAGTCGGCAACATTGACGCGACGAAACCTCAGCCAGCGTTCCAGTGTAAACCAAGTGGCGACAAACGCCATCAGTCCCAGCAGGCTGAAAACGGTGATGTCCAGATAGCGTTCCAGTAATTCCATAAGTCTCCGAATGCGGTGTTCGATAGCGGGGTTAACCCGAAAAATTCATAAATAAGGCACCCTTTCGCTTGCCCTTTGATTCCACAAGTCATCACAAGTCATCACAAACCATATTGCCTCAGTCGGTCGTAATCGTGGTCAATTGATTGCAGTAAGTAAAATATTAATGATAATGATTATTATATTTATATCTTGATTGAGAGCAAGGTCTGTGAGGCATTTTTTGCAAGGCGGTTGCTTGGTTGAATTTTTCGGTTGCGGTTGCCGTTATAGGCGATTGAAAGTCTTTTGCAGCCAATGTTTAAAATGGGCTTCCAACGCTTTGCGGCTTGGGTGGGGCGAGGCGGCGACCACATCCGACCAGGCCTGATGTTGCACCGCTTTACGGAACCAGAGCGGCAGTGTGTCATCGTCCGGTAGCTGAGACAGGTGGGTCAGTGTCCACTGGCGCAGGGCGAAAGCGATGCTTTCAAACGGTTGCTGTTGCAAATAGCCCCTTGGAAAAGGGCTGGGTTCGGTGGGGGGTGCTGCGCGTAATAGCGACAGCGCCAAGCCGGTGTCGAGTGTTTGAAACGGCTGGGTGAGGTTCCAGGCGAATGCGTGTTGAAACGACTGTTGCGCTTCGGCGGCAAGCGGGTGTGCCCGCTCGCTCAGCGGATGGCATAAGGCGGCAGAAGGCTGGCCGCTGGCGGCATCGCGCTTCAGCCCGAGGTGCATCGGCTGAAACCCCAGTCGCGTCCAGAATTGAACCAGGCCTGGCTGAACCCCAAAACTCACGGCAATGTAGTCGGCGCGGTGGTGGCTTGAACTCTGCGCCGCGATAAAGGCCTTGACCAATCGTTGACCGATGCCTTGACGTTGCCAGGCGTCGGCGACCGCCAGCCGTTGAATGCGCCAGCCTGTCAAGGCCAGCCACTCGGGTTGATGACGCTGGTGCGCCAGCAGTTGCGGGAAGAGGTGGCCGTGTACACGGTGCGGTTGCGCCGGTTGACGTGTTTGTGTCGCCTGCGTCGCCATGTCGTTTTCCGCCAGGCCTGGTGAAAAGGCGCTTTCATGCGATAAGCCCCCTTCCTGCACCGCAAACAGCACGCCCAGCGGCTGCGGGTCATCGGCGCGGCGCGCCACCCAAAGCTGCTGGTTGGGCAGCGATAACAGTTGCATCAGATCGTTCGGTCGGGTCTGGTAGTGCGCTTGCGACAGCAATTGAAACAGGGCGTGGCGCTCGGCTCGCTGCTGCGGTTGCGCCAGTGCCAGCGGTGACTGATACTCAAAACACAGGTCGGTCACAGGCGCGGGTTGTGGGCGTTGTGAGCGCGGGTTTTCGGTGTCGTTGTGGGCAGGGTTTTGGGCGTCCGTTTCGGCCTCGCTGCATAACAACAAGCGGTTCAGTGTGGCTTCTAATGGGTCTTGAGGTGCCCAGCGAATCGGTTGCGTCAGCCGGTGGCGCTTCCAGCCGGGGAAGTGTTGCGTTAAATGTTCGGCCAGCTTTAAGCGAAAGCCGCGTCCACTGCCTTCATAGCCTTGTTCTGTGGTGGCCAGTAGGGTGCGCGAATGGCTTTCCAGCAAGGCCAAGACCATCGGCAGGGGCAAATGCGCCGCTTCGTCCACCAGCAGCAGTTCGGTGTCAACCGGGGTGTGAATCAAGTCGTCCGGTGCTTGAAAGCGGATGACGGCTGTTTCAGCCCCTAAGGTTAAACGAACCAGGCCTGGGCGTTTTTCGATGCGTTCAAATCCGGCGGCCTGCAGCCGCGGCCAGGCGCTGTCGATGGCGTCAAACGCTTTTTGAATTTGTGCAAGGCGTGCCGCCGTGAGGGTGAGGTGGCGCTTGCCCGCTAATAACAGTGACACACACGCCAGCCCCAGCGTGGTGGACTTGCCGCGACCGCGATCGGCGGTGAGCAAGAGAGGCCGTTTGCGGTGACCGAAGGCGACCGAGTGGATGGCTTGAATCGCCTCGGCTTGATCAGGGGTGGCTTGGGTTTCGGTGGATGGGCGCGTGAGCGCCAGCAGTGGCGAAGCGGTTGGCGCTTGTGCCAGCGCGTCCAGCGGGGGCAAAGGCGCGTCTTCCGTCAGCCAGAGCGCGTGGGATTGCAACGCGTGCCACAGGTGGATTTGAAAGCCGTTCAGCGCCTCGTCCGGCGTGAGTGGGGTATTCAGAAAGCGTGCCATTGCGGCATTGGGTTGACGGAAAAATTCCGCTTGCGGCGGCAGGCTGATCAAACACAAACCGCCGCCGCGAATCAGCCCGCCGACCAGTCCTAGGGCATCGGCCTCAATCCCCGCTTCGGCAGTGAAAATCGCGAAATCGGTCTCTTGCCCGAGTCGCTGCGGCAGTTGCCGAAAGGAAAGGGGTTCGGCTTGCGGGTGAGGTTGAGGCTGAGATGGTGTAGGCGGTGTTAACCCTATTGCCAGCCCTTGCCAGTGGGGCGCTATAAGACGATTTAACCAGGCCTGACGCCAGTCTTGCTGACCGCACAGCACCAGACAGACGCGGTGGTTTGCGCGGTGTAGCTGCTGGTGTAAGCGGGACACCCAGCGTTCGGTCTCAACGGTGGGGGCACGGCGGCTGGCGTGGTTGATGTTGCGGTCGGTCATTCGGTCTCGGCCTGCTGAAGGATGTCAAAACGCACCTTAATGGGCTGATGACCGGCCACATAAATCAGCTCAAAAGCGCCGCCAAAGGGTGCGGACAGCAGTTTGACCTGCAGGGTTTCGCCGTCGATAAACTCGGTCTGCACCTTGACGCCTCGGGGGATTTTCTGCCGCAGTTGGACGGTTTTCGCCTGTTGGCAGTTTTCCGGTGGAAAATAAAGGGTTCGGGTTTGGCCAACGCGAATCGGAACGTCACGCGCTGGGTCGCTTGTCACCAGGCCTGGCTGTTGTTCGGTAAAGAAGTTCCAGCGCATGGTGTGGGTTTTGCCGTTTTCGGTGTATTGAATTTGCGCTTGATAACGACGGTTCCAGTCCAGACGCTGTTGCGGGAAAAAGGCGATCCATTGGTCTTTATCCGCTGCGGGCGCGTTCTGGGTTCGATTCGGGTCGGTGCGGTTGCTGAACACGGTGGCGGCTTCGACCGGCTCCGGCGTGTGGGTGGGGTCATGGTCATCCAGCCGAGTCAGGGTGAAGGTGTCGGGTTGGAAATGGATGCGGCCGACAAAAATCGGGTTGACCTGCAAATGCACCGGATAGCCGCTGACATTGCATTCCGGCAAGGGGTCGGGGCTTTCTTCGTAAAACACCGGCGGCACGGTGGCACCGGATTTTGGCCAGACAATCAGTTTGGGGTTTTGGCGCGTGACCGATGCCATGGCCTGAGCCGCATCGTGTTTGCTAATGGGCGTGCCGGAGGCGCACAGTTGGGTAAACGCGCGGGCACCGGGTTTGAGGGCTGAGGGCTTTTCGCAGAGGGCTTCGAGTTGGGCGTTGCCCATGACGCCGACCAGAACCGATTTGACATCGCCATCACCGTCGCCCGCCACCCCGAGACCGATTTGATCCTGTGTCATATTTAACAAGCCGAGGCGATGGTAAATGGCGGACATCAGATCGTCCACCATCGGATAAGGACTGGGTTGATTGAAGGCGATGACTTCGGACACCGGGCTTTGGTAGCCACTGGCTTCGGCACGATCACGGGGCGTTTCGCCGCTGAAACCGGCCAGGCCTGGCGGTTGTTGATGGGACTGTACATTGTGATGGGAAAGATAACGGGCGTGGTGTTTTGCGGCCTCGGCCAGTTTGACATTGGCCTTCAGCGGATTGAGTTGCAATGACTGACGAATGCGGTTGATGGCATTTAACGCCTCAGCGGCTTGGGCATCGGCCATTTCCGGTGTCAAGGGTCGAATGCGCGGGGTGTTGTCGTGGGTTTGCTGTTGGCTGGGAATATCGGCCAGATCCGCTGGTGGCGTCATCAGTCGTTCCAGCCCGACATTGAAAAACCAGACGGTAAACAGGCCAAGGAAGGTGTAAATCAGCAGGCGAGCGATCATTTTGGGTTAGAGCCAGTCGCTCAGTGGCTTGGGCTTGCCGAGGAAATACCCTTGTCCGTAGGTGACGCCGATTTCGGTCAGCGCCGTGACGTCTTCCTGGGTTTCCACGTATTCCGCCACGGTTTTCTGGTGGCGCAGGGCGCTGATTTCCTGAATATACCGAATCACGGCGCGATCGGTCGGGTCGGTGTGCATGTCTTTGACGAAGCTGCCGTCGATTTTCACCACGTCGAACGGCAGGCTTTTCAGGTATTCAAACGACGACATGCCGGTACCGAAATCGTCCAGCGTTAAGCCGATGCCGTGGGATTTGAAAAAGTCGATAAACGGACGCGCCTGCTGGAAGTTGCCGACGGCGGCGGTTTCAGTGATCTCCAGTTCCAGCTTGTGCCAAGGGAAATCGTAGGTGTCGATCAGGCGTTTGAGATTGGCCTGAAAATCCGGATGATTGAGGCTGGCACCGGATAAATTGACGTGCGCCAGATCCAATTGTTCGAGGTGTTGCGGCTGCTGCATGACGGTTTCAATGTAGGTGCTGAGCACGAAAATGTCGATTTCGGTCATCATTTGATAACGTTCCGCCGTGGGCAAAAAATTGTCCGGCGGCACCAGATTGCCTTGGTCGTCGTGCAGCCGCAGCAGAATTTCATAGCCCAATCGTGTGGTGGGCGTCTGCAGTGGCACTATGGCTTGAGCGTAAAGTTCGAAGTGTGCGGGAGGCTCGTTTTCCGCCGTGGTGGTCTTCAGTGCTTGCTTGATCCAGCCAGCGGTAATGACCTGTTGCTGGTGTGTTTGTTCGTAGTTTTCATGGCGCTGATAGAAATGCAGCTTGTTCCGGCCTGCGGATTTGGCTTCCAAAAATGCCAGATTGGCGGCTTTAATCAGTTCGCGCTGAGTGTATTCATGCGGCTGATAGAGGACGCCGCCCAAGGTGCCGGAAACCGAATAGGCTTGGTTTTCCCAGCTGAAACGGAAATCGGATAGGAGGTGCTGCAACTGCTCGGCGAGTGCGGTGGCTTCTTCTGCTGTGGTCTGGGTCTGCAAAATGTAAAAGTCATCGCCGCCGAGACGCCCCATAATGGCGTTGTCCGGCAGTTGTTTCAGCGTGCTGTGCGCCACCATTTTCAGCAACTCGTCTCCGGCGGGGTAACCGGCAGCTTCGTTGATAAGGTTGAAACGGTCAAGGTCAAGACTGAGCAGCAGGTGATGCGTTTGACGGGTGTCGTTCAAGGAGGCTTGGATGGCTTTCTCGATAAAAAAACGGTTATAGAGACCGGTGAGCGGATCGTGCTCGGATTGATATCGCAAGGCCTGGTTGGTGGTTTCAATGTGCGTTACCATTTCGTTGTAGCCGTTGAACAGGTCGCCGATTTCGTTTTGGGCGTCACTGGTGACCCGTTCAAAGTGGTTACGAGACACGTCGCTGCGTTTCATCGCATTGGCCAACTGGGTAAACGGCTGGTTGTAGTTGCGACTGACCCACCAGGTGAGCAGCAGCGCCAGCAACCACTGAAACGGTAAGGCGAGCAGCACATACAGCAGGTGCTGGCGGAACTGACTTTCGAAGTCTTTGATGTCGATGATGTAAACGGCGTGTCCGTTGGGTTGCTGCGCCCGTATCAACGGCTGTTTTATAAAGAGATCGTCACCGTCAAACTGAATCTTTTCATTGCTGCGAGCCACGAGATGATCGTAGCTTTCCGGGCTGGCTTGGAAATCAAAGACTGGCTCGGCGTCGTTATTCAACAGCAGCAGGCGATCCAGGTGGGGAAAGCCGGACAGGCGGAATTCCAGCTCGGAAAATTCCTTGGGGTCGGGTTGATGAATGACGTCGTTTAAATCTTGCGATAAGGATTGATGCAGACTTTGAGACAGATCCACCGCCAAGGCTTTGCGTTCTTTAATGTCCAGCCAGAAGGTGACGCCGAGAAAACTTGCGGACAACACCAGCGTAATGGCGATGATTAAAATCATCAGTTGCAGTTGAATACTCAGTTTTCGCCACATGCCGAATCGCCTTTCGGTTGACCGTTAAGCGCTCAATATAGACGGTTGACGGCGAAAATTCAATGCCAATGCTGGCTGTGGCAAGGTTTATCTTTATTGGCGGCTAAGTTGTGGGTGCGTAAAGCGTATAATTCCGTTACAGAACCAATTCGATCAAGATAAGGGAGTAGAAGATGATTTGGAAGGGGTGGGGTGTTTTAGTTTGGTTGGCGATCTGGCCGTGGGGTGTTTTCAGCGCAGATTTAAATGACGATTTGAATGGCGATTTGAGCGGTTCGCTGGAGGTGGAGACCTTTGCAGCGGCATCGGCACCGGCCCAATTGTTGTGGATTCCGTCGGAGTACGGTGTCCTGCCGGAGGAAAGGCAATTGGCTCAGGCTCTAGCGGACAGGGGGCTTACGGTAACCCTGCCGAATCTGTTTGAAAGTTACTTTCTCCCCGCCACCCCCAGCAGTCTGCAACGCATTCCGCTGAAGGTCATTGTCGATGAAATCCGCCGTTTGCAGGATTCGGGCCAGCCGGTGATTGTGATCGGCTCCAACCAAGGCGCCGCCTTGGCGGTGAAAGCACTGGTGGACGCCATGCAAACGCCGTCGGCCAATCTGGCGCTGATTTTACTCAACCCCAATCTCTATGAAGAAACCCCGCAGGCCGGGCAAAAAGCGGTGTATTGGCCGCAAGCATCGCGTTTGAATGTGCCGGTGTTTGTGTTGCAGGCGGAGTTGTCGCCCTGGCGTTGGCATTTGCCTGCCTTGCAACAGACTTTGGAAATGGGCGGTTCGGATGTGTTTATGCGGCGGGTGCCGGAGGTGCGTGACCGTTATTATTTCCGCCCCGATGCTTTGGCGGTGGAAAATCGGCAGGCCGAACAATTGCTGCCGGATCTGCTGACGGCGATGCAGGCGTTGATTCCCTATATGGTGACGACGCGTCAAAGCGCGTCAAAACCCGGTGCGACAGTCGCAACCAACGAAACGACCAGGCCCGGTGATTCTCATGCAGCGAATCCGGCGGCCAAACCAACGACCAGTCCGGCGACGAATGGAAGTGATGCCATCGGTTTGCAGCCCTACACCGGGCCACAGAACCGTCCTTTGCAGCTGGTGGACAGGACGGGCAAAGCGCATGATCTGAAAGCGTATCGTGGTCAAGTGGTGTTGCTGAATTTCTGGGCGAGCTGGTGCCCGCCCTGTGTGCATGAAATTCCGTCGATGACGCGTTTGAAAACCGCTTTGAGCGATCAGCCGTTTGAAATTCTCGCGGCCAATCTGGCGGAAGAAAAACCGCAAATTGAGTCGTTTCTGAGCGAGCATCCGGTGAATTTCCCCATCCTGCTCGACCCCAAAGGCTCGGCGGTGCAGGCCTGGCGGGTGTTCGCCTATCCGAGCACCTATGTCATCGATAAACAGGGCGTCATTCGCTATGCCTTATTTGGCGGCCACGAATGGGACGATGCCCAGACGCTGCAACAGATCAAAGCGTTGCTGGCCGAGAGTCCTTAACCTGAAAAATTCGCAAACGCCTTGAGCGTCGGTGGCTTGGCGAGCGGTTCACAGGTACTGTTCAAGTTGTTTGACAAGAGCGTGTGAACGCGCCTTGATGTCGTGATTGAGAATCTGGTTGTTTTCGCTGTAATCCATCGGGATTTCCACCAGATGCACGCCGCCGTCTTCAAAGCAGGCTTCCAGTGTTGGCATCAAGTCGTCGGCCTTGTGAATGCGGTGGCCTTTGGCACCGTAACTTTGTGCGTACATCACAAAGTCGGCATTGTTGAGATCCAGCCCAAACTCGTCAAAGCCCATATTGGCCTGCTTCCACTTAATCATGCCGAAAGCGTTGTCGTTGAGCACTACCACCACCAAATCGAGTTTCAGACGAACGGCGGTGTCCATTTCCTGTGAATTCATCATAAAGCCGCCATCACCACAGATGGCCATCACGCGGCGTTCCGGGTACACCAGTTTGGCCGCAATCGCGGACGGCAAGCCCGCGCCCATGGTGGCGAGGGCGTTGTCCAGCAGCACGGTGTTGTGCTGGTAGGCCAAGTAATTTCGTGCAAACCAGATTTTATAAATCCCGTTGTCCAGCGCAATCAGACCGTCGTCCGGCATGACTTTGCGGATGTCGGCCACCACCCGCTGCGGATACATCGGGAAACGGCCATCGTGCGACCCTTCCAGCAGGTTTTTATCAATCTGGCGTTTGACTTCCATAAACACATCGAAGCTCCAGGTTTCCTGGCGTTCAATGCGTTCTTTGATCTGATAGAGGCTGTTGGCAATGTCGCCCACCACGTCTGCTTGCGGAAAATATACCGGGTCAACGGAAGCATTGGTGAAATTGATGTGAATGACCTTAAAGCCGTCTTGCGTCATAAAGAAGGGCGGTTTTTCCACCACATCGTGACCGATATTGATAATCAGGTCGGTGTATTGAATGGCACCATGCACAAAATCGTGATCGGATAGCGCCGCACAGCCGAGATACAGGTGATGGCGTTCGTCCACCACACCTTTGCCCATTTGCGTGGTGAAGAAGGGGATGCCGGTTTTGTCGATAAACTGGCGCAGCATTTTACCGGCGGTTTTACGGTTGGCACCCGCGCCCACCAGAATCAGCGGGCGCTTGGCGCGTTGAATCATTTCCACCGCATTGCGGATGGCTTTGTCTTCCGCCAGCGGGCGGCGGTGCATGCCTTGTTGAATCACCGGCGAATCGGATTCTTCACAGGCAATGTCTTCCGGTAATTCCAGGTGAGCCGCGCCGGGGCGTTCGGTTTTGGCGGAGCGAAACGCCTCACGAATGCGCGCCGGAATGTTGTGGCCGCTGTGAATCAGGCAGGTGTATTTGGTGATGGGACGCATCATATCCACCACATCGATAATCTGAAACTGACCCTGTTTGTTGGTTTTGATCGGCTTTTGACCGGTGACCATGACCATCGGCATGGCACCCAGCTGAGCATAGGCGGCGGCCGTGACCAGATTGGTCGCCCCAGGGCCCAGTGTGGACAGGCATACGCCGGCCATGCCGGTCAGGCGACCGTAAGTGGCGGCCATAAACCCGGCAGCCTGTTCGTGGCGGGTGACGATGACTTGGATTTTGGAATCTTTCAGCGAGTTGAGCAAATCCAGATTTTCCTCACCGGGAATGCCGAAAATATACTCCACGCCTTCCGACTCCAAGGCTTTAACAAATAGATCCGATGTTTTCATGGTGCGGCCTCCA
>NZ_JBNGDN010000003.1:0-64753 GCF_049975065.1 Hydrogenovibrio sp.
TGGGCTGGAACCGAATCAGGAAGTGCAATACGGCAATATCGACTTTTTATGGACTTTTAATTCCGACTGGAATGCCGAAGCCAGCTACGATTACAGTTTGCTGCAAGACCAACTGACCCAAGGCTACCGAATCAACTGGCAAAACCGTTATTTTCTCAGCAGCTTGCGCTATTTTGAAACCGAGGGCAATAACAGCATTCAACTGAATTTTAGTTTCAGCCTCGGGCACGATCCGCTGGACAGTCTGCCGGTAGTGTCGGCACAAAGGTTAGCCAATACCGGCTCTGTGTCCGCTGTGGTGTATGAAGACCTGAATAACGATCAGCAACGCCAGGCCAATGAACCGGTGATTCCAAATGCACAGGTCATCGCCACCCAACAACGCCGCCGCGCCAAAACCGATGAAGACGGCAAGGCCTTTATTCCCGGGCTGTACGGCACCACCCCGACCGACGTCACAGTGGTGCCCAAGTCGCTGGAAGACCCTTTCTGGATTCCCTCCGGCGACGGCACCGCCTTTTTGCCCAGACCTGGCCTGGTGAAAGTGGTGGAAATTCCTATTGTCACCGCCGGTGAAGTGGAAGGTCAGGTGGCGTTTCAGTCCGAATTATTCAGTGACGAACAGGATCAGGGCGGTGTGCCGTTGATCTTAACCGACCATCAGCGCGATCGAAGCTTCACCACCCGGTCGGCGTTTGACGGCTTTTTCCTGTTTGATATGATTCCGCCCGGTGACTATGAATTAAGCGTCGATCCAGACTATCTGAAAAAACACCAGTTGGCCAGTCGCCGCCCAATGCAAGTGAAAATCGGGGCACGCGGCACCTTGATTGTGGGCGCAAATTTTGACATTTACCCCGAATCTCTGTATCGCTACCAGAACGATGCGGATGATTCCGGTCAGTCGTTTGCGCTGGATTTCGGCACCTTTTTGTCGGAGAAAAATGCCCGCATGGTCTTGAACGCCCTGCGTCAGGTCTTCCCACAAGCACTGGGGCAAGCCACCTCGGAAAACGGTTTTGAAGTCGCCATGCAGCAAAATCAACTGGGGCAAGTGAATCTCAGCCTGGCACCACTGCAGGATCTGGATCAGGCGAAATATGTGTGTGGGGCCTTGGCTTCGGAAGGCTTGCCGTGCCAAATCCGCCCTCTCGCCAGCCCGCAACCGGCGAAACCGTCAAAACTCGCTCCAACCACGAAAACCACCGCCGTGACACCACCAGCAACGAAACCACCAGGCCTGGTGAAAAACGAAGCACCTGCACAACGTCTAAAATCCGAATCCACACCGGTCAAAACAGCACCGATGGCTACCAAAGCGCCGCCGAAAATCGAAGGCAACGGCTTTACCATCCAACTGGTCAGCGTGTCCGGCGAATTTGCCGCCGAAGAATACATTGAAAGCAACGGCCTGACGCAGGCGAAAATTCAACCGCGCCGAGTCAATGGCGACGTGATGTTTGCCGTCATCTACGGCCACTACCCCACACGCCAAGCGGCGCAAGCCGACGCCCAAAAACTCAAAACCCAACTCAACATTCAACCCTGGATCAAACCGCTGTGACGACAGCGAAAGATGCAAAACATTCATTAACCAACGGGTTTACAGCGGTTTTGAGTTCAACGCTCAATAATGATAACGACAGGAAATAATGGTGATTTGGCTGGCATCTACAACATAAACAAGACGATTCGACTCATCAATTCTTCTGGACCAAAAGCCTGAAAGATTCTCTTTTAAAGGTTCTGGCTTTCCAATGCCTTCAAACGGCGAGCGCATCGTATCACGAATGAGTTTGTTAATACGTTTCAACGTTTTTTTATCTTGGCCTTGCCAATATTCGTAATCCGACCAGGCGCTTTCAGTCCAAGATAAAATCTCAATTTTCATCAATCAGCTCTTTTTGAACGACTTTCCCGGATCGGTATTGTTCTATGGATTGATTTAAGTGCGCCACATTGGCTGGAGATTTCAACAAATGAACCGTTTCCATAAGGCTATTAAAATAGTCCTGCGACATTACGACCGCATTCTCAGCATCTCGTCGCGTAATAATGGTACAGTCCACATCATCGACCACGGAATCCAACACCGACTTTAAACGGTTTCTGGCTTCGGTATAACTGATCACTTGCATTGTTTTTCTCCTTGGGTACTTCAAGTAACCCATATATTTATTGGTCAAGTTCGCGATATTATAGCAACATGCACAGTTAGCTGTACTGGTTTGACGTGAGGCAAAAAAAACCCGGCGGGTGCCGGGTGGGATTTGAGTGGAGGCTTTCGCCTCTGGAAACGGGGTTATGGGTAGGAATAGCGTCCTTGCGGGCCGATGGCGGCAGGCTTTTTCGCCTGCTCCTGTTGTGCCATAAACGCCTGCAATTCCAGCCGCAGTAACTCGATTTCTTTCAGGCCTTTTTTGAAGTCACTGGTGTAGGCGCTGTCCTTTTTGCTCTGCTCACGAATCAGTTTGCCTTGCTGATACACCTTGCTTTCCAGAATGCGCACGCGCGTACTGATGCTGGCCGCTTCGGCAATCGACTGCAGACCGAGAAAACCAATCAACAGCAAAGCCAGTATGGTTTTGGTGGGCATGCGACCGGCGAGCGTCGTTTTGACCAGGCCTGGTGTTTTTGGGTGATTGTTCATGATGGTATCCACCTCATCCCTTCGGCGCGCTGTTTCGTCATATCAAACGCGCTTAACGACCGCCAATGGTTTGGCAGTTCATGGTTTGACACAAGTCTTCCGCGGAAATGGTCATTTCTTCTTCACGATCGGAATAGACAAAGGCATTTTCAAAGAAGCTTTTGTCGATATACACTTCCAGTGTGGTTTCGTAGTTGTGATCCGCCATGGGCGTAATGCTCACCACCCGCGCACCGCGCACAATCGCATTGACACGAGCACGGAAGCTATCGTTCTGCGCGGTCAGGGTCGCAATGGAAGTGTTACTGTCGATTTTAATGCCGTACAGCTGTTCAGCCAGGGAGCGATACGCGTCCAATTTGGCCGCGCGAATCGCCATCAGACGACGCTGCCCGGGCGTGTAGCCATCGTAGGTGCTTTCGGCACCGTAGCCGATACCGGTAATTTTAATCAGTTGCGGTTTCAAAGCGCTTTTCGGCACTTTATACACCACCTGCTGTGGCTGACTCTGCGCGGCACCACCAACGCCACTGCCCATCTGAGCCGAACCCGCTGGGGCGTTTTGACTGGCATTGTAGTTCGTTTGCTGAGGCGGCTGCGTTTGCTGAGCCGGCGAGGTTTGAACCACTCTGGGCTGGTTGCTGCAGCCCGCCAGCATCATCACACCGATGATGGCCGTTAGCATGAGGCTTTGTTTTTTCATAACCGTATCTCCGTTTCACTCAAAATCGTTGATTCACTCTCGTTGAATCATTCAAAAAAATAAGGCACCGGATAATGGCGATGCCGAATCCAGTTGCGGTCTTCGCCTTGGCGACACTGATGCGACTGCTGACTGCAGCGCATGGCATTCACCGAATATTCCGGCCCGGGTTGATAATGCTTGGGCACCAATTCCTGACTGTAATAGTCGGGCACTCGGTACTTGGTATCCGTATGGCTGCAACCCGCGGTCACCACCGTAACCATTACTAGCATAAGTTGTACCAATGTTGATTTTTTGACACCTAATGGTTTCATCACTGTTTTCCCAACAGGGCCTGCCCTGCACCGGTTAATTAAATGGGAATGTCCTTTACCTTCGGGTTAATAACTGTCGAAGTACGGGCTGGTGGGTGCGCTGTATTCATAGGCTCTGGCGCGTTCACGGGCACGCTGCTCCTGACGTTGACGATCCGCTTCCTGTTGTGCCAGCTCTTTTTTGGTTTCGGCGTCCACCTTCACCTTCTCCGCCAACAGTTCTTTTTCCACTTTCATGACCGTTCTTAAAATGGACTTGTATTCCGATTGCAGCGATTTCACTCGGTTATTGATCTCGTTCACGCGGCGTTGGGTGCTCAACATTCTCGAATTGACGGTGTCCATTTTCTTAACGAGTTCCGGGTCCATACCGGTGACCTGCATGGTCGCTGGCGACACCGGTGGCGTGGATTGAGGTTTAACCGCCGTTTCGGTGGGTTTTAAATCCAGCTTCACCTCCGCTTTTTCTGCCGGTGCGGCCGGTTTTGCAGGTGCAGCCGCCAACTGGTCTGGGGTCATCTGTAACAGGTCTCGATTGAGCTCTTCAATTTGAAAACTCAGTGCATCCAGCTTGGTTTCCACTTTCTTGACAATTTCTTCCGAACTGGCACTCTTGATCATGCTTTGCGTTGAGCCGTCCCGAATGTCGCCCAATAGGGTTTTCGCTTCTTCATCCAACGCCGGACTGGTGGCCAGTGCCGCCCAAACTCCGGTAGCAATGGCCACCACAACCAACGCGATAATGATTGAGCTAAAGGTGATAATCAGTTTTTTAATTGCATCCATTTCGGCCACCGTTAACGTGTTTTTGTTTTGGGGATCTTGATTGAGTTGGGCTTTTTTCGCCGCACGCTTTTGCATAAATTGCTCGGCACCATCTTCCGTCAAAGGTGCCGCTGGCGTTTCTTTGGGCGGTTTGGGTTTTTGTGTCTCGGCGTCATCCGGCAAAGGCTCCAGTTCCGGTTCGGCCGCCTCTTGAGGGGTGTCTTCGGCATCCGGTGATGGAAAGTTATCCATAATGCCACCCGATGGCTGCGGCAATTCTGGTTCCGGTTCCGGTTCCGGTTCCGGTTCCGGCTCAGGTACGTCTTCTTCCGGTAAATTATCGAGTTCGTCGGGCACATCCGGCAACTCAGCCGACTCTGACGGCTGATCATCTTCGACAGCATCCAGCTCAGCCTCATCCAATAAGGCATCAATGCTGTCAAGATCATTCGGATCGATGGTGTCGTTGGATTCCGCCACGGCTTTTCCCCAAAATCAGCGTTAAATATTTACGTTTTGAATGGATCGATGAAGACAAGGTCACCAGCGCAATTGACCAGGCCTGGCTTTTTCACCCAGTCTAAGGCGTCAGACGCTCAAAGGCATCTGTGTCCAACCAGTAGAGTTCGGGGTAGAAATGCAACCCCTGGTCATCATCAATCGTCAAGGTGCCCAGCGCATCCGTTTGCAAAACCTGTTGACCGGCACCGTTCAGTTTCAACACCGCTTCTGCGGCTGCTTTTCCTAAAGCATAAAAAGTGCCAATTTCTGAATCATGCGGTTGCGCTCGGCGTTTTTTTTGTAGGATTTGAGCGTAATAAACCGGAAGAACCGCAGTGGTGGCTTGCCAATAAGGCAGGCTGGTCAGGAGTTGACTGACCGGTGGAAGGGTCGGCGGCAGCCAATAGTGTGCCAGACGATTCAAATGATAATAAGAAAGCAAGGGCGACACCTGCATGGCTTGGCGATAGGGCAAAAAACTGACCAGCACATCGACATCCTGTCGTGGACGCTCTACGAAATTCAGGCGCTGACCGGTGGTTTGTTGCAGCCAATTTTTTCGAGCCAGAGACTGGCGCACTTGCAAAACCGCTTCCATGGATTCATCCACATGACGACTGACCGTCACCACTTTGACAATGGCTAAGGACTGCGAAGGCTCATCCAGCGCAAACCTCTGTTCTTCTTCCAAGCCGGTTTCGCCAGATGACGTATTCGGTAACCCACTTGGTAACGCCTCGCCTTGGCGTTCGTGTTCAGTTGACGTTGACAACGCCTTCTGAAAGCGTTTCAACAGGTCTTGCGATTTCGGTTCACCGGATACCAGTACCCCGATGCGCGTCAAATGGTTCCGTTCAAGATACCGCACTAAGGCGGCAATGGCATCCCGTTTAGCCGAGGGGGACATAAACCGAATGGCGGTTCTGGAATCGGGTTTTTCCATCTCGTTGAGCGCTAAAATGGGCGTGTGCAAATCAAGCGTTTGCAGCTGTTCTACATTGTGTTTCTGTAAGGGACCGAAAATAAAGCTGGGCTGGTATCGCCGCACCCACTCCCAAACTTCGAACATGGAATCATAGATATGGGTGTCCAGCACCTGAAGATCATAAGGGCGGGACTGAGCATAAAAGGTGTCCTCTAAACCTTGATAAACCGCCTCACCCGCTGGCGCATAAGGTCCGGACATCGGCAAGAGTGCCAGCATTCGACTGGGGTTAAATTGGAAATTGGACGGCGCGTGTGCTGTTGAATCCCGTGAGGCGACGGTTTGATATTGCCGCTGTAACCGCGCGTAACGCGATTGAAAAGCGGGCGAAAATGCCTGCACCCCAGCCAGCCGCGCCAACTCATTGAGATAGGCACCCAGCTGAGCCTTTTCCTGATTCTGCCAGGCCAGCTCGGCCTTTAATAACAGTATTTCAACTTCAATCAATTGAATTTGTCGATCTATCTCAGGCACCGCTTGCGCACTAACCTTGGGACTGGTTAGACCGTCTTCAGAGACGCGGCCATCAAAATCCTGCGCCAAGACACTCCAAGGGAAGGCAAATATTGCCATCACCATCCATAAAAATAAACCGCTCCAAGGCAAACAGCTCCCACCTAATGAGTGGGATTCTCGCGGCTTATCGAGTTCACTATTCAAGTGACTTTGCCACAATTTCATACACATCTTTCGATAAGGATTTATGCGCCGCTATCCGTTGCAAAGCGGCTTGCATTTTGCCCCGCCGTGCCGCATCAAAGCTTCGCCAGCGGGTAAAGGCCGACACCAAACGCGCAGCCACCTGAGGGTTAATGGGATCCAGCTTGAGCACTTGTTGCGCTAGAAGCTGATAACCGCGACCCTCGGCCTCGTGAAACGCTTTCATATTCAAACGCCCGAACACCCCCAGCACACTGCGCACCCGGTTGGGATTGCGGTAACTGAAATCGGGGTGCTGCAATAAAGACTGAATCACGTCAAGCGCATGGTCGGATTCGGAGCTTGCCTGCAGTGAGAACCACTTATCCATGACCAGTGAGTCCTTGTGCCAGCGGTGATAAAAATCCTCCAGACACAAGGTTCTTTGTGGCACATCCAAGTGGTTTAAGGCGTTCAAGGCCGCCAGCACATCGGTCATGTTTTGCTGTTGTTCATATTGCGTTTGTGCCATGGCCGCGCCGTCGTCGGTGTAGGCACAATACGCCAAGCATTGATTTTTCAGCAAACGCGCGGCGATGTCTTCTTTTTGATAGCGATACGCTTGCGGTTGCTGCAGCTGGCGGTACTGCCACTTCAAGGCGCTTTCAAACCGTTGCGCAAGCTGCTGTTTTTGATACGCCAGCGCCGCCAGTACCGCATCAACATCAACCGAGTCGTATTGCGCAAAGACATAAGGAATATCCGGCTGCCCCACGGCCAGAGCCTTGAGCGCTGGGTCGAGGGTTTTATCCTCCAACACGGCTTGAAACGCTTGATGATAATGTTCCGAAAACGCCCAGGCCTGGTCATTTTGATAGCGTTCGATATTGCGCTTGAGGTTGTTCATTGCCAGCGTCTGCAGGGATTCCCAACGCACAAAGCTGTCCGTATCGTGTGAGGCGAGTGCCATCAACTCGTCATCACTTGCGGCGTAATCCAGTGTCACCGGTGCGGAAAAATGCCGCAACAACGACAGGTGTGGCGACTCAGACAAGCCGGTAAATTCAAAGGTTTCCGACAGCTCGGTGACTTTCATCAGGGTGCCTTTTTCGGTTTCAAACACCTTGTGTTGGGTGTTTTCACCCGGCTTGACCGCCAAGGGCTGGCCATCTTGACCAATCAAACCGAACAACACCGGCATCAGCAAAGGCAAGTGCGATTGTTGCCCCTTGAGAAACTGTTCGCAGTGCAATTGCAAAACACCGGTTGCGGGGTCAAAATGTTGCGTCACTTTCAAGGTGGGCGTGCCGGGTTGTGTGTACCAGTGGTGCATTTGAGTTAAATCCACGCCATTGGCCTCCGCCATGGCATCGCGGAAATCCTCAACCGTGACCGCTTGACCGTCAAACCGCTCAAAATACAATCGCATGCCCTTCTGAAAACCGGATTCACCCAGCAAGGTATGGTACAAACGCACCACCTCAGCACCCTTTTCATACACCGTCATGGTGTAGAAATTATTCATCTCAATATAGGATTGCGGCTGAATCGGGTGCGCCATAGGGCCGGCGTCTTCTGGAAATTGATTGTTTCGCAATCGCTTGACGTCCTCAATGCGTTTCACCGCTGGCGACAGTTGATCGGCGGTGAATTCCTGATCGCGAAACACCGTCAGCCCTTCTTTTAACGTCAGCTGAAACCAATCCCGACAGGTAACACGGTTGCCGGTCCAGTTATGAAAATATTCATGGGCAATCACCGATTCTATGCCTTCATAGTCGGCATCGGTGGCGGTTTCAGGCCTGGCCAAAACGTACTTGGCATTAAACACATTCAGCCCTTTGTTTTCCATGGCACCCATATTGAAATCGTCCACCGCCACGATCATGTAAATATCCAAATCGTACACCAGCCCGAAGCGTTCCTCATCCCACTTCATCGCCTGCTTCAAGGATTGCATGGCATGGTCGCATTTATCCAGGTTTTTCGGTTCCACGTAAATCCGCAAATCGATTTGGCGACCGTCACGGCTGATAAAGGTATCTTCGACCTCCGCCAGGTGCCCCGCCACCAAAGCAAACAGATAACAGGGTTTGCGGTAGGGGTCTTTCCAAATGGCATAATGACGATTATCCGGCAAATCCCCCACTTCCAACAGGTTTCCGTTTGACAGCAGCACGCTGTTTTCCGCTTTGTCGGCAATGATTTTCGTGGTGAAGTAGCTCAACACATCGGGGCGATCCAAGTAATAGGTCATGCGGCGAAAGCCTTCCGCTTCACACTGAGTGCAATAGTTGCCACTGGTGCGATAAAGCCCTTCTAAGCGGGTATTGTTTTCCGGGTCAATTTCAGTGACTATCGTCAGCTCAAACGCATCGGGCAGATCGGTCAGCATAAGCTTTGACGCCGTCTGCTGATACTGGCTGGGCAGCATCGCCACTCCATCCAACTCAACCAATAATAAATTCAGCTCTTCCCCATCCAGTATCAGCGGTTCATCCTGATCATTGAGTCGTCTGAACACCATGTGATTGGTCACCCGCGTGCTGCGGGCATGGAGTTCAAAGGTCAAGTAAACACTCTGAATATCAAATGCAGGCGGCTGATAATCGGCTAAATAGTGGACGGTCGGTTGGCGTTGCGTCATGTAGCAGTAGTCTCTTGGTGGTTTCTTGGTTAACCCGAGGATTCGGGGACAGTCGGTTCGATTCCGTTGTGTCTAAAAAAAAAGCCCTTCTGCCACAGACAGAAGAGCTTTTTCAGGTCAAGCGGTCGCGATTAATATGAGAATTCAGCGCGACGGTTTTTTGCCCAAGCGGCTTCGTTGTGTGCGGTATCAATCGGATCTTCTTCACCGTAGCTGATCACATTGATGCGATTCGGGTTAACCCCTTCTGCAATCAAGGCATTTTTAACAGCGTTGGCACGACGTTCACCCAAAGCCAAGTTGTATTCACGCGAGCCTCTCTCGTCACAGTAACCTTTGATGGTGACATTGGCGGAAGGCGTCAAAGACATGTATTCGGCATTGGCGCGAATAATGTCGTAAAACTCTTGTTTCACGTCCGAACGGTCAAAATCGAAATGCACCATCTGCCCTGCAATCGCGGCTTCCAGTTCCGAAGCGGTCTGACCGTCGGCATTGGTGAGTTCAACCACTTCAACCAGTTTTTTCTCTTCAATGATAACCGTTTCTGGCTGTAAGCCTGAATCCGCTTTTTTAGCCGAAGCGTCTTTCTGCTCGGTGGTCGGTGTCGAGCTACAACCCACCAGCGTTAACCCTAAAAACCCAACCATAAATAATTGCTTAAGACTGTATGCTGTCTTCATTTAAATCTCCCTGACGTTAATGTAATGCCAAAATGCTTCATAAATCCGTACCGATGATTCCCGCTCCCGCTTTGCCGCTAAACAACGCAACTCAACAGCCGCACTTCGGACACCGATTTATGAAACACTCAAACCCATTGTAAATTTTACCAATTTCAGAATATGTCTTAATTCTATGAAAATTTGAATGCCAATTCCAGCTTTATGCACCTATTTGCAAAGTTTATTTTCAGTTGCCTTGATCACTGGACTGTGCAATCTGTTGCAAGGCGTCAAAATCCTGAATCAGCACTTCTTTTTTCTTCCAGGACATCAGTTGCAGTTTTTGGAACTTGCCGAATATACGCGATACGGTTTCGGGCGTTAAATTCAGATAACAGGCCACGTCACGGTGCAAAATATTGAGTCGGAACTGAGTATACTCATACCCTCTGGCACGCAAACGCCCTGACATCATCAACACAAAATCCGCCAAGCGCTGCTCCGCCGTTTTTTGCGCTAGAATTGTGGAATGCAGGCGACCGGTGACGATTTCCTGACTCATTAAACTGAAAATCTGCGCATTTAAGTTGGGCACTTCCATCGCCAGACGGGTCAGTTGAGGATAGGGCAAGGCACAAACGCTGGTCGTGTCCAAGGCCACCGCACAGAACTCGTGACGTTGGCAGGCCATCGCCTCCATGCCAACAATATCCCCCGGCACGTAAAAACCATGAATCACCTCTTGCGATAAATCGTTTACCGAAAACACTTTGACCATGCCGGCACGGATCGCAAACAAAGCGGTAAAAGGCTCGCCTGACTGATACAAAAACTCTCCTTTTAATAAAGAGGGTTTTCGATCCACCAGCTGATCCAATCGTTCAATTTCGGTTTGATACAAACCGCTGGTAAAACAAATGCTCTGCATTGCGCATTTGCCACAACTGGCATGGAAGCCTGAATGTTTTTGAATCATACAACTGCTTTTTAAAAATCCATTTTTTGCGATTCTACCAAATTTAACCGAGCGGTTTCACGAATGTGTCACAAAACACGCCGTCGGCTCCAAAGAAATCGGTTGAAAATACCACTTTCCAAACGCGCTGCGGCTCCAGCCAATTTTTAATCGAACAATCCAAAATCAGCCCCAAATAGGAAACAAAAATAACCGCGCTCAATCACGATGCTTACTTTTTAATCAATTTATTAAAAGTGTCATATTTATAACGGATTTCAGGAAAAGCAAAAGTTCTTTGCACAAAGTTATCCACAGATTCTGTGGATTATAAACACCCGCACCCAGTCGCTTAAAAAAGCGCTATTTTAATATTTAATCCATTAATTTCAATAACTTATATATGATTTAGAGAATGCAAATGAAGTAAAAAAACTAATATTGACTATCGCCGTGTCAAGCTTTTTTTAAAATTATTCACTTATATTCACCCGCCCCGCCACCCACAAGGATGTCAAGCCATTTTGAACGGGTTTATGCTAAAATTCCGCAGAATTCAGCCTAACGCCTGGTACCCACGCCGTTAGCAGACAGGATGGCAGGCCTGGCAAATTTTAGCAGTCAACAGGTTGCATTTTACGACAAACAAAATCAGCAAATGTTTGTACAGCAAAGCCGCGAAGGCGAACGTCGGTTTAACCCGATTTCATACAAGGAAGATTTATGGCGAACATTCTGGGCATTGGCAATGTGGTGCTCGACACCCTTCTAACAACCTCACACTACCCACAAGAAGACGAAGAACTTCGCGCCCTCACTCGGCACTACCAAGTGGGTGGCAATGCGTGTAACTCGCTGTACGTTTTGTCTCAGCTCGGTCATCGTTGCAGCCTTGCCGCCAGCATTGGGGGCGACCAGGCCGCCAAACAATTGATAAAGGGGCTAGAGGAGCGGCACATTCAAACCGATCACCTACAACGTTTTATTCAGGGACAATCGCCGACTTCGTATGTGTTTGTCAACCAGGCCAACGGCAGCCGAACCATCACCCACTACCGGAATCTGCCAGAGTTGAGCTTTGATTTTTTTGCCAAAATTGAAATCGAACACTATGACTGGCTTCATTTTGAAGGCCGCAATGTCGAAAACCTAAAGGGCATGCTCAACATAGCCAAAACCTTTTTGACGCATCAACCCATATCGCTGGAGGTTGAGAAACCACGCGATGGCTTGGAAGATTTATTGCCACAAGCCAATGTGATTTTTTTCTCGCACCATTATGCACGAGCCAAAGGGTACCAAAACGGCCAAGATCTGCTGGAAGCCATGAAACGCTTGGCACCGCACAGTCAGTTAGTCTGCACTTGGGGCAGCGAAGGCGCTTGGTTTTGCGCCCCAAACCAAGCTGTAGATCACTTACCCAGTCACACCCTACCGCAGGCCGTAGACACACTTGGCGCGGGTGACACCTTTAACGCGGCGGTGATTGACGCTTTCATCCGTGGGTTGGATTTGCAGCAAGCCGTGGCAGAAGGTCATCGCTTGGCCGCTCGAAAATGCCGACAAGCTGGGCTGGATGACTTGTTAAGTGCACTTCAAGAGCGTCAGCCATTGGCAAACATTAAACAGGTCACGAATGCAAAAACACTGGTGGTGCCCTGTGATGAATGGCCGCATTCCGTGGTGCTGATTAAGCATGACGACACGATCAAAGCCTATCAGAACAATTGTCCACACCAGGACGTGCCGTTAAATGAAGTCTATAAAATTGATGTCAATCCCTTTGATAAAACACTGAAGTGCTCCGTTCACGATGCTTTTTTTAACATTGAAGACGGTGTCTGCGTGGCAGGGCCGTGTCTGAATGAGGAGCTAACGCCCGTTGACATTGACGTGGATGAAGAGGGAAATTTATATTTAGCGAAATAATCTTGGCGAGGGAATCAAGAATCAGCCGTTGCCAGCCGCCGAGCGGTGAGTCAAGGAAGCACAAAGAACAGCACATTCGCCCAATGGACTTCTTAGTTAGGACACAATCGAACTCATCACCAGGCCTGGTGAAGGGTTTACATCGAACATTTGCGATAAAAAGTCAACAAACAGACCCCAAAATCATCTTCTATAAACGACTCTTCTGGATTTTTGATCGAAACAAGTGCCTTTATTGTGAACGCTGACGCAACACCTCGTACAGGCAGACAGCGGCCGCCACCGAAACATTCAAGCTTTCGACGCTGCCCTGCATCGGAATGGCCGCCAGGTGGTCGCAGCTTTCGCGCGTCAGCTTGCGCAAACCCGTACTTTCTGCTCCCATAACCAATCCGACCGCGCCGCTAAAGTCCATATCGTAAATAGTGCTGTCCGTTTCGCCAGCCAAGCCCGTGACCCATAACCCAGCCTGTTGTAACGTTTTCAGTGTGCGCGATAAATTCGAAACCACCACCACTTTCACCGTTTCAGCCGCGCCACACGCCACCTTGCGAACCGTTGCATTCACCCCAACGGAATTGTGTTTTGGCAAAACAACGGCCGTCACACCAACGGCATCCGCCGTCCGCAAGATGGCACCGAGGTTATGGGGGTCTTGGACTTCATCCAGAAACAAAAACAACGGTTTGGCGGTCGCATCCATCATTGAAATCAAATCCGACTCCTGCAGCTCCGCCTGCTTCGCTATCGTGGCCACAACGCCTTGATGGACGCCCTCCAAACGATTGAAATAGGACTTCGGCTGCAGCTCAAAGCGCACACCCAAGGATTGAGCCTGATGCTTGAGGTTCTGAATGCGTTTGTTATCGACGCCTTTTTGAAACACCAAGCCATAAACAAGGTGCGGAGACTGCTTGAGAAACTTTTCAATCGCGTGTATGCCGTAAAGCGTATCCTGCTTCAAGTGACACTGCTCGCTTTTTTCTTATTACGATTGCGCCCGCCGCGCTTTTTGCGGTAAGGCCGTTTTTTTCGTGTCGGAGCCTGCTCATCCTCTTCGCCCCCGGCTTTGTGCTCGGGCGAGGCGTCCGAATCATTCAGGGAGTTTTCCGTTCCAGACAGCGCGTGGTCGTTATCCTCTGAAGACAAAAAGCGCAAATCGACTTTACGGTCATCGAGATTCACTTGGGCGACCTGCACCCGTAAACGGTCGCCTAGGCGGAAGGTTTTGCCAGTGCGCTCACCTTTAAGACAATGTCGAGAGGCATCATAATGGAAATAATCCTCACCCAATTCGGTGATGTGCACCAAGCCTTCCACATACAAAGGCTCCAGTTCGACAAAAAGACCAAAATTGGTCGCCGCGGCGACCACAGCATCGTATTCTTCGCCCAAGCGGTGCGACAGGAACTCGCATTTCAGGAAAGTCACCGCATCGCGCGTGGCTTCATCCGCACGGCGCTCTGTGGAGGAACAATGCTCGCCAAAGCTGTCCATATCCTTTTCAGAATAGGTAAACTTTTCAATGGGTTGTTTCGTCCATGCAAAGCGGATAGCGCGATGAATCAATAAGTCAGGGTAACGACGAATCGGGGATGTGAAGTGCGCGTAATACTCATAATTCAAACCAAAATGCCCAAGATTTTCCGGTTGATAAACGGCCTGATTCATACTTCTCAGCAGCACCGTTTCCACCAGATGTTCGTGTGGCTGACCTTTAACAGCGGCGGAAATCGCAGCGTAATCCTGCGCATCCGGCGTATCGCCACCTTCCAGAGACAAGCCAAAATCGCCCAAGAAGGTTCTGAGATTTTTTAAACGTTCCTCGGAAGGTTTTTCATGGACACGATACAGCATCGGAATTTTGTGCCACTTGAGGTAACGCGCCGTGGCAACATTCGCCATCAACATACATTCCTCAATCAGTTTGTGCGCTTCATTGCGCACCGTGGGCACAATTTTTTCAATTTTGCGATGTTCATCAAAAACGATGCGGGTTTCTGTGGTATCGAAATCCAGCGCACCGCGTTCTTCGCGTGCCTGCTTTAACAGCCCATAAAGCTCGTTCAAATCTTCGATATTCGACACATAGTCCGCAAAGGTCTGTCTGTGCTCGGAGGCTTCGTTCGTGAGCATGTCGTGCACCTGATTGTAGGTCAGACGGGCTTTGGAGTTCATAACGGCATCGTAAAACTGAGTGCGCTCTAACTTACCCTGCTCATCAATATACATGTCACACACCATGCACAAGCGATCCACATTGGGGTTCAATGAACACAGGTTATTGGACAGTTTTTCCGGCAACATCGGTACCACCTGCTGCGGGAAATAAACGGAATTGCCGCGTTCATAGGCTTCTTTGTCTAAAGGCGTGCCCGGCTTGACGTAATGAGATACGTCTGCAATCGCCACCACCAGTCGCCAGCCCTTTTTACGGCGTTTTGCAAAAACGGCATCATCAAAGTCCTTAGAATCTTCACCGTCAATGGTGACCAACGGCAAAGCGCGGATATCCTTACGCCCTTCTTTATCCGCCTCGGTCACTTCATCGGCAATCGCGTCCAATTGGTTCAGAGCTTCCTGAGACCAGACATTTGGAATATCGTATGCATGGATGGCCGAGTCAATCTCCATGCCCGGTGCCATGTAATCCCCCACGACCTCGACAATCTTACCGATGGCGCTGGAACGTTTTGTCGGCTGGTGAATCACCTCCACCATGACAATCTGCCCTTCTTCCGCCCCAAGAAGCCCGTCCTGCGGAATGAAAATATCCTGAGCAATTTTGTTATTGGTCGGTTGCACCCAGGCCAGGCCATCTTCCAAGTGCAGGCGCCCCAGCACCTGCTGGTTAGCGTGTTCAATCACCTCAACGATCATGCCTTCACGCCGACCCTTGCGATCCACACCGATTACCGAGGCAATGACGCGGTCACCATGAAAAACCTTGTGCATTTCACGGTCACCTAAAAATAAATCCGAGCCGCCCTCTTCTGGCTGAACAAATCCGAAGCCACCAGGGTGCCCGATGACCTTGCCTTTGATTAAATCCATTTTTTCGATCAGCCCGAAAGCGCCGCGACGATTGCGTAATAACTGCCCGTCGCGCACCATGGCTTTAAGCCGACGTGACAAAGCTTCAAACTGCTCATCACCGTCAACCCCCAAACCTTCTGCGATCTGGTTCATGCGCATCGGTTTGCCTTCGGTTTCCATATAATTCAGGATAAACTCGCGGCTGGGGATGGGGTTTTCGTATTTCACGGCCTCCCGATCCGCGTGCGGGTCTGCCGCTAACGGCTGATTCGGGGGAGAAGTTTCTGGAAGGTTTTCGGATGCCACTGTTTCAGACAAGGTTTCGGTATTTTCAGTATTAGATTTTTCAGTCACTCGGAATTCTACTATTATTTATTGAGACCTTATGCGTTTATGGCACCTTTGCAATTACTCGCAATGAGCGCGCATTACGCTAACCAGGTCTTTTATTCAACGATTATTTCAACAACTTCGGCTCGGCGTTACTTTATATCGTTATGGCAATGCCGACATTCTCAAAGGCACTAAAAGCACTCAGGATAAAAGCCAGCAAACTTGTTGAAAGTTCAAACAACCATGCCCGCAATCCGCCAGGCCTGGTTCATTTCAGGTGTTTTCAAAAGCGGGTCACAATTTACGTCCACCGACCCCTCGCACTTTAACGCGCCGAGCAGCCGTTTGGGTTAAGTTCGACAGGCGGCTCGCTTTAAAAAACGATTTATTATATACCATATTATAAACCATGATAGGTCGCATTAAGCACTAACCTTTTGATTTGAAAAACGTCCGTCTCTTCCCACCGCCAGCCTTGCGCCCTAAAGCCAGCGCTGACGGAGGTCGAAATTCAGGCTTTTTCCAAAGAGGCTCTCTCTTCTGGGGTGTAAAGGGCTTCGGCCAACAGGCCGATAGCCGACTCCACCGCTTCTTCCAGAACTGGATGATAATAAGGCATTCGCACCAGCTGCAACACATCCATTTCCTGCTCCACCGCCCAAGCCAGCAAGTGCGCAAAATGCTCGGCCTGCGGCATAAGCAATTCGCCGCCAATCAAACGCTTGGTTTGCTTGTCGGCAAACAGCGAAATCATGCCGCGATCCTGCCCCATCACGATGGCACGGCCATTATTGCGTTCCAGATTAAAATCCACCACCACCGTGGCTTCCGGCTGCAGTTCGGTGTAACGGCACCCAAAGGTCGCGACCTGTGGGTCCACAAAAGCAATGCCAAGCGATGTTTTGCGCTTGTAGGCTTGCACCTTCGGGTAAGCCATGGCATTACGCACGGCAATCTTGCCTTCATGACCGGCTTCATGCAGAATCGGGCGATAGTTATTCACGTCCCCGGCGATAAAGACCGGTAAGTCAGCGATTTGCATGGTGTTCAAATCAAACGGCGGCATCCCCCGTTCGTCCAACTCAACCCCCAGTTTCTCAATGCCAATCTGGTCGATATTGGGGCGACGCCCCAAAGCGGCCAGCACCGCATCCACCTCAAAGCTGCCCGAAGAAACCGTGATTTTAGCCCCCTGTTCCAGAGCGGTTATCTCAGCGGCCTCACCCAAATACACTGGAAACTCTTTAGAAATCAGCTTAATGGCTTCCTTGGAAACGCTGGGAGAACTGAGTCCGGCAAGCGTGCTGGTCATTTCAAAACCAATCACATCCACCCCTATGCGCGACAAGGCCTGCCCCAATTCCAGTCCAATCACCCCCAGACCGATGACCGCCACTCGCTTAGGCAGCGTTTCCAACTCAAAGATTTCATCACTGGTCAATAGCCGGTCACCCAACGCCTCTTTCCAAGGCGCTGGCACGACAGGACGCGATCCGGTGGCAATAATAATCCGCTCACCCTGAATCTGCTCGCCGTTAACCTCCACCGTGTCCGGCGACACAAATTTGGCATAGCCTTTAATCAACTGCCCCGCTTTTAAGGTCTCGGTTGATCCCGACTGAACGCCTTTGGTAAAGCGATCACGAAACGCACGAACACGCTTCATTACCGCTGCCTGATCGATGGTCAAACCATCGGCACCATCAATACCGAAATCGTAAAAATGTTTGCGGGCATGAAAATGCTCCGCGCAATGAATCAACGCTTTGGAAGGCATGCAACCAACTCGGGCGCAGGTGGTACCGAAGTGTCCGCCATTGATCATGACGAAATCATCGGTTTCTCGCCGAATGTGTCCCAAGGCCGTCAAGCCGGAAGAACCTGCACCTAATATGATGTATTTCACTTGTCTCATTGCCATCCCCATTTCATCTACTCAAAAAACAACGCCTGCAACCAAAGTTTCAACACTCTATGATCAGTTTGTTACAACACGCCATTGTACATTAGGGCACCTCGATTATCAGGCCATTGTACGATGCCAGACATTTTAACGCCAGATTATGACAACTTAAAGAAAATACCAGGCCTGGTGAATTTAATACTTGATTATTGAGAGGGTAAAAATACAATCAAAGTATGACAGCCACCAAAGAGACATTTTTTTTGCGGAACAGAAACCATTTTTTTCGACCGTCTTTAGGGGGTCTCAATCAGACTCGGCACCGTCGCTGGCTGATTGGCGCACTGATCTGCATGGTGCCCGTCTCATTTTCGGGTGCACAGGAAAAGGTCTCTGATCGCCCCAACCTTTCGATTTCCGAGCGCATACTCCAGCCGTTTCACGGTGATCTACCCGCCCTGCGCGAACGTCGCATTATTCGCGTTCTTGTCAGCTACACCCGCACCAACTTCTTTCTGACGCCTCGTGGATTTCGCGGCATTGAATACGATTTACTGATGGCTTACGAGGCCTATTTGAATCGCGGCCCAAGACGGCAACGCTACCAGACGCACCTGACGTTCATCCCCACCACCTTTGATAAAATTCTCACCAGCTTGCAAGCCGGCTATGGAGACATTGCCGCCTCAGGCTTGACGATTACGCCGGAACGCCAGGCTCTGGTGGACTTTACCCAACCCTACATTCGCAATGTCCAGGAAATTCTGGTATCGAATAAAAACGCCCCGCCCATCCAAACGCTACTCGACTTTTCCGGTAAACAGGTGGTGGTGGTGCGCAACAGCAGCTATGTCATTCACCTGGAAGGCATTAACCAAGCACTGGGGCGACTCGGGTTGCCTCCTATGGAAATCATTAAAGCCGATCCATTGATTGAATCAGAAGATATTTTGGAGATGCTCAACGAAGACCTGTATCAATACACGGTGGTGGACAGCCATTTGGCTGAAATTTGGCAGCAAATTCTTCCAAACATCCAACTGGACAAACACATTATTATCCGTCACAACAGCAACATTGCCTGGGCCGTGCAAAAGGATCATCCGAAATTGCTGGCATCGCTCAACACTTTCATTCAAGAATACGCCAAACCGGGGCGCCTTCTCGGCAACTCGGTTTACCGCAAATACTTTGAAGACACCTATTGGTTGCGACAACCCCTGACGCACGATCTATTAAAACGGGTTAAATGTCTGATTTACTATTTTCAACTTTACGCAGAATTTTACGAATTTGATTGGAAATTAATTGCGGCTCTGGCCTATCAGGAATCCCACTTCAACCACCAGAAAAAAAGCCATGCCGGTGCCGTGGGCATCATGCAGATCAAGCCTTCCACCGCACGCGATTCCAATGTCAATCTTCCCGACATTGACGACCTTGAAACCAATATTCATGCCGGCATCAAATATCTAGCGTTTTTAAGAGATCGCTATTTTTCCAGCCACGACTACACCCCTGAAGAACAGGAGAATTTCACACTCGCCGCTTACAATGCCGGCCCGGCCAAGGTGCTGCAGATGCAACAGCGCACAGCGGAACTGGGACTGGATCCGAAAAAGTGGTTTTACAATGTGGAAACCATTGCCCGACAGGTCATCGGACATGAAACGGTGAATTACGTCACCGGCATTCAAAAGATGCGTCTATTCTTAGGGGTATCCAAAAAACTTGACCAAAATAAGCGGCTGCTTCTGAACGAGAATCGCGCACGCATCGACTCCAAAAACCAACTGAACGGCATGGTGATACAAGACATCTCCACCCAATTACCAGACCCTCCAGATGCAGCCGCCAACCTCAAAAACAAACCCGAATCCGACTTAAAAACCGATTACCCAGCCGTCCAAGCCGCGCCGGAATAAATCCCACAAATGTTATGCACTCGAACTCGGTCGATAGACCTTTACATTTGTGTAACCGGCATCATAAAGATACTGAGCATGCAACTGACTCATGACCCCTTTTTGACAATAAAGCAAATACCGCTTTTGCAAATCCAACGATTTAAAAGCACGATTTAAATCATAAAAGGGAATGGTCATCACCGAAGCTGCCTTCAATGGCTGCGCCTTGGCCACTTCCGGTTGTCGGATATCAATAATCGTGTCGGTTTCTAGGGGTTCCGTTACCACATCCATCGCCTGAGCTTGGTTGATATTTTCAACAATCGAATCCACAGAAATGGCTTTCGCAGAATTCACAGCCTGCTGCAAAACCGACGCATCAAACTTTTTCGAGTCCACAGCCATACGCTTATAAGAGCCGTGCGTAACAGGGTTTTGCGAGATAACCCCGCAATACTCTGGCATATTCTCCGCAAATTCACGCGTGCCAATCCGATCCGCCATGGCCATAATATCCGGCTTGCTCATTAAAGCCAAGGGGCGCAAAACCAATTTATCCGTCGCCTGATCGATGAATGCCAGATTGCGCAATGTCTGGCTCGATACTTGCGCCACGGCCTCCCCCGTAACCAAGGCATCAATCCCCATATCATCCGCCACTTTTTCTGCGGCCTGAAGCATCAAACGCTTGAGCATCACCCCCAGATAAACTTCGTGATTCGCCCGAAACAATTCAGCCACCACCGCCTGAAACGGAATGGTAATAAACATTACACGGTGCGAGGCGCTGAACTTTTCCCAAAGATACAGTGCTACCTGCTTGACGCCGATCTCATGCGCTGCGCCGCCGAGGTTAAAAAAAATAAAATGCGTTTTCAAACCGCGCCGGATCGACAAATAGCTGGCCACCGTTGAGTCAAAACCGCCAGACATTAACGACAAAGCCTCCCCCAAGGAACCGATGGGAAATCCCCCCAGGCCTGGCCGGCGTTGTTGGACGATATTGAGCTGATCCTGATGATATTCCAGCTCAATCTTCACGTCAGGATGATGCAGATCGACTCTTTTCGGCTCGCCCACCTGACACAAGTGCGCCCCGATCAGACGCTCCATATCATAGGACGAAAAATCGTGATTTCCGGTACGCTTGACACGCACCACAAAGGTTTTACCAGCAATCTTCGGCCGCGCATACTCGGCCACCTTTTCAACCACCGCGTCCAGCTCGCTGCAAATCGACTGCTCAACTTCCAAAAACTGTTCCACACCCGGCGTATTCAGCAAAATTCGCCGCACAAACTCGACTTCATCCGGCGCGCAAAACACCTCAATCTTATCCCCAAACCGCTTGGTGCGAACCTCAGCCAGCTGCCTGCCAAGCAAATTGCGCAGATTGAAGTGCAACTGATTCACCATTTTTTTCTTAACGGCATGGCCTTTTACCATGATCTCCGGAAAGAGTTTGACAATAAATTTCATATCGACAACATTTTATTTTGAACTCAGAGATTGACCCGAGAGCAGAGCCTAGCCCACCAGACTGTTACTCATAAGCGCCATCCGAATTTCATCAACGACCTCATCCTGAATCATCAGCTCGGTCTGGGCATTGGCCAACATTTCTCGAACTTCCGACCCCATGTAACTGTCATAACTGGCTTCACTGACAATGGCGTTCGCCAACTGAACAAGCGCTACGAGCGTTCGCACATAAGCGTCTTTAATCACTGACAGATCACGCTGGTGGTGCAGCAGCATCACTTGGGCAAAGCTGGAATCCAAGTGCCACTTGCGCGCCACCAACAACCCATAAACGCCATGATGCGCATGATACTTTGCTTTTTCACGCACCAAACCGGTGTAGCAATTGGTCAGCGTATTATAAAAGTTATTGTGATAGTTACCGAACTTCATCTCCATAACAATGGCACCGGCGTTATGAAACACCCCAGCCATATAAACGGCGTCGGAGGTGACATTGTCCACCCAGTGACTGAGCTCGGTGGCCACATTGGCGACGTCAATACTGTGATCCATCAGGTCATCGAAAATAGCATCTTCCACTTGGGTTTTGAACCCAAGACTGAACACCAAATTTTTCAGCCGACACAACCCCAGCGAATCCATTGCCCCGCGAATACTTTTCACCGGATCCGACCCTTTCGATAAAAACTGGGGTTGATTCGCTACCTTGACCAGCTCACCGGAAATCACGGTATTTCGCCCGATGATTTCCGCCATCTCGCCAAAATCGGGAAATTCCGTTTTTTGCAACAGGGCTTGAAGCTCCATTAGCTCCGCCGGAATGGTGGGGATTTCAAACCCCTCTAATTGCTGATGTGCAATCAGCATCTGTTGTTTTAAGTCCATGCAATTTAACACTCATCTGACAGGCGCTTGCCTTAAATTTGACCCGACGACTTCCATTCAATCCATTTAATTTTCAGGCCGTTTTAAATGACCATAAACTATACATTATAATTCACCTAGGCCTGCTGGTGTAGCTTTCTTGTACTGTCGCGCCCTTCGCCGCAACGTCCGCCATCACGTCTCAGCTTGATATTTCGCCAAGTGCCTGTTATGCTTACGCGAGTTTTTTATCGACTATTAAGAGAGAGTCTCAATGAAAAGATTAGATCAGATTTTAGCGCGTGACGGCGTTCCTGCCGAGTTGGAATTGGTCATTGACCACGTCATGATTGCCTGTAAAGACATCGCCTACAAGCTTCGCCAGGGTGAACTCGCGGGCATTCTGGGCGCGACCGAAGATGAAAACGTTCAAGGCGAAACCCAAAAGAAACTGGACGTCATTTCAAACGACCTGCTAAAAGACATTCTTATTGATAACCCTTACGTCAAAGCCATCGGCTCTGAAGAAGAAGACTACACCGTCGCCAGCACCACACCGGGCAAATATCTGGTCACCTTCGATCCACTGGACGGCTCTTCTAACATTGATGTCAACCTATCCGTCGGCACCATTTTCTCGATTTTAGAAGCCCCAGAAGACGACCGTGCCGCCGATGACCAAACCATTTTCTTGCAAAACGGTCGCAAACAAGTCGCCGCCGGTTATGTGCTTTACGGCCCGTCGGTTATTTTGGTGTTGACCACCGGTAAGGGTGTCAACTTCTTCACACTGGATCAGACCGTGGGCGAATTCGTACTGACCAAGGCCAATATTCAGATTCCCGCCGACACCTCCGAGTTTGCCATTAACATGTCTAACCAACGTTTCTGGGAAGCGGAAATGAAACAATACATTGACGACTGTCTTCTGGGCGAAGAAGGCCCCTTGGCTAAACGCTACAATATGCGCTGGGTCGCGTCCATGGTCGCAGAAGTACACCGCATTCTGGTGCGCGGCGGCATCTTTATGTATCCATACGACAACCGTGATCCATCCAAAGCCGGCAAGCTGCGTTTAATGTACGAAGGCAACCCTATGTCGATGATCGTCGAACAAGCCGGTGGCGCTTCCTCAACGGGTCGCATGGACATCATGGACGTTCAGCCGGAAGGCATTCACGATCGTGTACCCGTCGTACTTGGCTCGAAAAATGAAGTCGCTAAAGTCGTTGCTTATCATAATAAGTAAACCGACTTGGCGGAAGCTTACGTCGCCAGTCAAAGCACTGGCTTCGGAGCACTCAGTAAAACACCCGCAACCGCGGGTGTTTTTGTCTATAAGCCATTGTCTATCAACTAATAGAACACACGATTCAACAACCATTTAATCAAAGGAAATACCATGGGCTATTCAGCTGTTCCGGCCGGAAAAGACGCGCCAAACGACATTAATGTAATCATTGAAATTCCAGCCTTTGCGCCACCCATCAAATACGAAGTGGACAAAGAAACCGATCTGGTCTGGGTGGATCGCCTGCAAGGTGCCACCATGCAGTACCCAGCCAACTACGGCTACATCAACAACACCCTGTCCAACGACGGCGACCCAGTGGATGTATTGGTGGTGACCCCACACCCACTGATGATCGGTTCCGTCATTCGCTGTCGTCCAATCGGTATATTTCACATGACCGATGATGGCGGTGAAGACGCCAAAGTCATTGCTGTCCCAGTGGACAAATTAACGCCGATTTACAAAGACGTTCAGAAAGTGGAGGACATTCCGCTATTGAAAGAACAGGTGGAATTATTCTTCAGCCACTACAAAGACATTGAACCCGGCAAATGGGTCAAGGTGGATGGTTGGGGCGATGTGGAAGCCGCACGCCAAGAAATTTTGAGCGGCATTGAACAGTACGAAGCCTCCAAAATGAGCTCACAACCCGCCTAATCCAAGGCACGAAAGCCCTTAACCGAAATCACCAGGCCTGGGCGTTTTGACCAGGCCTGGTGATTTCGGCTTTAACCCGCCGCTTTTTACTTCAGGGCCGCTTCAGGTTAAATCCTCCATAACTGTGTGCCAAAAATGGGCGACCGCTTCTCTCTCCGCCACAAATTCCTCAGATGGCACCAACGCCTTCTCATTCTGCAGCGCCAGTCGATGATAGCGATTGCGGTACTGACGGTAGGCTTCAATTAACTGATCGGCTTGCGCATCCGTTAAAATGCCCACCGACTTGATGGTTTCCAATAACCGAATATTATCCGACCAGTCCGTCAGCCCCGGGTAACGATGCGAGAACCCCAGCACCCAGAATTGCACCATAAATTCAATATCGACAATGCCACCCCGCCCCTGTTTGAGATCAAACTGGTTCGCCGTGCTTTTATCAAGCGACTCGCGCATTTTACGACGCATGGCCACCACTTCTGTTTTCAAAGCCGTTAGGTCACGTGCCTGAGCAATAAACCCCTTTTTAAAAGCCTCAAAATGCCCTTTTGCGGTTTCAGAACCAACAATCGCACGGGTTCGCACCAGTGCCTGATGCTCCCAAACCCAAGCCTTATTTTCCTCATACGCCTGAAAAGACGCCAGATCCGTCACAATCATTCCACTGGCCCCGTTGGGGCGCAAACGGGTATCGACTTCATACAGAATGCCGGTTGGCATAAAGGTGGTCAGCAATGAAATCACCTTTTGCGCCAAACGCATAAAGTAGAGGTTATTTTCCAGTGGTTTCGCTCCATCGCTGCGTGCGGAAGGTGCCAGCGCATCGTACAGAAAAACAATGTCCAGATCCGACCCATATCCCAGTTCGATGCCGCCGAGTTTGCCGTAACCGATAATCAGAAACGGTCGCCCCGCCTGAGCCTCAAAACCGCCGGGCAGACCGCTGCGTTTTTGCATAAACTGCCACGCATAGTCGGCCACCGCTTCCAAAACCGCTTCCGCCGTCCAGGTCAAATAATCACTGACCTTCATGATCGGCAGATGCCCGGTGATGTCCGCCGCTGCCACTCGAAACACCTGCGCCTGCTTCCATTGACGAATGCCGTTCATAAAGGCTTCATCATCATCAAACGTTTCCGCCACCAATGCACTCGCTTCTCGCTTGAGGCCCGACAACTCCAAGGGTTCATATAAAATACTGGCATCAATCAACTGATCCAACAGCGCCGGATACTTCACCAGCACCTCCCCCATCCAAGCACTCAAGGCACACAACTGCAACAGGTGTTGAATCGCAGAACGGTTTTCTTTTAGCAGCACCAGATAAACACTGCGATTCATTACACTGGAGATCACTTTCAGCGACCGCTCCAGTGCCAATACCTGATTGTCAGTGCCACTGAGTTCGGTGAGCAGCATGGGCAACAAGGCTTTAAAACGGTCAATCGCCTCGGCACTGGCATGGGTGTAGGCCCGATCCTGCATGAATTGATTCAAGAGATTGGCCACCGCCTGCGGATCGGGCAGTGATAACGACTGCAAGTCCACCTCGGCAATTTCTTCGGAAAGACAGGCTTCTTTTAAGACCTGATCGGTTACCGCGGCTTGAGAGGCATCGGCGAACACCGTATCGAATTCCGCCTGCACGAAATCACGGTGTGCGTTCAGCGCCGCCAAAAAGGCCGGATAATCCGCAAACCCCATCGACTGCGCCAGCCGCATCTGCGCCTGTGCATCGTCTGGCAAATCATGCGTTTGCTGATCACTCCATTCCTGCAATCGATTTTCGGCACGGCGCAAAAAAACATACGCCTGATCCAACTGCTGACGAATCGGCTCATCCAGATATTGTTTTGCCACCAGCTGTTGCAACATCGGTCTTAAACACCGCCCCTGCAGCGTTTTTTCGCGTCCACCATGCACCAACTGAAAGGCCTGCACAATAAACTCTATCTCACGAATCCCACCGGGCCCGAGTTTGACATTATGGTGCATGGCTTTTTTCTGCACTTCGGCGTTAATCATGGTCTTTAAATCACGCAGCGCTTCAATCGCGGAAAAATCCACATATTTCCGGTACACAAACGGCCTGAGAATGTCGAACAGCGCCGCCCCTTGCGACTGATCGCCCGCAATAATGCGCGCCTTCACCAGCGCATACCGCTCCCAAGCGCGACCATGCACTTGATAGTAGGTCTCCATTTCCGCAAAGCTCACCGCCAAAGGCCCGCTTTGTCCAAAGGGGCGCAAGCGCATATCCACCCGATACACGGTGCCGTCGGCATTGAACTCGGTCAGAGACTTGTTCAGCGCTTGTCCCAGACGGATAAAAAACTGGTCATTCGCAAGGCTCCGTCCGGAATCCGACTGGGTTTGACCTTTTTCAGGATAGACAAAAATCAGGTCAATATCGGACGAAAAATTCAATTCCTGCCCACCCAATTTTCCCATGCCCAATACCAGCATTTTTTGCGGCTCGCCGCTTTCTTGCCCAATGGGAAGGCCGTATCGTTGCACAAATTGCTCATAATGCCAGTCCAAAGCGCCCGACACCAAGCCATCGGCCAAATCCGACAGATCCCGCAAGGTTTCGGCCAGGTCTGCCAACCCCTTTAAATCACGAATAGCGATGCGCACCATTTCGGCACGACGAAACTGCCTGAGAAGCTGATTCAATTGCGCCAAGCTGGCGGACGCGACTAAGGCCGTATGCAGACGGGATACCATTTCACCCGCCGGGTATTCCGTCCGCCAGTGATCTTCGAGCAACAATTCTGGAAAACGCCCACCTTCTCGCGCGACAAACTGACTCCAGTCGGCCACTTGCTCCATCGTAATTTCGTGCATGATTCGCTTCTCTTATTTCAATCCGTTTAACACCCCAAGCGGGAGTTTTCAAAAACACCCAGGCCTGGTGAAAATTCACATCACGACGCCGCAAGCGCCTCGCAGAAGTTTAACTCAAATATTTCGAGTTAAAATCGCTTAGATAGTATACATACAATGTTGTTTGTCGGCGATCGGACAGGCGCCAGACATCACTGGGTTCCACATCCGGCACCGCAAAACTATTGGATACAAATACCGCATCCTCTCGCATTTCCGCCAGAACCTTTTGCCAGAGTTTCGCCATTGGCTCCGGCGACAGAAACGCGTAAACCACATCATAATGCGCCAACTGTGTTTTCCACAAATCCATGGCAAACACGGAACCGCCTCGGCTCAACGAATAAAGCTTGGCCAGCACATAGGGAATCGGGGCGGTTTCCACCCCATCGGAAACCGTCACATTCACCTGTTGCGCCATAAACACCACGTTACCACCAAGGCCACAACCCAGATCCAAAAACCGGACATTTTTACGGCGCTTTATCAGGCGTTTCAGGGCTTGTCGCGTGGTGGCATTGGTCAAATACAAAGGCACTCTTTCATGAACGGCATTGAAAAAGACCAACCAAAGCAAGAAGAAGGCACCCAAAGCCCATAGCGGATGGATGTCAAAATGCAGCCCTGCATAGAGGCCAACCGGCAGTGCAAACTGAATAATGCGCCACCAGCAGGGCAAGCCCATCCGACAACTCAATAACGCAGCCAATACCCCCTGAGCCAACACCAACGCCCATAACGGATACGGAGGCTCCAACACCCATGGCAGAAACCAAACCACCACCGCCAACACCGCAAGCGCGATCAGCTGCCCTAACAGCGCCAGCACAATTTTAGGGCGCGACCGAAGCCAACTCATTCACCGCCCCTTGCATGCACCAGATTAAACCATTTACGCACCATAAATGAATATCCTATTTATAGAAAAACAAACAAAACCAAATTAAATACATGATTTTAAATAACAAAAATCAGATGGCACACGCCAAGCTATGAAGGCTCTGTAATCCTTTTTTTCATAACAAAAACAGAGGTTAGTATGAAACTTGTAGTCGCAATTATCAAACCTTTTAAGCTCGATGATGTTCGTGAATCCTTGCACGAAATCGATGTACACGGCATGACCGTCACCGAAGCCAAAGGTTTTGGCCGCCAAAAAGGCCATACTGAAATTTATCGCGGTGCCGAATACGCCATCGAATTTCTACCCAAAGTCCGCATTGAAATTGCGGTTGCGGAAGACAAGGTTGAAAGCGTGATCGAGGCCATTGGCAATGCCGCTCGCACAGGCAAAATCGGAGATGGCAAAATTTTTGTCAGCCCAATTGAGCAGGCGGTTCGCATTCGAACCGAGGAAAAAGGCGAAGTGGCTCTTTAAACCCTGCACACGATAGTGATTTTTTGATCTAAAAGGAAGCTTATTATGGAACAAGTATTAGAACTCGGCTATGCATTGGATACGTTTTATTTTCTAATGTCTGGCGCTTTGGTCATGTGGATGGCCGCTGGTTTTGCCATGCTGGAGGCCGGCCTGGTCAGAACCAAAAACACCACGGAAATCTTAGCTAAGAACGTCGGGCTGTTTGCCATTGCCTGTATTATGTATATGTTTGTGGGTTATAACATTATGTACGGTGATGCCATCAGCTCGATCATTCCTGGTCTAAGCTTCTTCATCGGCGGTGATAATGCAACGGCTGCGGTTATTGCCGGTGGCGATGACGCACCTTATTACTCAAACATGTCTGACTTCTTCTTCCAAGTCGTATTCGTTGCAACCGCCATGTCGGTTGTTTCCGGTGCGGTGGCGGAACGTATGAAGCTGATATCTTTCTTCGTTTTCGCCATCATCTTCACGGGCGTGATCTATCCGATTGAAGGTTACTGGAAATGGGGCGGCGGTTTCCTGGACGGTCTTGGTTTCCTGGACTTCGCGGGTTCCGGTATCGTTCACATGGCGGGTGCGGCAGCGGCACTGGCAGGTGTGCTTCTACTGGGCGCTCGTAAAGGCAAGTACGGCCCCAACGGTGAATCTTACGCCATCCCCGGCGCGAACCTTCCGCTGGCCACACTGGGAACCTTTATCCTGTGGTTGGGCTGGTTTGGCTTTAACGGCGGCTCTGAGCTTAAAATCTCGAACGTCGAAGAAGCCAATGCTGTGGCCATGATCTTCGTCAACACGCTCATGGCCGCGGCCGGTGGTGTGATCGGCGCACTGTTGATGTCGAAGCTCAAGTTCGGCAAAGCGGACTTGACCATGATGTTGAACGGGGCACTGGCCGGTCTGGTGGCAATTACCGCTGAACCTTTGACACCAACGGCGCTGTCCGCATCGATCATCGGATTGGTTGCAGGGATCATCGTTGTCTTCTCCATCTTGATTCTCGACTCGAAATTCAAAATCGATGATCCGGTTGGGGCGATTTCAGTGCACGGTGTTGTCGGTGTCTTCGGTTTGATTGCGGTCACCTTCACCAACCCAGATGCCAGCTTGGTCGCGCAGCTGATTGGTATTGCGGTCATCTTTGGCTGGGTATTCGTCACCAGTCTGATTGTGTGGGGCATTTTGAAAGCCACCATGGGCATCCGCATCTCGGAAGAAGACGAGTATGCCGGAGCGGATCAGTCCGAATGCGGCATGGAAGCTTATCCGGAATTCAGCAAATAAAAAACAGTCGCTGAGACGCATGAATTAAAAACCGCCAGACCTGGCGGTTTTTTTATAAGCCTTACAAAGTTCGGATTTTATAGAGCCATTGCAGCCAACGCATTTTCCAAGTGACTTTCGTCTCCAAAGGGTGCTTGAATTTCAATACCACCGCCTGAGCATCGGGATTGTGAAGCGGGTGAAAGTACCATTTCTGAATATCGTCTTCCGACAGACCCGAATCCAAAGCAATCAATTGCCAGGGTAAAAACACATCCGGCAAGTCGCTACTGGGTCCGGTTGGCAAGATCTGCAACGGAATTTTAGCTTCCAGCAACACCGTTTTGGTGTCGCCCGACTCCATCCAGATACGAATCACCTCGCCTTCTTCCAACAAGGTGCCATAAGGGAGAAACAAATAACGTGCATTTAGATTCGTCACCGCATAATCGGTCAGCGGCGGCCCCTCTGGAAACTGAAACTGGCAATAGTTAGCCGAACAACATGACATTTGAAGAACCCACTTTCATCCCGATTCAAAAAGCGTATAATAAATAATAACTTATAAAAATAGCAACCTTAACCCAAACATTTACTGGGAGCAGCTTATGGCCATCGATTCGATTCCATCGTCAGATTCATTCCTATACAACACCGAAAACCGCCTGCAGCAGGCCAACCAAAGTGCCGCCTCTGGGCTGCGCATCAACAACTCGGCCGATGACCCAAGCGGTCAAGCCATTATGTCCGCTTTCACCGTTGAAATCGGTGCCCAAGACATGGCTGTGCGCAATGCCAGCACCGGCATCAATCTCATTCAGACTGCCGATGCCGCCTCGCAATCCATTAACGAACAACTGCAATCTCTAAACGCTTTGAGCCAGCAGGCCATGAACGGCACCTATTCCAACAGCCAAAGAGACATGCTCAACCAAGCCTTTCAGCAAGGAATGGAAAGCCTCAATCAGATGGCGGACACCACTCAATTCAATGGCATCAACTTACTCAATGCGGAAACCGCATCAGTTCAAATCGCGCTCGACGACACCGAAACGACTTTGACCTTGCCCAACCTAACCTTAGATGGCCTTGGTCTTGCAGGTGCCTCCTTAGACTCGCCAGACCAGGCGGCAGTAGCTCAGCAACGACTTCAAGACGCACTGGGCATTGTCACCGAAAGCCAATCTCAGTTCGGAGCCCAGCAAAATGGCTTAACCGCCAGCATTGACGCGATCGCCAGCGAAAACATCAACACCCAAGCTGCACGCAGTCAAATCAGTGATGCCGACATGGCTAGGGTTTTCAGCGAACAAAATCGACAGCAAGTTCTGGCCAATGCCTCGGTCGCCATGCAGGCACAAGGCAATCAAAGTTATGAAAACGTTTTAAGCCTTTTAGCGACATAATCATAATTTTATATTAACTCTTCCGATTCGCCCCGGTGTCCGGCCTTTCCTTCAAGACCGACAACCGCCGGGGCATAACCATGTCTCATTACACTCATCTAGGCGTGTATTCACCTGCGCAAATGACGCAAGCCTAAGTCGAATTTTTACCTTTGATTACTCGATGGCTAAATTTGCGCCGAGTTCCCGCAACCCTCTGCTTTCACAGGAGAATTCTCGAAGAGACGTCATCCCCCCCCGATTGCGACTGCCTGAGAAAATGTGGCTTGAAGAATTAAGGTCAAGCGAGAGAGTGCCGCATTTATGAATTTTTCGGATTAAACTTTTTTAGCCATGTCATTGACTCGTGCAAAGGCCTGCTATTTGCTATAATCCCAAGAATTTCACAAATTAACCGCGCAGGCTTTTCCGGGGAGTATTCACCCGAGAAACCGCTGGCGATGACCCAACCGCAACCGACACAAGACCGAGAAGACACGAACCTAACATGGAAAAGCATTTCGACCCCAAATCAATTGAAACAAAGTGGTATCAAACCTGGGAAAAAAGCGGTTACTTTAAACCGCAATCCAGTTCATCCGGCGACACCTACAGCATTATGATTCCGCCACCCAATGTGACCGGCAGTCTGCACATGGGGCATGCTTTTCAAGACACCATTATGGACACCTTAATTCGTTACCACCGTATGAAGGGGGATGAAACGCTTTGGCAACCCGGAACAGACCACGCCGGTATCGCCACCCAAATGGTGGTCGAACGCCAACTGGCCGCACAAGGTTTGAGCCGACACGACTTGGGACGTGACACCTTCACCCAAAAAATCTGGGAATGGAAAGCGGAATCCGGCGGCACCATCACCCAGCAGCTTCGTCGCCTAGGCGCGTCACCGGACTGGAGCCGTGAGCGTTTCACCATGGACAACGGTCTATCCGATGCGGTTAAAGAAGTCTTTGTTCAGTTATACAATGAAGGATTGATTTACCGTGGCAAGCGTCTGGTCAATTGGGACCCGGTTCTGCACACCGCCGTCTCCGACCTGGAAGTGCTTTCCGAAGAAGAAATGGGCAGCCTGTGGCACATGCGTTACCCATTGACTGACGGTTCCGGTCACTTGATTGTCGCTACTACCCGTCCAGAAACTATGTTCGGCGACCAAGCCGTCGCGGTTCACCCGGACGACGAACGTTATCAAGCCCTCATCGGCCAAACCATCACCCTTCCGCTCGTCGGCCGCGAAATTCCGATTATCGCCGATGATTACGTCGATATGGCATTTGGAACCGGTTGCGTCAAGATCACCCCGGCACACGACTTCAATGACTACGAAATGGGCAAACGTCACGAGTTACCGCTGCTGAATGTGATGACAGTCGATGCCGCCATGAATGACGAAGTACCGGAAAAATACCAAGGATTGGATCGTTATGAAGCGCGTCAGCAAGTCGTCGCCGACCTGGAAGCCGCTGATCTGATGGAAAAAATCGTCCCGCATAAATTGATGGTACCACGCGGTGATCGCTCCCACGCCGTTATCGAACCCTACCTAACCGACCAGTGGTATGTGGCGGTGCAGGAACTGGCCAAGCCGGCCATTGATGCCGTCAAAAACGGCGACATCGAGTTCGTCCCGAAGAACTGGGAAAACACCTATTTCGAATGGATGAACAACCTGCAGGACTGGTGTATTTCTCGCCAGATCTGGTGGGGGCACCGTATCCCGGCTTGGTATGACGACAGCGGTCACGTCTATGTGGCACGCAGCGAAGCCGACGCCCGTGAACACTACCACCTTGCGGACGACACAACCTTGCACCAAGACGACGACGTCCTGGACACCTGGTTCAGTTCGGCCTTGTGGACCTTCTCCACACTCGGTTGGCCGGCGAAAACACCGGAACTGGAAAAGTTTCACCCGACCTCCGTTCTGGTCACCGGATTCGACATCATTTTCTTCTGGGTCGCTCGGATGATTATGATGACATTGAAATTCACCGGACAGGTGCCGTTTAAACAAGTATATGTCCACGGTTTGGTACGAGACGGCGAAGGCCAGAAAATGTCAAAGTCCAAAGGCAATGTACTGGATCCGATTGACCTGATTGACGGCATCGACCTGGAAAGCCTTGTCGCCAAGCGCACAACCGGCATGATGCAACCGGAAAAAGCCGCTCAAATCGAAAAAGCCACCCGCAAACAGTTCGCCGATGGCATCGAGTCTTACGGCACCGATGCCTTGCGCTTTACCTTCGCCTCCCTCGCCTCCACCGGGCGCGACATCCGTTTTGACTTAAATCGCTGCGAAGGCTATCGCAACTTCTGCAATAAGCTGTGGAATGCCACCCGTTATGTCCTGATGAACACCGAAAACCAGGATACCGGCTTGGATGATACTCAGGAAATTGAATTGTCGTTGGCCGATAAATGGATTGTGTCCAAACTGCAGAAAATTGAATCTGACACCGCGCGCTATTTTGATCAGTACCGATTCGATTTGGCGGCAAGCACTTTATACGAATTTACTTGGAATGAATATTGCGACTGGTACCTAGAGCTTTCCAAACCCATCTTAAATTCGGATGACGCCAGCGCCGCACAAAAGCGCGGTACCCGACGAACGCTGGTGCGCGTTCTGGAAACACTGTTGCGCCTATTGCACCCAATCACGCCTTTTATCACCGAAGAAGCCTGGCAAGTCGTTGCACCTTTGGCTGACAAGAATGGCGACAGCATTATGTTGCAGCCCTACCCTATCAGCAATGAAGCTTTAGTCGATGAGACCAGTGAACAAGAACTCGAATGGGTCAAACAAGTCGTCATGGGCGTGCGCAAGATTCGTTCAGAAATGGATATTGCTCCCAGTAAAAAGCTGGCCATTTTACTGGCGAATCCATCATCCCAAGATCAGCAATGGCTGAATCGCAACCAACTGTTCCTACAAACATTGGCCAAGCTCAACGACATCGAATGCTTGTCAAACGAAAACGATGCACCGGAATCGGCTGTCGCGCTGGTCGGTGAAATGAAAATTCTCATTCCCATGGCCGGATTGATTGATAAAGACGCTGAAATGGCACGACTGGAAAAGGAAATCAATCGTTTGTCCAGTGAAGTGAAGCGCATTTCCGGTAAGCTTTCGAATGAAAACTTTGTCCAAAAAGCACCAGTAGATGTCGTTGAAAACGAAAAGCAGAAATTAAGTGATACTGAAAAAGCATTGAAAAACTTAAAGGATCAATATGCAAAAATCAGCCAAATTTAAAACCAAAATCGCCCAAATTATTCTGGCAACTGGTTTGTCCGGCGCCCTACTCAGCCCCATACCAGCGTATGCTGAACTGCAAGCTGGCTACACCCATTACGTAACCGACTCAATCGAAATTCCATTACGCAGTCAGCCAGGCTACAAATATAAAATCAAGCGAATGCTAAGATCCGGCACCCCCGTCACCATTCTGGAAGTCAACGAAGACGGATGGGTTAAATTACTCTACAAACAAGGCAATCGTAAAACAGAAGGCTGGATGCCATCCAGTGTGATCCAAAGCCAACCCATTGCCAAGCAGCAGCTGGAAGAAAAAGACAAAAAAATTGCCCGCATCGAGAAAGAATTGAATCAACTGACGCTGGAAAAAGAAACGCTTCAAAGTCGCTTTGACGAAACCGATACCGAACTGAAAAGTGTCAAACAACAGAACTTCGAACTGAACAAACAGCTGGAAGACATCCAAGCCATATCCGGTCAAACCATGCAGTTAAACGAAGAAAACCAAGTAATGGCTCAGCAAATTGAAAAATTGAAAAATGAAAATGCCATTATGCGAGAACAGATCGATCAGGCGGAAGATGTGGTCGAACGGCAATGGTTTTTAACCGGCGGTGGCGTTTTATTACTCGGCTTATTATTGGGCCGCTTTTTCAGAATGCCGACCCGAAAAGACAAGTGGAATACACTCTAGTAAAATTCAAAAAAGTCAGTACCACCTGAGCCGTGCATCGCTTCAATTCCAAAGCAACCACTGGGATTCCCTAGGATTTGGTTCCAAATCCTAGTGGTTATGCACGAGTGTCATTACAGCTGGGGTGATTACTCTAACCGGTTTGGCAATCGTGTTGAGAGAAAGGAAGGCTCGACAGCTCCGAGTTCAGCGGAAGACTTGGGTGGAAAAATCCACTTCTGGCAGGGTTTCAAAACCAGGTTTGGCAAAATAATACCCTTGCATCAAAGACACACCAAAACCTTTAAAGTACATAGCTTCCGCTTCTGTTTCAATGCCTTCCGCCAGCAACGTAAATTCAAGATCCTTAGCAATTGAAGCCAATCCCTTAAAAATGGATTGCTTAACGGTATCGACATCAATATCACGAACCAGATTAATATCAATTTTCAGAATATTAGGAATGAAACGCGATAAGGTATTGAGCCCAGCATGCCCCGCGCCAAAATCGTCCAAAGCCGTAACAAACCCACTCTTCTGATAGTAGTCAAAAATTCGCGTCATGTGATCCAAGTCGTAAACCTGCTCAGATTCGGTGATTTCAAACATAATGCGATCGATTGGAAACTGAAATTGATGAGCCGCCTTCAATGTACTCTGGATACAATGCTCCGGCTGGTAGACGGCATTAGGAAGAAAGTTAATGCTGATGACGCTTTGAAGATTCAACTGCGCCGCCAAACCAATCGCTTTAACTCGACAGGCCTGGTCAAACGCGTAGCGATTATTCGCATCCACCTGCGATAAGATCGAATAGGCTCCCTGACCATCTGTTCCACGAACCAAGGCTTCATAACCAAACATTTCATGACGATTGACATCCACAATCGGCTGAAAAGCAAATGAAAAATCAAACCCCAAGGATTTATGGCATTGTTGGCAGCCTGTATCAGACGTTTCATTCTTATGTGATGTTGTCATATTTTTTCCATCCACTCCGTGAATCAGGTGAGGTGAAATTTAACCTAGCCCAAATTCATTTTTAAAAAAATCTCATCACGAGTGCGTTGAACGTACACGGTCTAAGAACATCTTGAGATTATAACAATATATGAATCCTGGAAACGAAAAGATAGCAAACATAAATAATGTCACCACATAAAACTCCCAGTCCTGAGGCTGAATATGACCCATGGCTTTTTGTTCAAGCAAGTAAGCAAAAACGCCGGTTAGGAGGAAATAAAAGAACCATTCAACCAAATTCAACCAAATAGACTTAGGCTTGGGCAGTGGAATGAAAATCAGCACACGCTGACTGAGCAGCCATGGAATATTCGCCAACACGATTGCCGTTACCAAAAGCACCCAAACCGCTGTATCTAATGTCATCAATGTATCCTCTTAACCCAAAAAACCCGCTGTGCGGGTTCTATAAAATGTTACAAACTGGCGTATGTCAAGGTGATGAGTGACGATGGCATCAGCCCCAGTATCAACAATGAAACCGCTAACAAACTCACCGCCCAATTCAACTGACGGCTGATCGGCTCCACTTTAAAGGCGTTGGACTCCGGCTCGTCGAAATACATCACCTTCACCACTTTCAAATAATAGAACGCACTGATAACAGCGGTCACCACTGCCAGCACCGCCAGCCAAGTAAATCCGGCGGCAACCACTTCTTCAATGACCACCACCTTGGCATAAAAACCGACAAACGGTGGAATGCCCGCCATAGAGAACATGATAAAGAGCATCATCAGAGCCAGCCAAGGATTTCGCTTGTTCATCCCTTTAAAGTCGGCAATCATTTCAAATTCGTTACCGGTGCGTGCAAGGGCAACAATCATACCGAAACCGGCGACGGCAGTAATTGCATACACAATCACATAAAACAAAGCCGCTGAATAACCATCTGGATTGGCGGCAATGACCCCCAACAGCAGGAAGCCGGTGTGACCAATCGCCGAATAGGCCAGCAGGCGTTTAAGATTCTCCTGAACCAGTGTTACCACCGCACCGACAAGCAATGACAGGATGGAAATCATCACGATCAGTGTCTGCCAATCAGCGACAAGCCCCGGCATTCCTTCCACCAGCAGACGATACAAAATGGCGAAAGCGGCCAGCTTGGGTGCCGCACTGATGTACAGGGTCACCGACGTCGGCGCACCCTGGTAAACGTCCGGCACCCACATGTGGAACGGAACCGCCCCCAGTTTAAAGGCCAGACCGATTACGACAAACACCACCCCGAACGAAAGGACGACATGATCAATCGAACCTGAAGCAATCTGCTGAGCCATGGCATCGAACTGAATCGTGCCAGTGGCACCGTAAAGCATGGAGAAGCCGTACAAAAGCATCCCCGTCGCCAAAGCCCCCAGCACGAAGTACTTCATTGCAGACTCCAGGGCTAGGGCATTATCTTTACGCATGGCAACCATGGCATAAATGGCCAGTGACATAATTTCCAAGCCAAGATACAGCGTAATCAGGTTATAAGAGGACACCATGACGAACATCCCCAGAACACCAAAGAGTCCAAGGGTAAAGTATTCACCTTGGTAAAATTTGTTCTGTAGCAGGTATTCTTTAGAGAACAAGAAGGTGAATATTGTCAGCACCACAATAAACAACTTCAGCACATCACCGAAAGCATCGCGGATAAAGCCGCCATGGAACGTCACTTCCGGTTGACTGGAAAAGCTCAATAAGACCAGCGCCCCCACCAGCAGCAGAATAAACTGTGAAGCATAATAGGTTGCGAATTCACTACGCTTGGACCAGAAACTGTCTGCAACCAATAACAAAGAGGTCAGCACCAGCAAAACAATCTCAGGCGTTGCAGGGGTAAAACTGGGAAGTACAAAGTTCATACGATTAACTCACCTATTTGATTCTTATAGTTTTGAGGTAGTGGCTTGAATTAACAAGTTCGCAACAGATGAATGCATGACATCAATCAACGGTGCTGGGTAAACCCCTAACAGCACTACCGCAAACGCCAGGATCGCCATAATAGCAAATTCACGTTTGTTCAAGTCTTTCAGTTGCGCCACATTATCATTGGCAACCGCACCGAAAAACACCCGCTTCACCATCCATAAAGTATAGGCCGCACCGATAATCAGCGTCGAAGCCGCAACCACACCGTACCAGACATTCGCTTTAAAAGACGCGAGTATGACCATAAACTCCCCGACGAAACCGGAAGTACCTGGAAGACCGGCGTTCGCCATGGCGAACAGAACGGCAAAGAAACCAAACCATGGCATGGTATTGACGACCCCGCCGTAAGCGGATATTTCACGCGTGTGCATGCGATCGTACAGAACCCCAATCATCAAGAACATAGCACCGGAAATAAAGCCATGCGAAATCATTTGAATCATCGCCCCTTCCATACCAATCATGGCACCTTGCGCACTGCCGGTGTTCTGAACAATGTCATACACCAAGAACATACCGATGGTGACAAAGCCCATGTGAGAAATCGAAGAATAAGCGACCAGCTTTTTCATATCCGACTGCACCATCGCCACTAAGCCGATATAGAAAATCGCGATTAGAGAAAGGACGATGACCAACCAATCCAACTCCATGGCGGCATCTGGGGTAATCGGCAAGCTGAGGCGCACAAAGCCATAGCCCCCCATCTTGAGCATGATCGCCGCCAGAACAACCGAGCCGGCCGTAGGCGCTTGAACGTGTGCATCCGGCAACCAGGTGTGAACCGGAAACATGGGAACCTTGACGGCAAATGCCAGCAGGAAGGCCAGGAAAATCAAAATCTGCGCCATATGCCCAAGTGACATGGTATGGAAATCCAAAATCGAAAAACTGCCGGACTGGAAATACATGTACAAAAAAGCCACCAACATGAAAACCGAACCGAAGAAGGTATACAAAAAGAATTTCAGTGTGGCATAAACACGATTCGGCCCACCCCACTTACCGATGATGATAAACATCGGAATCAGCAAGGCTTCCCAAAAGACATAGAACAAAATGCCGTCGAGCGCAACAAATACCCCAATCATCAGACCTTGCATAATCATAAAGGCGCCCATGTACTGTTCAACACGCTCTTTAATGACATCCCAAGCCGATGCAATGACCAGTACCTGTGTAAAGGTGGTTAGCAGCACCAGCGGCATGGAGAGACCATCCACCCCGAGAATGTAATAAATATTAAATTGCGGAATCCATGAAACCTTTTCCACAAACTGCATACTGGCCGTCGTGGTATCGAAATCGGTCCACAGGGGAATGGAACACAAAAAGGTCACAATGGAAATGAACAGCGCAAACCACTTGGCAAACGCATCTCGGTTACGCCCGACCAGCAGAATCAGAAGACCGCCCAATATCGGCAGCCAAATAAGGGTACTTAAAATAGGTAAATCGAAAATCATGTTATGTAATTCCCTTCTCTCGTGTTCTTATCATCATTACCAAAGTACCCACACCAGCATTGCCAGCAGGCCGAAAATCATCACAAAGGCGTAGTGATACAGATAACCTGTTTGACTCAGCCTCAAGGCCGAGGCCGCATTGGCAACCGACATAAAGCTGTTTGTAACGATACCGGTATCAATCACCTTAACGTCAATGGCTTTCCAAAAGAAATCACCCAAGCGTCGCGCACCACGGACAAATACAATTTCATTGAATTTATCAAAGCCGTAAGCGTTATCCAGCAAGGCATGCCCCCGCGGGCAGGCCTGGCGAATTTTACTCGGCAAATCAGGACGCTTAATGTAAAACAGCCAGGCCAGGAAAACCCCAGCGAGAGACAGCCAGACCGGCACCGTCATAAAACCATGCAGCATCATGCCCAAAGCCCCGTTTTGGAAATCCGCAGCATAGACTTTAGCCAACACATCCGTTTGCGGCAATACGGTGATCGCATCGGCAAAGTAACTGCCGGACAAAATACTGCCCACCATCATAATCCCCAGCACCGCGGCCGGTATCGCAAGCAAAATCAAAGGCACCGTGACCACTCTGGGCGACTCAGGGATTGAGTGGCTGCGGACATAGTCAGATTCCTTACCGTGAAACACCATAAAGAACATTCGGAACGTATAGAAAGCAGTAACAAACACACTGATGACCAACAAGAAATAGGCGTACTGCGCACCGAAGATGACCGATTCACCCACCCCCATGATAATGCTGTCTTTAGAGAAGAAGCCTGAGAACCCGGGGAAACCAATCAAGGCCAGCGAACCGATCAGCATGGTCGCATAGGTGATTGGCATATACTTGCGTAGTCCTCCCATGTCGCGCATATCCTGCTTATGATGCATGGCGATAATGACCGAACCGGCCGCTAGGAACAGCAATGCCTTGAAGAAGGCGTGCGTCAGCACATGGAACATACCAGCGGCATAGGCAGAGACCCCCAGCGCGGCGACCATGTAGCCCAGCTGTGAAAGAGTTGAATAAGCCACCACACGTTTAATGTCATTTTGAACAATCCCGAGAACTCCCATAAAGAACGCGGTTGTGGCACCGATTATCAAAACTGTGCTTAAGGCCACTTCCGACAATTCGAACGCTGGCGATAAACGCGCGACCATAAAGATCCCCGCCGTGACCATTGTGGCTGCGTGAATCAACGCCGAAATCGGTGTCGGGCCTTCCATAGATTCCGGCAGCCAAACATGCAGCGGCATCTGAGCGGATTTCCCCATGGCGCCGATGAATAACAGCAAACACAGAACCGTGATCACCGACCATTCCGCGCCTGGGAAAAAGCTCATTTGGGTGCCGACGTGGGCGTCGAGCCCAGCAAAAAATTCCGCGTAATCCAGCGTATTGAAATACATCACCACCACGGCAATACCGAGAATGAAGCCAAAATCACCCACACGATTCACCAAGAAAGCTTTTAGGTTGGCTTGAATGGCCGACTCTCGTTTCATATAGAAACCAATCAGCAGATAGGACACCAGACCAACCGCTTCCCAACCGAAGAAAAGCTGTAAAAAATTGTTGGCCATCACCAACGAAAGCATGGAAAAAGTAAACAGAGAAATGTAACTGAAAAAACGTTGATAGTAAGGGTTGTTGTGGTCGTAATCCTCGTCGTGATCCATATAACCGATGGTGTAAATATGCACCATCAGCGACACAAACGTCACCACCAGCATCATCGTCGCCGAAAGGCTGTCGATCATATAACCAATTTCAAAACGGATACCATCGGACACCAACCAAGTGTAAAGCGAATCGTTATAAGTCGCATGACCATTGAATACAAACAGCCAGAACACATAGGCGGACAGAATCGTTGAAACGGCGACCCCGAAGATAGTAACCGTATGGGCACCACGTCGCCCAATACGGCGTCCGAACAAACCGGCTGCTATCGCGCCAAACAGTGGCGATAAAAGGATAATGGTTAATAAAAATTTTAAAATCATTGCAAGATTACCCTTTCATTGAACCCAAATCATCAACATTGATGCTTTTACGATTTCGGAAAACCAGCACAATAATCGCCAAACCAATTGCAGCCTCAGCCGCCGCAACCGTTAAGATAAAGAACACAAATATTTGTCCCGTCACATCATTAAGATAATGTGAGAAGGCGACCAAGTTGGTATTAACCGCCAATAGCAACAACTCGATCGCCATTAGAAGCACAATCACATTTTTACGATTGAGAAAAATCCCAGCCATGCTGATCATAAACAAGATGGTTCCGAAAATAAGGTAATCGGATAAGGCTATCATCAGTCTTTCTCCTTGGTTGGGACATCTTTTTCCACGACGGGCGCCATTTTGACCATTTTGAACCGATCCGACGCTTGCACCTTAACCTGTTTGTCAATATCCTGATAAAGCACTACACCCGGCGCACGGCGGCGTAACGTCAGGGTAATCGCCGCTACAATACCGACCAGCAGCAAGACCGCCGCCAGAATAAAGGGATAAGCATGTTCGGTATACAACGGAATCGCTATCGACAACGTATTACTCACATCCTCTGCGTTTGCGTTTGCGGTTGGGGCGGCATACTGTGCCAGACCGAACCGTTCTGGCCCAAGTACCATATACATCAGTGCAAAAATCGCAATCGCCGTCAATGCGCCCAGCGGTAAATAACGGGTAAACCCTTCTTTGAGCTGGGCTACATTAATGTCAAGCATCATGACCACAAATAAAAACAACACCATGACCGCGCCGACATACACCAGAATTAATACCAGACCCAAAAATTCAGCTTGAGCGGTCAGCCAGACACCGGCCGTGGCAATAAACGCCAACACCAGCCAGAGAGCCGCTTTGACTGGGTTCTTAACACTGATCACCATCAAGCCAGAAAAGGCGGCGATAGCGGCCAAAAGATAAAAAATAAATTGCTCAAAAGTCATGGGATAGAGTCTCTTCTTTACAGGGCGGCTTAACGGTACTTCGCATCCGCAGCTCGATCGGCTGCGATTTGCGCTTCGTGTTGATCACCAAATGCCAATAATTTTTCTTTGGTCATAATGTTCGCACCGCGCTCATGAAATTCATACTCGAACACGCGCGTTTCAACAATGGCATCCACTGGGCAGGCCTCTTCACAAAAACCACAGTAGATGCACTTAAACATATCAATGTCATACTGCGTGGTTCGACGACTGCCATCGCTGCGCTCTTCGGATTCGATGGTGATCGCGTTGGCGGGACAGACGGCTTCACACAATTTACACGCAATACAACGTTCCTCACCATTCTCATAGCGACGCAAGGCATGATGTCCACGAAAGCGAGGCGACAAAGGGGTTTTTTCTTCCGGATAACGAACGGTGATTTTTTTCTTAAACAGATACTTACCGGTCACGGCAAGCCCTTTAAAGAGTTCGATTAAGCCAAAGGTTTTAACCTGGTGTTTCAAAAAAGCAATCATGAGCAACCTCTATTAATTAAACCAAGAGCCAAATTTAAAATATTCCATGATTCCGACGACGAAAACCCATACGATGGTTAAAGGAATCAAAACCTTCCAACCGAGACGCATGATCTGATCGTATCGGTAGCGTGGAAAGGTCGCTCTGAACCATAAAAACAAGAACAGCAGGAAGGCGACTTTGATAAACAGCCAGACAAAGCCCGGCACCCATGCGAACAGCGTCTCAAGACCGGGAATACCCTCAAAAGGCGAAAACCAACCGCCTAAGAACATAATTGCCGTCATAAACGAAATCAGAATCATCATCGCATATTCGGCTAAGAAGAAGACCGCAAACGCCATCCCGGAATATTCAACATGGAAGCCCGCTACAATTTCAGACTCACCCTCCGCCACATCAAACGGCGCTCGGTTGGTTTCAGCCACGCCCGAAATAAAATACACAAAGAACATCGGCAATAACGGAATCCAATACCAATTCCAGATGCCGCCCTGTTGACCATTGACTATGTCGGTCAGGTTCATGCTGTCCGCCACCATCAAAACCGTGACCAAAGCGAAGCCCATGGCAATTTCATAGGAAATCTTTTGTGCCGAAGCACGCATGGCGCCTAAAAAAGCATATTTGGAATTCGATGCCCAACCAGAAATAATCACACCATACACAATAATGGAAGACACCGCCAATACATACAATAAACCGGCATTGATGTCAGCGACCACCACGCCATCGGCATCAAACGGAATCACCGCCCAAACCGCTACGGCGGGTGCGATGGCTAAGACTGGCGCCACCACAAACAGATAAAGGTTGGATTGAGACGGCAATACCACCTCTTTAAACATCAGTTTCAAGGCATCTGCAATCGGTTGCAACCAACCCTTTGGTCCAACACGATTTGGCCCCATACGCACCTGCATGTAACCTATGACTTTACGTTCTGCAAAAGTGAGCCAAGCCACCGCCAGCATCACCGGTAAAATCACCACTATGGCTTGTAGCAACAACGTGATTAAGATCGCCAACCAATCATACAAAAAGGAAGAAAGCCAAGCCTGTAACGCATTAAACATATTATTTTACCCTCTACCTTTAATTTGTTACCGCTTGGGCATCCGGCGTGGCCTGTAGAGACGGTGAACGTCTAACCAGCGAATCCACTTGATACATTGAAAGCCATTGCGTCCCGATCAAGTCGGCGTTTTCCGGCAATTCTAGCGTCATACCGGAAACGTTAATTGCACGCAAATCATCGGAAACGTCAGCCAACACTTGATTGCTATGCGTGTAGTCAAAACCGTCCATTTCCAACAAATTGCCCAGCACACGGAAAATCTTCCAGGCCGCTTTGGCATCGCCGACAGGCTCAACAGCCATTTTAAAAGATTGCTTTAAACCACAGGCATTCACAAAGGTTCCGGCCGTTTCCGCAAAAGACGCAATGGGCAGCATGACATCGGCATACTCACGCTGCGCATCACTGTCAAACAACGTAAAGTTAATCACACATTCCGCCTGCTGCATTGCTTGCAAGGCCTGAGCGCCATCGTACATATCTTTTTCAGGTTCAACGTTTAAATTAATAAAACAACGCATAGTTTCCGACAACATAGCACGGGTATTCAAACCGGCTTTCGGAACAAAACCTACCATGTGCGCGCCCACTTCATTCGCGAACATGGGTAAGACATTCAATGTGGCGCCCGTCGTTTCAGCTATTAAGCTGGCCAATTTGACCAATTTGGTGTAGTTCGCATCCAACTGTGCGATCTGCCCAACCATAATGGACGCGTTTGTAGCCTCATTCAGAGACTGAACCGCTTGTCGATGGGCGTCGGTAACGTTAATGGATTTTGACCAGGCCTGGTCATTTTCGTTATTCAGTTCCAACGCCGCCTTGGCCAAGGCCGCCAATTCATTCAACATCGTTTCCGCCACGAAGGCATTCGAAACGGCGTAGTTAAAATCAAAATCAACTGGATTGACAGACATCACCGAGGCACCCTTCAATGCCGCCTTGCGAACACGGTGATTCAAAAGCGGCAACTCTTTACGCAGATAACTGCCAACCAACAAAACCGCATCCAAAGACTCCACAGCATCTAAGGCATGATTCAATTTCGGTGCCATCATGCCACCAAAAGCATCCATCTCAAAATCGACCTGACGCAAACGATGCTCTAGGTTTTCAATGCCCAGACCACGAAACAGTTTCTGTGACAGCTGCAATTCTTCTAAGGTTGCATTCGGAGAGGCAAACACCCCCACTTTGGAAGCATCATCCTGCGCATAATGCTTCAGCTTATCCGCTACAAAGCCCAAGGCGGTTTCCCAGTCAACGGCTTTCCATTTACCTTTCTCTTTAAGCATTGGGGTCTTTAAGCGATCCGAAGCATTTAAAGCTTCATATGAAAAACGATCACGATCGGAAATCCAAATTTCATTGATCGATTCGTTTTCATCCGGCACCACCCGTTTAATGACACCCTCTTTAGAGTGCAGGATAATATTCGAACCAATACTGTCATGTGGTGCTATGGATTTATGCGCTTTAAGCTCCCAGGGACGTGCTGAGTAACGAAACGGCTTGGACGTTAAGGCCCCAACTGGACACAAGTCAATCATATTGCCCGACATTTCTGACGTCACTGAACGCTCAATATAGGTTCCGATCTCCATCCACTCACTGCGACCCGTTGCCCCCAGCTCCATCATACCGGCCACTTCTTGTCCAAACCGAACGCAGCGTGTGCAATGAATGCATCGTGTCATATCGGTATGAATTAAAGAACCGATATTTTTATCGCCCAAAATACGCTTAGGTTCGGAATACTCAGAGATGTCATCGCCGTATTCCATGGCAACATCCTGCAGTTCGCACTCTCCACCCTGATCACAAATAGGGCAGTCGAGCGGGTGATTAATAAGCAAGAATTCCATCACAGATTTCTGAGCCGTCAGCGCTTTAGCCGATTTGGTGTGCACCTTCATCCCGTCAGTGACCGGAGTCGCACAAGCTGGCAACGCCTTAGGCGCACCTTCTACTTCAACCAAACACATCCGGCAGTTCGCCGCGATTGACAGTTTTTTGTGGTAACAAAAACGCGGAATAGAGATGTGAGCTTCATCGGCGACATCAATTAACATATCACCTTCATGAGCCTCGACCACTTGACCGTTAATCTCAATCTTTACCATAATTCAAACCTAAAGTTATTGGATGGGTGCCACAGCACACGGAATTTTATTTATCGTAAATACTGCAGCCATGCTCAATATAATGGCGGAACTCATGCTCAAAATGCTGCAAGAAACTGGTGACCGGAATCGTGGAGGCGTCTCCCAAACCGCAAATAACACGCCCCATGATTTTTCCAGAGATATTCTTCAGCAATTCCAAGTCTTCAGAGCGTCCTTTGCCTTGACGAATACGATGGACGACGCGATATAACCATCCCGTGCCTTCCCGACAAGGGGTACACTGACCACAAGATTCTTCATAATAAAACCAAGTTAAACGCTCAAGCGCTTTAACCATATCCGTTCTGTCATCCATAATGACCACAGAGCCCGCACCCAAGAAGGAACCTGCTTTGGCAATAGAATCGTAATCCATATTCATTTCCAACGCTTTTTCGGCAGGCAATACCGCTGTGGAAGAGCCGCCCGGGATGACCGCTTTTAAGGTACGTCCTTTCCAGATGCCACCAGCGGCTTCTAAAAGATCTTTAAAAGGCGTTCCCATACGAACTTCAAAATTACCCGGTTTTTCCACATGACCTGAAACCGCAAAACACTTTGTACCGCCAGCATTCTGCACCCCAAGATCGGCGAACCAATCCCCCCCTTTCGCTAGAATCACCGGTATGGACGCCAGGGTTTCGGTATTGTTAATCGTTGTGGGTTTACCGTATAAACCATAACTGGCAGGAAAAGGCGGTTTGAAACGCGGCTGACCCTTCTTACCTTCAATCGATTCGACCAGTGCGGTTTCTTCACCGCAAATATAGGCACCGGCACCCAAATGGGTGTACAAATCAAAATCGAAGCCGGATCCTAAAATATTTTTTCCAAGCAATCCTGCTTCACGTGCCTGGTTAATGGCATTATCAAAACGCTTGTAAGGCTCCCAGAACTCACCGCGGATGTAGTTATAACCTGCACAGGCGCCGATCACATAACCAGCTATCATCATGCCCTCAACCAACTGGTGCGGATTGTAACGAATAATGTCACGATCTTTGAAGGTTCCCGGCTCCCCTTCATCTGAATTACACAGAATGTATTTGGGGCCGGGAGCGGCACGATTCATAAAACTCCACTTTAAACCGGTTGGAAAACCAGCGCCCCCGCGACCACGGATATTGGACGCTTTCACCTCATCAATGATTTCTTGTGGCGAAATCTCACCCGCCAGCACTTTTTTCCAAATCGCATAACCGCCATTGGCCACATAGGTTTCAATATCCCATGGATTCTCTAGATGATTTAAGCGGTAGCAACATTCATTTAACGGAATCATCTTCACTACTCCAAGCCATCTAAAATTTCATCAACAGACGCTTCGGTCAGGTTTTCATAATATTCCTTGCCGATCATCATCATAGGGGCACCGCCACAAGCACCAAGGCATTCCACCTTTTTGATAGAGAAACGACCATCATCGGTCACCTCACCGACCCCAACCCCTAATTTTTTCTCGAGATGTTCCAGAATCTCATCGCTGCCGCGCAACATACACGAAATATTGGTACAGAGACAAATCTTATGCTTACCAACCGGCTGATGTTCATACATGGAATAAAAAGTGGCCACTTCGTAGACGGCAATCGGCGTCATATCAAGATAGTCGGCGACTTCATCCATCAGTTGCGTGGTGAGATGCCCGCCATTGACTTCTTGAACAATACGAAGCGCCGACATGACAGCGGAACGCTTCTGATCCTGCGGATAATGTGAAATCCAGCGATCAATCCGCGCTTTCACGTCACCTTGAATCATGGATGAATTGGCTGCTGTCATCGATCAATCTCCCCAAATACAATATCCTGCGTTCCGATAATAGCAACCACATCGGCGATCATGTGGCCTTTTGCCATCTCGTCCAGTGCGGCCAGATGTGGAAACCCAGGTGCTCTGACTTTCAGGCGATAGGGTTTATTGGCGCCATCCGAAACCATGTAGATCCCAAATTCACCTTTTGGGTGTTCAACCGCGGCATAGGCCTCTCCTTCCGGAACAGAATACCCTTCCGTAAAGAGTTTAAAGTGATGGATAAGCGCCTCCATGCTTGACTTGGCGTCTTCACGAGAAGGCGGCGTCACTTTATGATCCTCAGAAATGACCGAGCCTGGGTTTTCTTTCAGCCATTTCACACATTGTTTGATAATTTTATTGGATTCACGCATTTCCGCGACACGTACCAAGTAGCGGTCATAACAATCACCGGTTTGTCCGACAGGGATATCGAAATCCAACTTATCGTAGACTTCATACGGTTGTTTCTTACGCAAATCCCATGCAATGCCCGAACCTCTCAACATCGGGCCAGTAAAGCCCAACTGCATCGCGCGCTCTGGCGATACAATACCGATATCCACCGTTCTTTGCTTCCAGATTCGGTTATCGGTCAAAAGCGTTTCATATTCATCGACGTAACCCGGGAAACGCTCTGTAAAAGCTTCAATAAAGTCCAGCAACGAACCTTCGCGTGTTTCGTTCAGCTGATCCAATTTTTTACCGGAATGCCATTCGGACTCCTCGTATTTCGCCATGGTATCCGGCAGATCCCGATAAACGCCACCTGGACGATAATAGGTAGCATGCATACGAGCACCGGAAACGGCTTCATAACAATCCATTAAGTCTTCGCGTTCACGGAAAGCGTACAAAAAAACCGTCATGGCGCCGATATCCAAAGCATGCGCTCCCAGCCACATCAAGTGATTCAAAATACGGGTAATTTCATCGAACATCACGCGAATGTACTGCGCGCGTTCCGGCACGTCCAAGTCGAGCATTTTTTCAATCGCCATGACATAGGCGTGCTCGTTCGACATCATGGAAACGTAATCCAGACGATCCATATAACCGATGGAGTGGTTATAAGGTTTATATTCCGCGAGTTTTTCCGTGCCACGATGCAAAAGACCGATATGTGGATCGGAGCGTACAATTGTCTCGCCATCCAGTTCCAAAACCAGTCGAAGTACACCATGCGCCGATGGATGCTGCGGACCAAAATTTAGGGTGTAGTTACGAATTTCAGACATAATTAACTCAACTTATCCATTAGGTTCAGCATCACTGCGAATAACACGCGGAACATTGACGCGATTTTCAATTGAGACCGGCTGATAAACCACACGTGACTGGTCAGCATCATAACGCATCTCAACCTGCCCAATCAGTGGGAAATCCTTGCGCAAAGGGTGACCCACAAAACCATAGTCGGTCAAAATTCGTCTTAAATCAGGGTGCCCTTGGAAAACAATGCCAAACAAATCAAAAGCTTCGCGCTCATACCAATCCGCACACGCCCAAAGTGACACCACAGAATCCACTACCGGCAAGCGAGTATCATCTGGGTAGACCTTGACGCGCAGCCGAAGGTTATCCTCAATGGACAACAAATGATAAACAACGGCAAATCGTCTGGGTTGCTCCAATTCGGAAGCTTCCTCAGTGTCTTCAAAGTCAAAAACGCCTCGACTGTAACCTTGGGATGTCACTTTTCGTGTTTCCCAAGTAACCTCGCCGTACGCCAGGTAATCCACGCCACACAAGTCAATGAGTTGTGCAAACTGCAACGTATTTTTAATCGACTCAAGCGCCGAAAACGCCTCTGAAGCCGAAACCTCAAGTGTCAACTCACCGAACACTATGTCAGATGACACTAGCTGTTCCCCTAGAAGCGCTTGAACACGAACTTGTAAATCGAGTACCGATTGTTTCATATCATTTTCCTGTTAGGCAAAAACTAACGCGCGATGGTATTGGTGCGTTTAATTTTATTCTGCAATTGGATAATGCCATAGAGCAAGGCTTCAGCCGTTGGCGGACAGCCTGGGACATATATATCGACAGGGACGATGCGGTCACACCCTCGCACGACCGAATACGAATAATGATAGTAACCTCCGCCGTTGGCGCAAGACCCCATAGAAATGACCCATCTAGGTTCTGCCATTTGATCGTACACTTTACGCAAAGCAGGCGCCATTTTATTAACGAGTGTTCCGGCGACGATCATCACGTCCGATTGACGCGGGCTCGGTCGAAAAATAATCCCGAAACGGTCTAAATCGTAGCGAGCCGCACCAGCGTGCATCATTTCAACCGCACAGCAGGCTAGGCCAAATGTCATCGGCCATAAGGAACCCGTTCGTGCCCAGTTGATTAATTTATCTGCAGAGGTGGTCACCACCCCTTCTTTCAAAACGCCTTCTATTCCCACTCGAGCGCTCCTTTTTTCCATTCGTAGATAAATCCAACGACCAGTAAGGACAAGAAGGCCGCCATGGCCAGCAAGCCATAGGTACCGACCTCTTCCAAAGCAATGGCCCACGGAAAGAGAAAGGCGATTTCAAGATCGAAAATAATGAACAGAATCGCCACTAGATAGAAGCGGACATCAAATTTCATTCGAGAATCCTCGAAGGCTTCAAAGCCGCATTCATAAGGAGAAAGCTTCTCGGAATCCGGCTTCTGCGGACCGAGTAGATAGCCAATTAAAATAGGCCCAACCCCGAACAAAACACCCAGAACAATAAAAACAAGAATGGGTAAGTAATTTTCTAGCATAGGTTTCAAGCCCCTCTGATTCAAGACTAAGCATCGTCTTGATGGTGTAAGCACAGTCCTGCACTCACTGCATCAATAATCTGCCAGGCCTGGCAGATTTTAAATATGGTGCCGATGGCCGGATTTGAACCGGCACGGCTTTCGCCACTACCCCCTCAAGATAGCGTGTCTACCAATTTCACCACATCGGCTAATTCAATTAATTAAAATTCGTTTTACTCCGGTACAACCGGTGTATTCGGCGCTGTCTCTTCAAGTTTCTGCGTCACTGGCTTGGTCACAACACTTTCATAACCTTTGGCCTGTTGCGCTCCCAGATAAGCCAGTGTCAGACTGGTGACAAAAAAGACCACCGCTACCACAGACGTCACCTTCAGTAAAAAGCCACTGGAGCCGCTGCTACCAAAAACAGATTGCGATGACCCGCCTCCGAAATTGGCACCGGCGTCTGCGCCTTTGCCGTGTTGCAGCAGCACCAATACAATCAAAATAAACGCGATGACCAGATGAATCGCCAAAACGATCTGAAACATATTATTGTGCTCCCGCTGCACGACAGATGGCGATAAAGTCATCCGCATTCAAAGACGCACCACCAATCAGGCCGCCATCAATATCCGGCTGATCAAACAATTCAGCCGCATTGTCCGGCTTAACACTGCCGCCATATTGGATCACTAACTTTTCCGCCACACCTGCATCGTCACCTGCAACCAGACCACGAATAAAGGCATGCACCTCTTGCGCCTGTTCAGCGGAGGCCGTTTTGCCTGTGCCAATGGCCCAGACCGGTTCATAAGCGACCACAATTTTTTCAAAAGCCGCGACCCCAACCACATCTAGAACAGCACGCATCTGGGTTGAAATCACCGTTTCCAGGCGACCAGATTCACGCTCTTCCAATGTTTCCCCGACGCATAAAATCGGTGTCAGCCCAGCGGCCAAAGCCGTCTTAACCTTTTGCGCAATAACCGTATCCGTTTCACCAAAAAGCGCGCGACGTTCCGAATGTCCTAGAATAACATATTCGCAACTCACATCCTTGAGCATTGCTGCGGAAATTTCGCCGGTAAAAGCCCCACTCACTGGCTCCACCGCCATATTCTGAGCCCCCAGAGAAACGGCTCCAACCGTCAGACAGGACTGGACATAATCCAGATAAACAGACGGCGGACAAATCGCCACATCCACTTCCCCAACGGTTTCGGCCTGAGCGTTCAGTCCAGTTACTAAGTGCTTGATTGAGGCTTTATCCCCGTGCATTTTCCAGTTACCCGCAACGAATAATCGTCTCATTCCATTTAGTCTCCGACGCAAAATTCCACCTATATTAGCGGTTTCTTTTTTAAATTACAATCTTGACAATTTCAACAAAATTCTGTTTCGACAACACGTGTCAATTCAGACACTTCCTTCTCTACCTGCTCGATATTTTCACCTTCCACCATCACCCGAATCAAAGGCTCCGTGCCCGAAGCACGAATCAATACTCGCCCCTTACCGCCCATTCTGAGCTCGGACGCTTTCACAGCCGCCTCCAAAGCCTGATTCGACTGAATATCGGCCAACCCATCAATGCGCACATTTTTCAAAATTTGGGGATACTTTTTCATGCCCGCTTTCAGTTCGGACAGTCGATGCCCGGAAGACAACCATCTCGCCACCACCTGAAGTGCCGCCACTATCCCATCGCCCGTTGAGGTCTTATTCAGGCAAAGCACATGACCTGAAGGCTCAGCCCCCAGCAACCATCCACGTTCCACCAACGCCGACATCACATAACGATCGCCCACGGGCGTTCGATGCAATGTTATTCCTTTTTCCTGCAGCGCCTTTTCAAGCCCAAGATTACTCATGACCGTTCCCACAACCCCTTTGACAGAAGGGGGAGCGGTGCTCGCCAAAATGTAGAGTATTTCATCACCATCCAAAACCGCACCTTGCTCATCCACCATCATGACACGATCGCCGTCGCCATCAAAGGCAATGCCCAATTGCGCCTTCTCCATCAGCACTCTAGCCTGCAATTGCTCCAGATCGGTTGCCCCGCACTCCTGGTTGATATTCACACCATTAGGTTGCACCCCAATCGTCACCACTTCGGCTCCCAGCTCAGTGAAAACCGCCGGTGCAATATGGTAGGTGGCTCCATGAGCGCAATCCAACACCAGCTTAATGCCATCCAATTTACGAGCACTGTCAAACGTACTTTTACAAAACTCTATATAGCGCCCTGGCGCATCATCAATTCGCCGGGCGCGCCCCAACTCGGAGGAGTCACAAATGGTTAACTCCTGCTCAAACACTTTCTCAATTTGCAGTTCCATTTCATCGGAAATTTTCTGACCGTTGGCACCGAAAAATTTTATGCCGTTATCGTAATGCGGGTTGTGAGAAGCACTGATGACAATCCCCGCATCCGCATGAAACGTTTGCGTCAAATAAGCAATGGCCGGCGTCGGCATGGGGCCCAGCAGCAACACATCAATGCCAGCTGAAATAAACCCTGCCTCCAGTGCCGACTCAAACATATAACCGGAAATGCGCGTATCCTTACCGATCATCACCTTCGAACCACCCAGCGACTTCAAAACCTGACCCGTTGCCCAGCCAAGCTTCAACACTTGATCTGGGCGAATCAAACCTTTACCCACCTGATTACGAATTCCATCCGTTCCGAAATATTTTTTTTTCATAATGCTTCCATATCACGCTGCAAACCATTCCATACTCAGCTGCAAGGGCGGGCGATCGTGCCCCCAACGAACCGATTTTACAAAAGCGCCAAGGTGACCTCCAAAGCCTGAACCGTCTCAGCCACATCATGCACCCGCACCACCTTTGCGCCTTTCATGGCTGCCAGACTCGCGGCTGCGACGCTGCCGACCAGGCGTTTGTCTACCGGCAGCTCACCCAATAACTCACCAATCATACGCTTTCGCGAGACCCCCACCAGCAAGGGGTAATTTAACGCCGTAAACTCTTCGAGACGCTCAAACAAGGTCACATTATGACTCAGGTTCTTACCGAAACCAAACCCGGGATCCAGTAAAATAGCAGACGATTGAATCCCCGCCATCTCACAGGCTCGGGCACGTTCACTGAGGTAGTCATAAACCGCATCAAACACCCCCTGAGGATAATCCGGCTGCGATTGCATTGTCTGAGGGTCGCCACTTTTGTGCATCAGACACACTGCGACATCGGACTGCGACACCAGCGCCATCGCACCCTCCGCTTCCAACGCATTGATGTCATTAATCAGATCAACCGAGAGCCTCAAAGCCTGTTGCATCACCTCGGGCTTATAGGTATCCACCGACACATACGCATCTGAATATTGCTTCACCCACTCAATCGCCGGCATCACCCGATCCAATTCCATCTGCAGAGGCACCGGTTCAGCACCAGGCCTGGTCGATTCCCCGCCCACATCAATGATGTCCGCTCCGGCCTCTGTCATCGCCACCACCTGTTGAATGACCGCCTCTTTGGAAACAAACTGCCCGCCGTCGGAGAAGGAATCCGGCGTGACATTCAAAATCCCCATTACCAGCGGTCTAGCCTGATGCGCTTCCTGCAACCTTTCTATCAAATTCACACCAATCTCCCCATAAAAAAACCCCAGTTAAGGGGTTTTTCATTACACCGAATTGCTTCAATGCAATTTCGGCTCACCACCTTCAACGCCCTCGTCAGAGGTCATATCCGATTGCGAATCGTGTGTGGCCTTTGCGTCAGAGACACCATCACCCGACACCACCGCCGACGAGGAGGGATCATCCGAGTCATTAGAACGTTCATGCCAATCTTTCGGCTCACCTGGTTCCTTGCCTTCCATCAAATTTTTAATCTGATCGGCATCAATGGTTTCATACTGCATCAAGGCGTCTGCCATCGCATGTAACACATCCAGCTTTTCCGTAAGAATCTGCTGAGATCGCTGATAATTACGATCAATCAAGTGACGGATTTCGTGATCGATTTCTTTCGAAATCTCACCGGAGACATTAGCGTTACGAGAAGTCCCCATCAAGGAACCATTATCGTCCTCTTCGTACATCAAAGGCCCCAACTTATCGGACAGCCCCCACTTGGTCACCATGTTACGAGCAATCTGCGTGGCTCGCATAATGTCGTTACTCGCGCCTGTGGTCACCGCATCGGCACCGAAAATCATTTCTTCCGCAATACGGCCACCGTACAAACTCGATAACTGACTTTCAAGCTTACGTTTACTGTAACTGTATGAATCCTCTTCCGGAAGATACATGGTCACGCCCAGCGCTCGTCCGCGCGGCATAATACTGACTTTATAAACCGGATCATGTTCGGGCACCAAATAGCCGACAATGGCATGACCGGCTTCATGATAAGCGGTGAGTTTTTTCTCATCCTCACTCATGACCATGCTTCTACGCTCGACCCCCATGAGGATTTTGTCTTTGGCCTTCTCAAAGTGGGACTGCGTCACCAATCGATCATTATTACGCGCCGCAAACAACGCAGCCTCGTTCACCAAATTTGCCAGGTCTGCCCCGGAAAAACCAGGCGTACCACGCGCAATAAAGCTCGGACGCACATCTTCAGCCAAAGGCACCTTTCGCATGTGCACTTTCAGAATCTGCTCGCGACCGCGAACATCCGGCAAACCAACCGTGACTTGACGGTCAAAACGCCCTGGACGCAATAAAGCCGGATCTAAGACATCCGCACGGTTAGTCGCCGCGATAACGATGATGCCTTCACTGCCTTCGAAACCATCCATCTCCACCAACATTTGGTTCAGTGTCTGTTCGCGCTCATCGTTGCCACCGCCCATGCCAGCACCACGACTACGACCCACGGCATCAATTTCATCGATGAAAATAATACACGGCGAATGCGCTTTCGCCTGCTCAAACATATCACGCACACGAGACGCCCCTACCCCGACGAACATTTCCACAAAGTCGGAACCGGAAATGCTGAAAAACGGCACCTTGGCTTCACCGGCAATGGCTTTGGCCAGCAATGTTTTACCCGTTCCAGGTGGTCCCACCATCAGAACGCCGCGTGGAATGTTACCGCCAAGATTCTGATATTTTTCCGGATCGCGCAAGAAATCCACAATCTCCCCGACTTCTTCCTTGGCCTCATCCGCACCGGCCACATCATCCAACGTGACCTTCACCTGATCATCCGTCAACATACGCGCCTTGCTTTTACCAAACGACATAGGACCGCCTTTGCCGCCCAAACCGCCGCCCATGGAGCGCATAAAGAAAATCCAAATGGCAATCAACAACAACATCGGGAACCAGGAAATGAAAATTTGCATCAGCAAACTTTGCTTTTCAGGTGGCCGCGCCGTCACTTTCACATTATTATTCAGCAAATCCCCCATCAAACCGGCATCACCGGGGTTATAGGTTGTAAAAGCCTTGCCGTCGGTGAAAACACCGTGAATGGTGCCCCCTTCAATCGAAACCTGACTGACCGCTCCCTGTCTGACTTGGTCGATAAAGTCCGAATAGGCTAGCTGAGAAGTGCTTCCAGAAAGTTTCTGGCTGCTGAAATGGTTAAAAATGGACAACATCACCGTCGCGACCACTGTCCAAATTAAAATGTTTTTCAACATATCATTTTTCATAATCCACCTTTGGAATCTAACACTTTGGGTGTTTTTGTCTGTTAACCCGAAACCGTTACCATCGGGTTAACTCGAAAATTCGTCATTTTGCATCAAGGCGCAGGCGCGACAGTGCCGAACTTAGCCTAACTTATAAACGTTTCCGAGTTAATTGCGATCACTTTACCACAAAACGTCATTAATAACGTTTATTAGAGGCCGTCAAACCTGATTGTTTTTCTTAATCACAACCATTGCCAAGCTTGATTATGACCGCTGTTAAGCTCGAATCTTAACCTTCAGATCAAGCTTTTTTACCGCGGGCTAAAACGTAAATTTCCTTGCTTCTTGGCCGCGATGCTTTGGGTTTACGCGTAAGGACTTTGGTGTAATCGGTTCTTAACCGATTCAAAAGCGCCTCATACCCCTCTCCTTGAAACACCTTCATGAGCAAATCCCCTTCCGGCTTGAGCACCTGCTCGGCTAACTCGACACAGAGCTCCACCAAATACATGGCACGGGGAATATCCACCCCTTTATTCCCCGTCATATTCGGTGCCATATCGGACATCACCAAATCCACTTCACGATCATCCAAAGCCGCCAGCAACGCTTGATAGACGGCGTCTTCCTGAAAATCCCCCTGAATAAACGTCACCCCAGCAAAGGGTTCAACAGGCAAAATATCCAAGGCAAACACACCGCCACTCTCACCGACACGCTGGGTCGTCCACTGTGACCAACCGCCGGGCGCGGCACCCAAGTCAATTACGGTCATGCCCTTTTGAAACAGGCGGTCTTTTTCGTCGATTTCCTGTAATTTATAGATGGCTCGGGAACGCCAGCCATCCTGTTTGGCCTTATTCACATAATAGTCATCAAAATGTTCTTTTAACCAGCTCGCACTGGATTTACTTCTTGCCATCGTGTTTTATCACTTTTTCCGCTAAAATACGGTTTTATCGAAATTCATCCCCCGGCCACCTTTCAACCGGGTCATTCACACTCTTCTTTCTTGGAAATTCAATGTCATCTAAAAAACTCACCAACACCCAAAAACGCTTTTTAAAAGGTCTTGGTCATGGCCTAAACCCAACCATTTTAATTGGCGCCAACGGTGTAACCGACAACCTCATGCTGGAATTGGAAAGCACCCTGACGCACCACGAGCTGATCAAAATCAAAATCGCCTCTTCCGACCGGGAGGAACGCAAGCGCATAATCGAACACCTGATTGAAAACACCGGTTCCCAGCTGATTCAAACGATTGGAAAAACCTGTATTATTTTCCGTCAAAACGACGAATCGCAGTTTCAGTTGCCCAAATGATTCGCCATTCGCGCTCACGCAAACCGCGCAGTGACTCATCAAACGAGTTCAAGTTTGATTGACCGCCAGCGCGTCCAAACCTCTCGCCAAGTCGGCTTGAATATCCTTCAAACTTTCCAGTCCAACCGAAATCCGCAATAGATTTTCACTGATGCCGCAGGCCAGCCGTTCTTCGACGGCGACTCGGCAATGAGTGGTACTGGCCGGATGGGTAATACTGGTTTTCACATCCCCGAGATTGGCCGTGATTGAAATCATTTGAGTCGCGTCTATCACCTGCCAGGCCGCTTCACGGCCGCCAATCACCCGAAAAGACAAAAGACCGCCAAAACCACTTTGCTGAGACTGAGCGAGCGCATGCTGTGGGTGAGACGCCAGGCCTGGGTAAAACACCGATTCCACCGCAGGATGGGTTTGCAACCATTCCGCCAGCTGTAAGGCGCGATCACAATGCGCTTCCATCCGAAGCGACAGAGTTTCCAGCCCTTTTAAAAACACCCACGCATTAAACGGACTCATCGAAGGCCCGGCCGTTCGAATCACGCCTCGCACACCATCCTCTATTAAAGCCTCCGACCCCACCACCGCGCCACCAATCACGCGCCCTTGACCGTCCAAGAACTTGGTGGCGGAGTGCACCACCAGATCCGCCCCCAGTGTCAGCGGGGTTTGCAAAGCTGGGGTGCAAAAACAATTATCCACCACCAATAAAGCTTGATGCGCCTTTGCCAGATCCGCCAAATCGTTCAAATCAGCCACTTCCGTCAGCGGATTGGATGGGGTTTCCAAAAACAATAACCGGGTATTGGGCCGAATCGCCGCCGCCCAAGCGTCTTGGTTAGTCAGATCGACAAACGTCACATCAATGCCAAATCGTGTTAAATAACGCTCAAACAAAACCTTTGTCGTCCCGAAAACACTGCGAGAAGAAACAAGGTGATCACCGGCTTGCAACAGCCCCATGCATACCGACAAAATCGCCGCCATGCCGGAAGCGGTGGCCACACAGCTCTCGCCTTTTTCCAAAACAGCCAATCGGTTTTCAAAGGCTCTGACCGTTGGATTCGTAAATCGAGAATAAACATTGCCAACTTCTGTGCCGGCAAAACGATTCGCGGCCTGTTGCGCCGATTGATAACGGAAACTGGATGTCGGAAAAATCGCTTCGGAATTTTCCTGCTCCTGCGTCTGATCATAACCAAAGCGTATCGCCAAGGTTTCCAAATCGTAATCTTCAGTCATCTCGCCCATTACCATTGTAGATACCAACGGGTTCGCGCCCGACTTGCTTTTGAAGACTCTGTGCCGAATCGTTGCGATTTTGATCCAAAGACGCCAGATATTCCGCGGTAATATCGCCCGTCACGTAACAGCCGCTAAAGCAAGACGTATCAAATTCCTTGATCGATTTATTGCCTTGCCAGACCGCTTCAATCAAATCATCCAAATCTTGATAAAACAGACGGTCGGCTCCGATGTAAGCGGCGATTTCATCATTGTCGCGCCCATTGGCAACCAACTCGGAAGCACTGGGCATATCAATACCGTAGACATACGGATAACGCACGGCGGGTGCCGCCGACGCAAAATAGACCTTTTTAGCGCCGGCCTCTCGCGCCATCTGGACAATCTCGCCCGACGTGGTGCCACGGACAATGGAATCGTCCACCAATAAAATATTTTTGCCTTCAAACTCCAGTGGCACCGCATTCAACTTTTGACGAACGGATTTTTTGCGCAAGGTTTGTCCAGGCATAATAAAGGTGCGTCCAATATAACGATTCTTAATAAAGCCTTCTCGGTAAGGCTTGCCCAACATGTCCGCTAATTGTAAAGCGGCGGTTCGGCTGGTATCCGGTATCGGCATCACCACATCAATGTCATTGTCCGGCCAATCACGCAAAATCTGATCCGCCAGCTTTTCCCCCATGCGCAAACGCGATTTATAGACCGAAATATCATCAATCATCGAATCCGGCCGGGCAAAATACACAAATTCAAAAATACAGGGACTGTATTGCGGGGCATCCGCGCACTGTTTGAATTGAATGTGACCCGATTCGCTGATCACAACCGCCTCGCCCGGCTCCAAATCTTTCATCAAGCTGAAACCGGCCGCATCCAACGCCACACTTTCAGACGCCACCATATAATCCATACCGCTGTCCGTGCGGCGTTGTCCCACCACAATTGGACGCAGCGCAAACGGATCCCGAAAACCGAACAGACCAACACTCGGGATAACACCCACGGCCGCATAACCGCCACGCGCTCGCTTGTGCACACGAGCGATGGCGCTGAAAATATCTTCTGCATCGACAAACAATTTTTTTTGCTGCATCAACTCATGCGCAAACACATTCAATAGCACTTCCGAATCGGAGTTGGTATTCAAGTGACGCAAGTCCTGCTCATACAGCTCTTTGCCCAACTGCTCCGCATTGGTCAGATTGCCGTTATGCCCCATCGCGATGCCGTAAGGTGAGTTGACATAAAACGGTTGCGCCTCAGCGCCAGACGAGCTTCCTGCGGTTGGGTAACGCACATGACCTATGCCCATATTACCGTGCAGATCACGCATGTGGCGAGTGCGAAACACATCCTTAACCAAGCCGTTATCCTTGCGTTGATACAGCCGCCCCGCTTCACAGGTCACAATACCTGCAGCATCCTGCCCACGGTGCTGCAACACCGTTAAAGCGTCGTAGATCTCCTGGTTAACCGGTGTGTTTGATACAATCCCGACAATCCCGCACATGGTGAGTTTTCTCCGATTTAATCGCCCATTTCTGTCTGTTTAAGCGGCTAGGGCGTCCGCTTAAACCTAACCAACTGCGACTGTATTCTCAACAGCCCATCCAAACGTTTTTGATCTTTTAAAGCCTGTTGTTTAGACGCATAAGGCCCAACCCGAACTGAGTAATATCGGCTGTCCGGAAAATACTTTACATAGGCTTCATAATCGTATTTCAAGCGTTCGTGCAATCCATCCGCCATGTCTTTATGACGATAAGCCACCAAGCGGAGAATCCATTCGGACTCTGATTCATCGGCCGTCTCTACCGAGTTTGACGCCACCTTAGTCGGCGCTTGGGGTTTTGCCTCAGCGGCCTCTGAGCTTGGACGACTGACGTTCGCCGATTCTTTCGATGCGGATGCGGCTGTCGAAGACGGCTGACGGGGCGGCGCGACATCCGGTTCGGGCGCGGACACCGACTCCGCTTTTTCCGCATTGGCCGCCGTTTGCTCCGATCCTCTAGGCTCAGGAATCAGAAACGGCTTGTCCGCCACCAGCGTTTTTTGATTTCTCTCAGGCGACGCCTGTTCGGCCTCTGGGTTAAAATTTACCGGATTGTTGTACCAGATCGGCACCACGATCACCAGCAACCCCAGCCAAACAAAAGCACCGGTCAATCGATGCTTCATAACATCCTTTTCGGATGGCATGGAATGCGAATTTGAATCAGTCATTTTCGAAACGAGCCAATGCTTGTGAAACCGTGTAAAAAGAGCCCCAAACCAGCAGGCGAAGGCGTGCGGATTCGACCGATTCGGCATACGCCTGAACCGCTTCAGAAATACTGGTGTATTTTACAATATTCTCCGGCGCAACGCCTGCCTGCCATAACACGGCTTCCAAATCCATTAACGGCAGGGCGCGCGGCACACCCAAGTCGGCCAAGGCCCAACACGAAACATAGGGTGCCAGCGCTTGCACCATCGGCAACACCTCTTTATCCGCCAACACCGAAAAAATCGCCACATCAAAATAACCAGGCCTGGTAAAAGCCTCGCTCGCCGCCATTTGCCCGACAAAGGTGCCCAATGCTTGTGCCGACTGAGGGTTATGCGCCACATCCAACCACCAATCCTGGCCAAAGCGCTGCAAATGCTGTAACCGACCTAAATGAGACACTTGCTGCAACCCCTGACGAATCGCAACCTCCGAAACAGGCAACACCGATTGAAGCGCCTCGATCACCGCTAGCACACCTGCGGCATTCTGACGCTGAAAGCGTCCGTTCAAAGCGGGAAAAGGCAAATCATCACGCTGAACCGATCCTTGACAAAATGACCAGGCCTGGTCATTTTCCTCATAATGAAAATCCCGTCCTAACCATTGCAACGGCACCTGATGCTGCCGCGCATAACCCAGCAAACTCTCGGGCACCGTCGGATCCGAACACACGCTCGGTTTTCCCGAACGCATGATACCGGCTTTCTCCACAGCGATCTGCACCCGATCCGCGCCCAGCCATTCCTGATGATCCACATCAATGGCGGTGATCAAGCTGGCATCCGCATCCACCAGATTCACCGCGTCCAAACGGCCGCCCAAACCGACTTCCAATAAGACCACATCCAGAGGGGTTTGCGAAAACACCCATAACGCCGCCAGGGTCGCACATTCAAAAAAAGTGAGCTTAATGTCACCCCGAGCCGCTTCGATAGCACAGAACGCTGCGACCAACGATTGGTCATCAACGTCTTGACCCGACAACTGAACGCGCTCATTAAACCGTAACAAATGCGGTGATGTAAAACGGCCTGTTCGATACCCCGCAGCACGATAAATCGCATCCAGCATCGCCACGCTCGACCCTTTGCCATTGGTACCCGCTACCGTAACTACAGTGGGAAGTTGCGATGTCAGCCCCAAAGCATCGGCGACCATTGATACCCGCTCCAGCCCTAAATCGATCTCCTCAGGGTGGCGCGTCAGCAACCAATCGAGCCAAGTTTGCAAACTGGAGTTGAAATCCGGTGTCACAGAACCCTCAGACACAACCCAGTTCAAGCGGGTTTTTTAAGCAAAATGCGACAAACGGACGCCAATTCGCGACTGAGATGATGACGATGAATGATACGATCGATGGCACCGTGTTCCAGTAAAAATTCGCTACGCTGAAAGCCTTCCGGCAGTTTTTCACGCACCGTTTGCTCAATGACACGCGGTCCGGCAAACCCGATTAGGGCTTTTGGCTCCGCCACGTTCAAATCCCCGAGCATGGCAAAACTGGCCGACACCCCACCCATAGTCGGATCCGTCAGCACGGAAATAAACGGCAACTGCTGCTCGCGCAACTTACCCAGAGCCGCACTGGTTTTCGCCATCTGCATCAACGAAAACAACGCTTCCTGCATACGCGCACCACCACTGGCGGAAAACACAATCAATGGACAGCGACGCTCAATGGCTTCATTGACGGCTCGAACGAATTTTTCGCCCATCACCGATCCCATGGAACCGCCCATAAACTTGAATTCAAACGCACCCGAGACCACTTCCAGCCCCTGAATCTCACCGACCATGGTGATAAACGAATCTTTTTCATCCGTGGCTTTTTGCGCTTGTGCCAAACGTGTTTTATAGGTCTTTATGTCCTTGAATTTCAGTGCATCGACCGGTGCGATATTGGCGGAGATTTCAATGGCCGTATCGTCATCCAAAAAACTCAACAAACGCTCACGCCCACCCAAACGCATGTGATGGTCGCACTTAGGACACACCTCAAGATTTCGTTTGACCTCAGCGCGATACAAAGTGCTTTCGCACTTCGGACACTTGGTCCACAATCCTTCCGGAACGTTTTTCTTTCGATCCGTCACCTGCTTGATACTGGGTAAAATCTTCTCAAACCAACTCATTTTCTTCTCCAAACGACCGTGTACAAACTACGCCCGCCATTCACACTGTTTATTCGTCATCCGCACGCTGAATCGCTTGTTTGAACTCATGCATTTTCGCTTTCAGAACCGATTCAACCTCCGCCAAAGGGCGGTCGGCTTTTTCTTCAATCAAACTCACCAAAGCCGAGCCAACAATAATGGCATCTCCCAGCTTGGCCATTTGATAAGCGGTGTCACCGTCCCGAATCCCAAAACCAATCGCCACCGGCATCGCCGTCTTGTCACGAAGGTGCCCCACATGCTGCGCCACATCGGCGGCATCCAGGGCTTTTGATCCGGTCACCCCTTTTAATGAAACATAATAAACAAACCCGCTGCCCATCTCATTGACGGCATTCAAGCGACCATCCGGCGTGGTCGGCGACACCAAAAATATGCGGTTCAAATCGGCGCTCTGCAAAGCAGCCAGATAACCACTGGTTTCTTCCGGGGGCATATCCACCGTCAAAACACCGTCCACACCGGCTTCTTTTGCTTGATTCGCAAAGGTTTCCACCCCCATGGCCTCAATCGGATTCAAGTACCCCATCAAAATAATCGGCGTATTAGCATCGGTCTTGCGGAACTCGGTCACATAGCGCAACACATCCTTTAGGCTCACTCGATTGGCCAGTGCCCGTTCAACGGCTTTTTGAATCACCGGACCATCCGCCATGGGATCGGAAAATGGCACGCCCAGCTCCAGCATATCCGCGCCCTGTTCCACCAGCGCATGCATTAACGAAACGGTCATATCCGGGTGCGGATCCCCCGCAGTGATGTAAGGGATTAAAGCAGTCTTGCCTTGCGCTTTTAATGCCGCCAAGGTGGTGTCAATTCGATTCATGTTAAAATTCAAACCCCTCTATTTTCGCGATGGTATTCATATCTTTATCACCACGACCGGACAGATTAACGATAATCGTCTGATCGGGTCGCATCGTCGGTGCGAGTTTGGTGGCATAGGCCAAAGCGTGACTGGTCTCCAGCGCCGGAATAATGCCTTCGTAACGGGTCAAATCTCGAAAGCCCTGCATGGCTTCGTCATCATTAATCGCCACATATTCAACCCGACCAATGTCTTTTAACCAGGCGTGCTCCGGTCCAACGCCCGGATAATCCAAACCGGCGGAAATGGAATGCGTCCCCATGATCTGGCCATTTTCGTCTTCCATCAAATAGGTTCGGTTACCGTGTAATACGCCCGGCTTACCTTTACACAAGGGCGCGGCATGTTCATTGGTATCCAAACCGTGTCCACCGGCTTCAACACCATAAATTTTAACCGACTCATCCGGCAGAAAATCATAGAACA
>NZ_JBNGDN010000004.1:0-13765 GCF_049975065.1 Hydrogenovibrio sp.
AAATTTTAACCGGTGAACTTTTTGGACAATTTACAGAAAAAAACTTGCTTAACCCCTCTTGAATTTTAGCCCGAATGTTTTAGAAATCGTAATAATTTTTTTTATAATATTGTTTTAAAAGGAATTTTTATATATTTTCCGAATTTTTCGGTTTATCAAAAATATCTTATCTACGATTACAACCCGCTTTGAAACACACAAAATATCATATCTGATGGTGTAAGTTGTAAGACGACTCTTGCATTCCAACCCGAAAGACAACTATGCTAACAGGCTTGAAATCTTCGAAACCCTGAAAGTGAACGCTCAAAATGAAAACCTATCAAACCAATCTGACATTTCGAAATCCCGAAAGAGGGACTTACAACATCACGCCAAGCTTGAATCAAACCCTTCAAAAATCGGGCATTAAGACCGGTCTATGCCATGTGTTCTGTCAACATACATCCGCCTCCTTGATTATCACCGAAAATGCCGATCCGACGGTGCGAGATGACATCGAATTTTGGTTGCGGAAACATGTGGTTGACGGCGACCCGAATTATAAGCATCATTACGAGGGAAAAGACGATATGTCCGGTCATCTACGCACCTTGCTCACAGAAACCAGTCACACCATTCCAGTGACAAACGGTCGATTGAATTTGGGCACTTGGCAAGGACTGTATTTATACGAACACCGTATGGGGACATTTAATCGTCATCTGGTGGTAACCGTTCAGGGAGAGTAAAAATGGTGATTCAAGAGCCTGCGTTCAATACAGCGCATTATGTTTTGAAGGTGATCGGTAAACACGGTTTGGTGTTTAAAACCACACACACCGATAAAGATTATTTGATCCAAGTGGCGGAACAATTATTGGAACAAAAAGATGGACATTTTACGGAATACGAAATTCATGCCAGCAACCATCCCAATATGGAAATGACCCAACCCGAGAACCTAATTCACTTTAACAAAAGAGATTTATAAACGGCTTGAGTTCAGGTCTTCTGCCGGTCTTCGGTAAAAAGCTCGTTATTCAGCTTGCTGATACCCCATTTGCAACATACAGTCTTCATAGGACATTCGGCCGGATGTTTGACGGCGCAAATTCACTTGCGACACGCCATTTGAATCTTCCCAAGCGCCTAAGGCTTCGCTTTTGCAATAATTACGGTCGGACTGAAACTGTTGATGGCTTTGCTGAGGCTTTTTAACATAGGTTTTGTTACCACAAGCGGCCATAATCGTTGCCGCCGCAACAACCAACACGATTCGCAACATACATTCATTTCCTTAGGTTTGGTTACTTGACACCGAAGCCATTTGATAACGTGCAATCCGCTTGGACAAGGTGTGCATTCGTTTAAACGCGTCCACCAATTGCATTTCCAAACGGAAAATCATAATACGCTGTGCATCCGACTTCAAATAGCGCGCCTGATGTTCCAACGATTCCTGAATCAGATGATCGATGGTGGATTTGACCGACAACACCGTCATGGCTTTATCTTCACTTTTTTCCGTTAAGGATAGCAATGCGTTATCCATACCTTTTCCGACCTCTTTGGCCAAATTGCCTAATAGATCCAGCATGGTCTGGCTGGGTTTGAATTTATTCTCAAACGCTTTGTGTTTGGCTTGCACGATGCCGGAGTCGATGGTCTCAACCAAGGATTCCATGATGTTGACAATGGTGATCAGTTTCAAATGCCGATTCTGCAACCCTTCATCCAAATCGGATTCACTGATTCTGCCGAGATACTGCAATATCTGATGCTGATAATTTTTTAAACGTTCAACGTATTTATCTTCAAAAGTGAGTTTTTCCAGCGTAATGGAATCCGCCTGAACAGCATGGTTAAAGAAACTGTTGAGTTTTTGACGAAATTGATCGATTTCCATTTCCACGGCATCCATCGCCATACTCGGTGCAGACAAGATGTCTTTGTCCAGAAATTTAGGTTTGATTTCCTGTTGATTGGTTTCATCCGCCACCACTGGGAAAAGTTTATACACCGCCCAGATAAACAGCGGCACCATCGGCAAAAACAACAATAACGCTGAGAGTTTGAAAATGGTGTTGGCATTGGCAATTTCACGCGGCGTGTTTTCGGCCAAGGTTTCCATGGTAATAATGTCCGGTGTCACCGACGGCGATACCCCAACCGACAACACCGCCAACACCGAAATAAACGGCAGCCAGATCAAGACCCCGAGCACATTAAACCCGACTTGAATCATCGCGGTACGGATGGCGTCTCGTGATTTTCCAATGGCGGCCAGCATGGCAGTCACGCAGGTGCCAATGTCCGCGCCCATTACCAGGGCTATGCCTGCAGGCAAGGTTAAAAACCCGTTGCTGGCCGTAACGATGACAATGCCGATGGTGGCCGAAGACGATTGCACCAACGCCGTAAACACCAACCCGACCAGAATGCCGTAGAGCGGATTTTGCATTTGCACCATTAAATTCAGAAAGGGTTCATAACTGCGCAGAGGATACATGGCATCACTCATGACATTCATGCCAAAAAAAATCAGACCCAAGCCCAGAATCAGTTCCCCTAAATGACGGGTACGGTTGAGTTTTGCGGCGAAATGAATGACAAAACCGACCGCAATCATCAATAAGGCCAGGTTGGTGATTTTAAACGCCACGATTTGAGCGGTGATAGTGGTTCCCAGATTCGCCCCCATAATGACACTGGCGGCTTGAGTCACCGTCATTAAACCCGCAGAAACAAACCCTACGACCAGCACCGTGGTCACTGAAGAGGACTGAATCACCGCCGTCACCAAGGTACCGGAAATGGCGCCGGTGACGCGGTTCACCGTCAATTTCTCCAACAGCTGTTTCATCCGCTCACCGGCCACCGCCAGAAGCCCTTTAATCATTAAATCCAAACCGAACAAAAACAACGCCAAACCGCCGAGTAACGACATAATCATCCCCGGCCAATCCAATTTCACCTGATAATCGTCCGCCGCCAGCGCCCATCCAGCAACACTCATTAACAAAGCCAGCAAAGCCAATGATTTGATGTGATGCATATTTAAGGAAGGTAGAAGTGAATTTGAATCGTATTTTTTCATATTTTTTAACTGGGAAATTGTTATGTAATCGAAAAAGTGGCCAAAGTAGAAATACTGTAAAGATAACGCATAATCACTGGGTATGGCGAATTAATTCATTTTGTCGGTGCCCAATTTTAAAACTTTTCAAAAAAATCGATGCCCGACCCTCGAAAAAGGCACGTCACTCACGGCAGCAGTGACCAACAAGCGGTATTTTCTTGGCTCGTTAAAGCGCCATACCGTTTAGAAGATTACACCCGTATCAAACGATAAAACATTGACTCTAGGACGCTTTATGGTACCCTTTTGCCGTTATAAACTGCTTTTATAGTGAATTCGATTATTATGAATCTCTTAGACTTTAATCTTCCGTTGGTGGTCTTAATCCCTTTCTTCGGAGCCATTTTCGCGGCTTGGGCTTCCAGATATAACCGCTTGGCATCCGCTTGGACGGCTGGAGGCATCACGCTTTTGTCTTTGGCTTTGCTGGCACCCAGCGTATCACTCCCCTTTCAGAATGAAACCTTAATTCAAAGCTGGCCCTGGATTCACAGTATCGGATTGTACTTTGCCTTTCGCCTTGACGGTTTGGCGCTGTTATTTGCCTTAATGATTCTGATCATCGGTTTATTGGTGATCTTTTATGCCCGTTATTATCTCGCGGTCAAAGATTGCATGGGGCGATTTTACTCCTATCTGCTGATGTTTATGGGCTCCATGCTGGGCATCGTTCTGTCGGAAAATCTGATTCAAATGGTGATTTTCTGGGAACTGACGTCGATTACCTCTTTCCTGCTCATCAGTTATTGGCAGCAACGCAAAGACGCACGCCAAGGCGCACGTATGTCGCTGGCAATTACCGGAGCAGGCGGTCTGGCTTTACTGGGGGGGGTTTTGCTATTAGGACAGGTTGTTGGCAGTTATCAACTGTCGGATGTCCTACAAGCCGGTGATCTGGTGCGAAACAGCCCCTTGTATTTACCGATTTTAATACTGATTTTATTAGGGGTATTCACTAAATCGGCACAATTTCCGTTTCATTTCTGGTTACCCCATGCCATGGCGGCACCGACACCGGTTTCCGCGTATTTGCATTCGGCCACTATGGTCAAGGCGGGTATTTTCTTATTAGCACGGTTTTTCCCCGTTCTATCCGGCACCCCAGAATGGTCTTGGATCGTCGGTACCGCAGGGCTGATTACCTTTTTATTGGGCGCCTATACGGCTCTATTTAAAAACGACATTAAAAGCCTGTTGGCCTATTCGACCATCAGCCATTTAGGGTTAATTACGCTCCTGTTCGGTTTCGGCACACAACTGGCCGCGGTGGCGGCGATTTTCCATATTATCAACCACGCCACCTTTAAAGCCTCATTGTTTATGGTGGCGGGCATTATCGATCACGAAACCGGTACCCGCGATATGCGTAAGCTAAGCGGTTTGATCAAGTACATGCCGCATACCGCTGCTCTGGCGATTATCGCCTCAGCCGCCATGGCCGGTGTGCCTTTGTTAAACGGTTTCTTGAGTAAGGAAATGTTTTTTGAACAAGCGGTGGAAATGTCGAAGGTGGATTCCTTTACCTGGATGATTCCGGTCTTGGTGACTATTGGCGGAATTTTCTCGGTCGCTTACTCTCTGCGGTTCATTCACAGCACTTTCTTTGGCGGTGAACCCGTCGGTTTAACCCGCACCCCGCACGAACCGCCACGGTTTATGAAAATCCCCATCGATATTCTGGTGATTGTCTGTCTGGCCGTGGGTATTTTCCCTGCTCTGACGGTCGCGCCCATTCTGCAGGTGGCTGTCATCGGAACTTTACAGACAGCCGCCCCAACTTATAGCCTAGCCATTTGGCATGGATTTAATTTCCCGTTAATGATGAGTTTTATCGCCATGGCGCTGGGAATCGTAGTGTATGTCAGACGTCGTCATTTTTTCGATTTTTATCGCAAATACATCCACAATATCGATGCCAAACGTTACTTTAACCATGGTTTACAAGGTCTCTATCAAACGTCGGTATCCGTCACGCGTTATTTCGACAAAGGGTCTTTGCAAAACGCATCTGCTTGGGTAATGGGTGCCGCAGTCGTCATCGGTGCTTATGGCATGATGCAGTACACAGGGCCTTTATTCGGTGACCGGATCTTGTTACCGGTCGATGGGTTTACCCCACTGGTGGCGTTTGGATTGGTAGTGGTCAGTATTTTATCCATGGCCTGGCAGCGTAAGCGCGTCATCACCATTATTGGGGTCATCGGTTTGGTGATTTCGCTTGGTTTTGTGAAATTTTCCGCACCGGATCTGGCCTTAACGCAACTGTCGGTTGAAGTGGTCACCATTGTATTGTTGCTGTTGGCGTTATACTTTTTACCCCAATATACGCCTAAACAATTTGGTCGAATCCGTCTATTCCGTGATTTAACCATTGCTCTGGCCGCTGGGGTGGGTGCCGCTTTGTTGACGCTGGCCGTTTTGACGCGCGATTACACCACCATTGCCGACTATTTCTTGGAAAACAGTGTCCCAGGCGGCGGCGGTACCAATGTGGTAAACGTCATCCTCGTGGACTTCCGTGGGTTTGATACCCTAGGCGAAATTGTGGTACTGGCCTTGGCAGGCCTGGGCATTTACGCCATGCTGCAAGGCTTAAAGCTGCCAGCACCCGAATGCGATACACGAGGTCGATTATGGAGCCGCGACGCCCATCCAATCATTATGCAAACGCTGACGCGCTTGTTACTGCCTTTAATGCTGATGGTGGCGGTATTTATTTTCCTACGAGGGCATAACCTGCCAGGTGGTGGATTCATTGCCGGACTGATTGCCTCCGTCGCTTTGATCGTCCAATATCTGGCCAACGGCATTGAATGGACTAGCGAACGCATCAAAGTCAATATGCACTGGGCCATTGGCTTTGGGCTGTTGATCGCCATATCCACCGGACTGGTCGCTATGGGATTAGGCTATCCTTTCCTAACATCGGCCTTCACCTATCTGGATTGGCCCATTGTAGGCAAATTTGAAGTTGCCAGTGCCATTGCCTTCGATCTGGGTGTATTCCTTGTCGTGGTCGGCGCAACGGTGATGAGTCTGGTGCAATTGGGCAAACTCAGTGATGCTTCACATCATCCCGATGACCCTAATGCCAATCCGACCTGTCAGGAGGTGAAATAATGGCCATTCTCATTGCCATCGTTATTGGCGTTCTCACCATGAGTGGTGTTTATCTGATATTACGGGCACGAACCTTCCCAGTGGTTTTAGGCATTACCCTGATCTCTTATGCCGTGAATTTTTTCTTATTCTCGATGGGGCGTTTAACCATTGGTTTACCGGCTGTGATCGATCCGAACCAAGCCGGTTACGCCGATCCCCTGCCTCAAGCGTTGGTCTTAACCGCCATTGTTATTTCATTTGGGATGACGGCCTTTTTGATTGTCCTAGCGTTGAAAGCACGGGCGGAATTAGGCAATGACCATGTGGATGGTTTGCACCTAGCCCCGGACGAAGAACCCTATCCGTCTCCTGAAACCCAATCCAATCATCCGCCCAGCGTTAAAGACCAACCAGCGGGGAAAATTGAATGATGAATCTCACTTTTTACCCAGTTCTATTGCCGCTTATCGGCGGTGTTGTGTTGCTATTGGCGCATTTAGGTGGCTTGAAGCTGCAACGCATTTTAAGCTTTATCTTAGTGTCAGGCCTGGTGTTTATCAGTGTGCTGTTATTGCAAACCGCTTTGGATTTTCCGCCACAAGTCTATGCGCTGGGTAACTGGGTGGCGCCTTACGGCATCGTTTTGGTGCTCGACAGTCTATCGGCGTTAATGGTGCTGATCACCTCGATTTTAGCCATGGGTGCCCTTTGGTACGCTATGAGCACCGGTGTGGATGCCAAAGGCTCACATTTCCATGTGTTTTTTCAATTGCAATTATTCGGGTTAAACGGCGCGTTTCTCACCGGAGACGTCTTTAACCTCTTTGTGTTTTTTGAAGTGTTGTTATTGGCTTCCTACAGCTTAATGTTGCATGGCGGCGGTCGCCTGCGCACCAAAGCCGGATTACAGTATGTGGTCATTAACCTAATCGGTTCCACCCTATTCCTGTTTGCAGTGGGCGCACTTTACGGCATCCTCGGAACCTTAAACATCGCCGACATGGCGGTAAAAGTGGCGCAATTGCCCGAAAGCGAACAGGCCGTAGTCGCGTCCGCCGGATTGCTATTGCTGCTGGTTTTCGGTGTCAAAGCCGCCATCTTCCCGTTGTATCTCTGGTTGCCCCAAGCGTATGCCAATACTTCGGCACCCGTGGCCGCGCTGTTTGCCATTATGACCAAGGTTGGACTCTACGCCATTATTAGGGTGCACGGCACTGTTTTCGGTGAAACAGCCGGGGACTTGGCGTTTTATTACATTCCATGGGTGCTGGGCTTCGGTCTGATTACCTTGTTGCTGGCCGCCCTGGGCGTTATGGCCTCGCGTGGCTTACGTGAGCAGGTCGCTTATCTGGTGTTGGCTTCAGTCGCAACCTTACTCGTCGGCATCGGTTTGAATTCACAAGCGGCCTTTTCCGCCACTTTGTACTATTTGATTCATTCCACGCTTCTGGCAGGCGGTTTTTTCTTGTTGGCGGATATGATCGCACGCGGTCGCGGGGACTTTGACGACCGGTTCGAATCCGGTCCGGTCATGCACCGCATTGTATTGCTGGGCGGCACCTTTGTATTTGTCGGCCTTGCCATGACGGGTATGCCCCCCTTATCCGGCTTTTTCGGTAAAGTATTGATTTTGGTTTCTGCCATGAATTCCATCTGGTTTGCTTGGATTCTGGGGGTGGTATTGATTTCCGGTTTGGTGATGATTATCGCGGTCGCACGTTCCGGCTCATTATTGTTTTACAATACCCAACCGCATTTGCCACGCAGCAGCGCACCCTTTAATCGAAATGCCTTTATGGCGGTGTTGCTGTTATTGAGCGTCAGTCCCATTCTGGTGATTTTTGCCGATCCGATTACCGCAGTGACCGATGCGATTGCATTACAGATATATCAACCCATGCAATACATTGAAACTGTCCTCAATACCCCAGCCGTATCCGGTTAAAAACAGGTTAGAAAGGATTGATTATGCGTTTTAGAAAACTGTTACCCCATCCGGTACTCAGCCTATTTTTATGGGTGATCTGGTTGTTATTAAACAATACCTTCAGCCCCGGTCATATGGTGATGGGGTTGATTCTGGCGATTGCAATTCCGTTGCTGACGTCCGGTTTCTGGCCGGAAAAAGTGTGTTTAAGTAAGCCCCTCACGCAATTGCGTTTTCTCGGGGTGGTGTTATGGGATATTCTGATAGCCAATATCGCGGTGGCCAAACTGATTTTAGGGCCTCAAAAAAAACTCAAACCCGGCTTTATTACCATTGATCTGGATATTCAACATCCTTTAGGCATCAGTTTTTTGGCCAATACCATTTCATTGACGCCGGGAACGGTTTCCTGTGATCTATCGCAAGATCGCCGTCAATTACTGGTGCACGGTTTGCATATAGAAGACCCAGGCCTGGCGATTACTGAAATCAAACAACGTTACGAAAAGCCGCTGATGGAGATATTTGAATCATGTTAGAAATGGTGTTGAAAATTGCATTCGTGCTGGTGAGCTTAGCGTTGATTCTCAGTTTTTATCGACTGGTGAGAGGGCCGAGCCTGCCGGATCGCATTCTGGCCTTGGATACCTTAAATATTAACGCCATTGCCATATTGATCCTATTCGGCATTTTTCACGACAGCCCGCTGTACTTTGAAGCCGCTTTATTAATCGCCGTAATGGGGTTTGTCGGCACGGTAGCGCTCAGCAAATACCTGCTGCGCGGCGATATTATGGAATAAGGTGGACAGCATGATACTGGAATATATTTTAGCGGGTTTGATTTTAATCGGCGCTTTCTTCACCCTGGTCGGCTCCATCGGACTTTATAAACTGCCGGATTTTTACATGCGTCTGCACGGTCCCACCAAGGCGACCACCTTAGGCGTGGGGGCCATTTTATTGGCATCGGTTCTGTATTTTACCTTTAAAGACGGTACCCTCAGCCTACACGAACTGCTGATCACCCTGTTTTTATTCATCACCGCACCGGTCAGTGCTCATTTAATGGCCAAGGCGGCGGTGCACATCAAAGTGAAACAGGTGAAACACACCCAAAACCGCATCGAATAAAAGCCTTCTCAGTCCGCTTTTGAAATGATTGAATACACAACCTAGGGTAACACTGCGAAATACCGCTCAATCCCTATTTAAAGCGCCATTTAAAGGCTTTCTATTCCCTTCCTTGAATTCAAGCGTTTGTCGCTTGCTGCTGTACTCAATCAATCAAAATTAAAATCATCCAGATTCGGAGCCGGTGGATTACCGTTGTAAATCAGATTCTGACGATACTGCATATAGCTTTCACGCATGAAAATATAGGGATCCGGCTGGGCGCGCATTTCTGTGACCAACCCCATCGCCTGGGTGTAATCTACGAATTTCTCTCCGAGAAACAGCGATAAACGCCCAATATCATCCGTTTCAATCAGATAGGAATAAGTGGGGTTATAAAGGGAATCAATGCTCCCACCGACCAGTTCCCGTGTGGTGTAAGGTCCCAGGATGGGCACCATAAAAAATGAGGCTTCCGACCAGACACCCCATTTATAAAGCGTTTGCCCCAAATCTTCTTTGTGGTACGTCAGGCCTGCCGGTGTGGCAATATCCAAAATTCCAAAAAAACCAAAACTCGTGTTTAATGCCAAGCGCATAAAACTGGTCAAAGTGCCTTCGATATCCCCTTGAAATACCGAATTAACCACATTCAACGGTTCTTTCAGGTTTTGAAAGAAATTCCGCACGCCAATACGCGCCGGAACCGGTACATAATCATTATAGGCATCGGCCACCGGCTCACCAATGGCATCATTAAACGCCATATTGAAGTCAAAAATGGCACGGTTCCAGCCCTCGTAAGGGTCTTGACTGTTCATAGCCGGCTGTTTTTCAAAGGTGTGCTCTTTGAGTATTTCATAATCATCCGCATGAGCGGAAGAAAAGACCGATAGACATCCAAGCAGGAATACTGTCAACATCAGCAGTGTGACTGGAACTTCTGATCGAACAATACGGTTAAACAGTAACATGATTCACAATACTCTATGGCTGAATGGAAGAAGTACAGGGTAAATGAATTTCACTTAAAGTTTCTTTAAATATCTGTAACACTTTATGCCTTGGGAAACTTTTTCGCCAAGTCATGACCACCTGTCGTTTCGCAATCGGCGTTTTCAGCGGTTTAAACGTCAGCAAATCGTCCGGCTGCTGACAGGCGGAACAGGGTAGAACTGTAATCCCCGCACCGGAAGCCACCATATAGCGAATGGTTTCCAAAGAACTGCCTTCCAATGTTTTCTGTAAAGGGTTGCTCTGATAGTTTAAATGCATCAGCGCCGGATAGGCTTCAACAACCTGATCGCGAAAGCAATGCCCTGCCCCCAGCAAGAGTACCGTTTCATCATGGATGTCATTCAGATCAATGGTGCTCTGTCCGGACAGCGGGTGATCCTTAGGCATGGCCACCAGAAAAGACTCTTCATAAAGCGGAAAAATGTCCGTATTCGGCTCGGAAAACGGCAAGGAAACGATGATTACATCCAATTCACCGCTGTGCAGTTTTTTCGCCAACTCATGAGTATAGTTTTCTTCGATGGATAAGCGAATGTTCTTGGCTTTCTGATGAAACTGGGAAATTAAATGCGGCAGTAGGTAAGGACCGATGGTGTAGATGACACCGAGTTTCAATTCGGTGGTCTGCGATTGCTCGTCCCGGGTGAGTTGTTTAATGGCTTTGGTTTTTTGAATGATTTCGTCTGCCAGATCCACGACCTGCTGACCGATGGGGGTAATCAAAACGTCGTTCTTGCGTCGTTCAAACAGAGTGACATCTAACTCTTCTTCGAGCTTTTTAATGGCGATACTTAAAGTGGGTTGGCTGACAAAACAGTTTTCCGAAGCGCGGCGAAAATGTTTTTCCTTGGCCAGTTCCACCAGATATTTCAGTTCGTTTAAGGTCATGAGTTAAATCTAATTAATAAAAGATAAAGTATATATTAAATGTATTTTTTTAATATTTCTGTTGTTATTGGTGTGACTAAAACCACAGGATAAGTTGGCTAAATCAAATTATTTCAATACCTTAACTTGTTGGTAACCCGGTAGAAAGATTGGCAGACTGTCTTTGTATGGTATGTGGGCGAAATGTGGATAACCTAAGGTTTCAGTTTTGGCTCAATTTTATGCACAGAAAATGACTTTTTATCCCCAGTTCATACCGATGTTATCGAGCATTTATCCATAGACTATTCACAGGAACCATTCATAGGCTAAGGGGTTAAAAATTCAGGGTTTCTTCCTCACCGATCAAGCTGACTTCCGGATTTAGAGAATCCCGCAAACTGCGTTTGAACAATAATTTATTTTGTACCGGTTCCGGCAGGTCGGTGAATAAAATGAGGTCTTTTTCGATCATCAGATCCACCATATCTTCAATGACTCGAACCATTTCCAGATCCAGATCATTCAGTACGTCTTTAATTAAGGCTTCGTTCTGAGAATTTTCCAAAAAGGCTTTCACTTGCGGGTCAAAGACACTCGACATGGTGTAACCGGGCGTATTGGTAAAGGTGATGTCTTCAATTTCGTTTTGCACATTGCATTTGATGTAAATCATATTAACCACCGCACAGATAAAAGGGTGATTCAGTATAATCGTTTGCGCGCCTATTTGCATCCGCATAAGTGATTATTAAACTGAATGGCAACCAAAAAGTTGTCAGGACTCGATTTCGGAAATCACATGACCGAGCAGTTCCGTAAGACGGTTATTTTCAGAATAATCGACCGGACAATCGATAATGGTCACGGTTCGGGTATTTAAAGCGGTTTTCAGAGCTGGCAGCAGTTCGCTGGCTGCTTCAATGCGCACGCCTTTTGCGCCGAAGGATTCGGCAAATTTGACAAAATCCGGGTTATTGAAATCGATGTAGGCGGAGCGACCGTAGCGTCGTTTTTGTTTCCAGTTAATCAGGCCGTATTGATTGTCGTTCCAAATCAGAATGACGATCGGTGTCTCGCAGCGCAAAGCGGTTTCGATTTCCTGCGCATTCATCATAAAACCGGCATCGCCGGTCACGGCGACAATGGCTTTTTCCGGGAAAGCCAGTTTGGCACCGATGGCACCCGGCACAGCAATGCCCATGCTGGCAAACCCGTTGGAAATAATGCAAGTATTGGGGACTTCAGAGCGGAAAAAACGTGCCATCCACATTTTATGCGCGCCGACGTCGCAAATGGCAATGTCTTCTTTATTCATCGCCGTGCGTAAATCCCAGATAATTTTTTGCGGCTTCATTGGCCAGGCCTGGCTGTCCGCCATTCGATTCATTTCCTGAATCATGGATTCTCGAAGGGGAAAAGGCAAGGGAGCAGATTCTTTTTTAGGCAGCTTTTCCGTTAAGGCTTTCAGGTTACGTCCAATGTTGCCGATCAGTTCCACATCTGGAATGTAACTGTAGTCCACTTCGGCCGGATCCGTGTCCAGGTGAATTAACGTGTGTTCACGATTTGGATTCCATAAATGCGGATGGTATTCAACCATATCAAAACCGACGCAGATCACCAGATCGGATTCGGCGAAACCGGCATTTTCATAGTCGCCTTTTTGCAAGCCGGCCGTGCCGACAGACAGTGGGTTTTTATAATGTGGCACGGCACCCTTGGCCATAAAGGTGTTGACGATGGGAATTTGAAAATGATTGGAAAAGGCATACAAAGCGTCGGTGGCACGCGCCCTGACCGCGCCGTTGCCAACCAATATCATGGGTTTGTGTGCCTTGAGAATAATCGAAGCGGCTTTGTCGATTAACTTATGATCCGCGAGACTGAGTCGGGATTCCATAACCGGTAACGGTTTTTCCGGGGTGGTCATTTCACTGATGTTTTCCGGAAAGTCGATAAACGCAGCGCCCGGTTTTTCAGCCTGTGCCAGTTTAAAGGCTTTTCGCACCACTTCCGGCAGAATTTCCGGTTCCAACACTTGGGCGGAATATTTGGTAATGGGTTTGAACAAATTGACCAAATCCACCACCTGATGGGATTCTTTATGCAAACGCGTGGTGGCGGCTTGTCCGGCGATGGCCACCAGCGGCGAGTTGTCCATATTGGCATCGGCCACACCTGTCACCAGGTTGGTGGCGCCAGGGCCCAGAGTGGAAAGGCAAACGCCCGCTTCGCCAGTCAAACGACCGTAAACGTCGGCCATAAAAGCAGCGCCCTGTTCATGACGACAGGTAATGAATTGAATTTTAGAATCCAATAAAGCGTCCATCATATCCATATTCTCTTCACCGGGAATGCCGAAGACGTATTCCACTTGTTCATTTTCAAGGCATTGTACGAAGAGTTTGGAGGCTTTCATGATATGTTCCATTGTAAATAAAGGAAATTATCGGAAATCACCAGGCCTGGTGATTTCCGAAAGTGTCGGTTTAAGCAGAGTTTCTCAAACGATTATAAACGCAAAATCGGGAGAAGGGCAAAATTCAGAAAATACGTCGGCATGGAATGCACGCTGCAGGCATTCCGAACAAGGATTCATTATCGATTAAGGAG